>NZ_JBQQBX010000024.1:0-145971 GCF_052245475.1 Streptomyces sp. 7N604 | reverse complement strand
ATGGACAACCGTCCATCGCGCCACCCGCGTACACGCTTACCGTCTTTCCGCTGCCAGACGGCGGTGTCCGGATGGTGACCGGATCGAGATCGGGGGTGCACACGTGCGCGTAGGACTGCTTACGGAGGGTGGGTATCCGTATGCGACCGGTGAGGCGAGGGTGTGGTGCGACCGGCTGGTGCGCGGACTCGCGCAGCATGAGTTCGAGGTCTATGCCCTGAGCCGGAGTGAGCGTCAGGAGGCGGACGGCCGGCTCGAACTGCCGCCGCAGGTGCACCGGGTACGGACAGCTCCGCTGTGGGGTGCGGCGGGGGAATGGCAGCCGGGCGGCGGCGCGAAGGGGCGCGCGCGGGCGCGCGGTTACGGATCGGCGCGCGGGTACGGGCGGCGCGAGCGACGGCGGTTCGCCGCGTACTTCGGCGATCTGGCGGCGGGGATCTGCGGAGCGGCGGGGGCGGCGGGTGGATCGGTGCGCGCCGCGTCGGCCGTCGGCAGTCAGGCGGACCGTTTCGCCAACGGCCTCTACGGGCTCGCGGAACTCGCGGACGAATACGGCGGCCTGCCCGCCGCCCTCCGCTCCGAGATGGCCGTCCGCACCCTGGAGGCGGCTTGCCGCGCCCCCGGCTCCCTCCGGGGCGCGCACGGCGCGCGGCTCCCGGACCTGCTCGCCGTCCTCGACGGCCTCGAGCAGTCGCTGCGACCGCTGTCCCTCGACTGGTACGGCGAGGGGGACGAGGGGCTCGGTGGCGTCGACCTCTGCCATGCCACGTCGGGTGGTACTGCGGCGCTTCCCGGGCTTGTGGCCAAACGCTTCTTCGGGATTCCGCTGCTGGTCACCGAGTACGGCGTACGACTGCGCGAGCACTACCTCACGTACTCCGGCGCGCCCCTCGCCGCCCCCGTACGCGCCCTGCTCGCCTCCTTCCAGAGGCAGTTGGCGGCGGAGGTGTACGCCCAGGCCTCGCTCATCACCCCCGGCAACAGGCATGCGCGCCGCTGGCAGGAGCGATGCGGCGCGGACCGCGCCAAGCTGCGGACCGTCTACCCGGGAATGGACGCGAGTCCCTTCACGGCGGTGGGCGAGGCGGAGCCGGGCGAAGGGGCGGGCGTGAGGGTCGGTGCTGGTGCCGGTGCCGGTGCTGGTGCTGGTGCTCATGGTGCCGGGCCCGATGCGGAGTCCGCGGAGCGTGCCACGGACGACTGCACGCTGGTCTGGGTCGGCCGGATCGAACCGGCCAAGGACCTGGTGGCCCTGCTGCACGCCTTCGCGCGCGTGCGGGAGGCGGTGCCCGAGGCGCGGCTGCGGATCGTCGGCGGGCCGGGGCGCGGACCGGACGCGGCCGCGTACGCCGCCCATTGCCGCGCACTGGCCGCGCAGTTGTTCCCCGACGAGGCCGAGAGCGCGGTGAGCGTCGGGGACAACCCGGTCTCCTTCGAGGAGGTCGGCGGCCCGGAGGTGCCGGAACTCGCCGATGCGTACGCGGCGGGCACGGTGATCGTGCGCTCGAGCGTCACCGAGGGCTTTCCCGTGGGCCTGGTCGAGGCGATGCTCTGCGGGCGGGCGACGGTCTCGACGGATGCCGGGGCGGTGTGCGAAGTCATCGGCGGTACGGGGCTTGTGGTGCCGCCGCGGAATCCGCGTGCGCTGGCGGACGCGTGCGTGGCGCTGCTCCGCGACCCGGACCGCCGCGCCCGGCTGGGCGCCGCGGCCCGGGCCCGGGCGCTCGAGCTCTTCACGGTCGAGCAGAACATCGCGGCATTTCGTGGCATCTACCTGGAGTTGATGTCGCATTGCCCGGTCCAGCGCGAGGCCGTGGACGAGGACGGCGAGCCGCTGCCCTTCGCGCGGCCGGCCGAGGCCCACGTACCGGGCCGCTGGGCCTCCTCCGGCGCTGCCCGCCCGGGCGCTGGGACGGGCTCCTGGGAGGGCCCGGCCCGGGGGCGGGTCGCGCCTTCCCACATCCCGACCTGGGCGGCGAGCGTCCCTGGCCGGGCACCCGCCGCCGAGCCGATGCCCGTCGATGCGGCTCGCCGCGGCCATCCGGTGGGCGCCGGCGCGCCGTACGCCCCGCCCTCCTCCTACAGGGAGGCAGAGGCATGACCGCATCCCCATCCCCGGGAAGCCCATCCGACCCCGAGCCGGACGGCCCCCTTCCGCCGCCCTTTGCGGCGGAGGCTGCGGATGCCGTCACGGCGGTCCCGCGCGCGGCATCCGGCGAAGCGCGGTCCCGGGGGCCCAGCACCTGCGAGGACTTCGGCGGATGCGCGGACGCCGTCACGGCAGGTCCGCGGCCCAGTTCATCGGGCGTGGCGCCCGCTGCGGAGCCCATGGCCGCCGGGTCCGCGGAGGCGGACGCGTACGCCGATGGAGTCGGCCACGCCCTGCGCGTCCCGGACGGCTCGGGCGACTGGGATATGCGTTCGGGCCCACTTCCCCCCTCCGCGGCGGACGTTGCGGATGTGGCTACGGCGGACCCGCGTTCAGCGTCCAGCGGGGCGCGCGCTGTTGGGGCGGAAGGCGACGCGTTCGGGGAGGTCGCGCCGGGGGCGGCCCGGCAGGGGGGCGAGAGGGACCTCCCGGGTATCCGTGGCGCGCCCGTTGCTTCGGAGGAGGGGGCCGAGTCCCTGGGGGAGCTGGGCTCAGGTGCCTTGCCCAGGGGTGAGCGCGGCTCCTCGGAAGGCGATGTGCCGCGACGGTCGGCGCGCGGGTACGCGAAGCCGCTCGACGCCACGGGGCGGGACTCGCTCGCCGCCGCACGGCAGCGGATTGCGCAGCGGCGCTCCGAGGGAGCCCCGTCCGGATCCTCGGGAAGAGCACCGCGCGAATGGTTCGAGGCAGCCGTCGACCCCCACCCACAGGAGGGGAGTTCGGTGTCAGCTGACGAGGTACGTGACCCACCTGGCAAGGCGACCGCGGGCGTTGGACGCGACTACGAAGGCGCGCGGGCGCACGCGGCCCATGCGCAGAACGCGCGGTCCGAACGGCACGGGCGGTCCGAGCGGCCCCCGCGGGGCATGGCCAGGCGAGGGCCCGCCGACCCCGTGAAGGCACTGATGCATCGGCACCGGGAGCTGTGCGAACGGGCCGTCGATCCGCTCGAGATCGCCGCCGGCCTCGAGGCGCACGGCGTCACCGACCGTACGGCCGCGCGGTTCCGGCACCGCGACGTGTTCTCGCTCGCGGAGGAGCTCTACGCGCGCGTGCCCCGTGCCGAGGGCCACGCGCGCGTGGCGCCGCCGCAAGAAGCCGCCGTCGTGGCCCGGCCCCGCTCCCGGCGCGCGCTGCTGTATCTGCTGCCGGGCACTGCCTGCGCAGGCACCGTGGCCGGGGTCGAGCCGCTGGCGGCCGGGCAGGCAGTACGGCTGGGCGCCGACGCCGCGGGCGCCGCCCTCGTGGTTGTGACGCTGTGGCTGTGTCTGCGGCGCGGGCCGCTGAGCCTCCGCGGCGGGTCACCGGGCACCGCACCGCTGTGGACCTGCTGGCTGCTCGCCTATCTCCTCCTCGGCGACGTGCTGCTCGCCCGGTGGGGCGGACGACCGCACGAGAGCTCTTGGTCGCTCCCCGCCGCCCCCGACGCACCGCTCGACGCACCCCTCCACACGGCCCTCCACACGGCCCTCCACACGGCCCTCCACGTAGCCCACGCCGCCCTCTACGCGGCCCCGGCCGCCGTCGCCCTCGCCTTCGCCGTCGCGCCCGCCGCCTGGTGCGCCAGGTGGTTCGCGGAATGCGCTCGGCGCAGGCTGACGGCCAGTCGAGGTCTCGAGGACTTCTCGGCGGGCATCCGGCCCCTGGTGCCGACGGCCGTCGCCCTCTTCCTTGCCGCTCTCGTCGGCCTGCTGGTCGCGGCCCGGGCGGGATCAGACCTGTACCCGGGCGGCAGCTTGGAAGGCGGCTCGTACGGGACCGTGGCTGTGGCCTCGGCGGCCGCGCTCGGCACGCTGCTCTTCGTCGCGCGCCTGCTGGCCGTCCACGGGCGTCCGTCCGCCGCCGCGCGCGGTCTCGCCGCAGCCTGTGCGGTGGAGGCGGCGGCGCTCGGCACGGCCCTGGCCGCCCGGCTGCTGGGATGCGGCGCGCTCGGCGGCCCGGTGGAGACGGTCGTCGAGGCGTACGGCCCAGCCGCCGTACCGCTCGCCGCCTGCACCGCCGCCGCGCTCGCCCTCCTCGCCCACGCCACCGTCACCCTCTCCCGCGCCGAGGCCCACAGCACACCCCCGGTGGTGCCCCGATGACAACTCGCCCTCGGCATGCGCCGCATATGGCCCAGGCGCCCCCGGCCCGCGCCTCCCGCCCCGGCCGCCCCTCCCGCCGTACGGCGTCCACACGGTCGGTCCGGTTCCGGACCCTCCCGAGTCCCCACGGCTCAAGCACGTCCCCCTAGGAGAACCCGAGATGAGAGCACTGCCCTCCCCACGACCCGCACAGCCACCCGCCCAGCCGCCCGTCCGTCCCACCGCATCCCGCCCGGGACACCTGTCCGACCGCGACACGAGCCGTACACCCCGCCCCCAAGAGACCCACCCCCACGACGCCCGTCCCCAAGAGCCCTGCCCTCATAAGGCCCGCTCCCACGACACCCGCCCCCACGCGCGCGTGCTCCCGCCCCACCGCAAGGAGGCCGCACGATGAGGGTGTTGCTGTTGGGCGCCAACGGGTTCATCGGGCGGCATGTGGCCGAGCGGCTGCTCGCCGACCCCGCCGTACAGCTCACGGCGCTCGGGCGCGGCGACGACGCCGACGTCCGGTTCGATCTGGCCGCCGGGAGCCCCGGCGCGCTGACCCGGTTCCTGAACGCCGTGCATCCCGGCGTCGTCATCAACTGCGCGGGCGCGACCCGCGGCGGCGCGCGCGAGCTGACCCGCCACAACACCGTGGCCGCGGCGACCGTCTGCGAGTCGCTGCGCCGGAGCAGCTGCGGCGCGCGCCTGGTGCAGATCGGCTGTGGCTCCGAGTACGGGCCGTCCCAGCCGGGCTCGTCGACCTCGGAGGACGCGGTGCCCCGCCCCGGCGGCCCGTACGGCGTGAGCAAGCTCGCCGCCACCGAGCTGGTCCTCGGCTCCGACCTCGACGCCGTCGTGCTGCGCGTCTTCTCGCCCGCGGGCCCCGGCACCCCGGCCGGCTCCCCGCTGGGCCGCCTCGCCGAGGCGATGCGCCGCGCGATGCAGGCCGGGGACGCCGAGCTCAAACTGAGCGGCATCGGCGTGCAGCGCGACTTCGTGGACGTACGGGATGTGGCGCGCGCCGTGCACGCCGCCTCCCTGTCCGCCGCTCAGGGCGTGGTGAACATCGGCACCGGCCGGGCCGTAAGACTCCGTGACGCCGCCGCCGTCCTGGCGAAGGTCGCGGGCTACAGCGGCTCGGTCCACGAGCTCGACGCGAGCGCCGCCAGGGGCGGTCTCGGCGGAGCCGCCGAGCACCTGGGCATCCAGCCCGCGTACCCCTACCCGGACGGCTGCGGCAGCTGGCAGCAGGCGGACGTGCGCACCGCACGCGACCGGCTCGGCTGGCGCCCCCGCATTCAGCTCGAAGAGTCCCTCGCCGACATCTGGATGGAGGCAGCATGTCGTATCTGATCTCGGCCGGCCGACGGCGCGCCCCGACCGCGGGCGCGCGCGGACTCGGCTTCGGGGTGCCCGGCTACGCCCACCCGCTGGTCGCCCCGGCCGAGTGGGCCGAGCTGACCCGCCCCGGGACGCCGGTGCACTGGGCGGTGCTGAACGTCGCGCGCGGGCCCGGCGTCCGCCCGGACCCGCACTGCCTGGAGGCCGTGGGCCGGCTGGCGAACGCGGGCGTGCGGGTGCTCGGCCACCTCGACATGCGCCAGGGCACCCGCCCCTTCGCCGAGCTGGTCGGGGACGCCCACCACTTCCTGGACTGGTACAAGGTCGACGGCTTCTATCTCGACCGCTGCCCGTCCGAGCGCTCCGAGCTGCAGAACACCCGGCGTACGACGACGACGCTCCGTGCCCTGCTCGGGGAGGCGTACATCGTCCTCGGGCACGGCGTGCACCCGTATCCCGGATACGCGGAGTGGGGCGACCAGCTGGTGACCTTCTCCGGGCCGTGGGCGGATTACCGCTGGTCACAGGTGGCGGAGTGGACGGCCGAGCACGCGCCGCAGCGCTTCTGCCACCTCGTGCACGGCGTCCCGCGCACGCACCTCGACGAGGCGATGCGTATCGCCCGCTGGCAGGGCGCGGGGACGATCTACTTCACGGACCGTACGGACCGGGGCGGCGGCGCGGACCCCTGGGAGGCCCTTCCCGGCTACTGGGACGAAATCGTCTCGCGGATCGGACCGGGTGCCACGGAATGAGATGGGCCATGGCACTGTTACCAACAGACGAACCGTACTCATAACCGACCAACGGAGTCCCCGTGTCGCTGCCACCCCTGGTCGAGCCGGCTGCCGAGCTCACCGTCGACGAGGTCCGCAGGTACTCCCGCCACCTGATCATCCCGGACGTGGGGATGGACGGGCAGAAGCGGCTCAAGAACGCCAAGGTGCTGTGTGTCGGTGCGGGCGGCCTCGGCTCGCCCGCGCTGATGTACCTCGCCGCGGCCGGCGTCGGGACCCTCGGCATCGTCGAGTTCGACGAGGTCGACGAGTCGAACCTGCAGCGCCAGATCATCCACAGCCAGTCGGACATCGGCCGCTCCAAGGCCGAGTCCGCCCGCGACAGCGTCAAGGGCATCAACCCGTACGTGAACGTGGTCCTTCACGAGGAGCGGCTCGAAGCCGAGAACGTGATGGACATCTTCAGCCAGTACGACCTGATCGTCGACGGCACCGACAACTTCGCCACGCGCTACCTGGTCAACGACGCGTGCGTGCTGCTGAACAAGCCGTACGTCTGGGGCTCGATCTACCGCTTCGACGGCCAGGCCTCCGTCTTCTGGTCCGAGCACGGCCCCTGCTACCGCTGCCTCTACCCGGAGCCCCCGCCGCCCGGAATGGTCCCGTCCTGCGCCGAGGGCGGCGTGCTCGGCGTGCTGTGCGCGTCGATCGGCTCGATCCAGGTCAACGAGGCCATCAAGCTGCTGGCCGGCATCGGAGAGCCGCTGGTCGGCCGCCTGATGATCTACGACGCCCTGGAGATGAACTACCGCCAGGTCAAGGTCCGCAAGGACCCCGAGTGCGCGGTCTGCGGCAAGAACCCGACCGTCACCGAGCTGATCGACTACGAGGCCTTCTGCGGGGTCGTCTCGGACGAGGCGCAGGAGGCGGCTGCCGGCTCGACCATCACGCCGAGCCAGCTCAAGGAGTGGATCGACGGCGGCGAGAACATCGACATCATCGATGTCCGCGAGCCGAACGAGTACGAGATCGTCTCGATCCCCGGGGCCCGGCTGGTCCCGAAGAACGAGTTCCTGATGGGCACCGCCCTCCAGGGCCTGCCCCAGGACAAGAAGATCGTCTTGCATTGCAAGACGGGTGTCCGCTCCGCGGAAGTGCTCGCGGTCCTGAAGAACGCGGGCTTCGCGGATGCGGTGCATGTGGGGGGCGGCGTGATCGGGTGGGTCAACCAGATCGAGCCGTCGAAGCCGGTCTACTGACGTAGGGTCGGCTCCGCCGCGGGAGTTCTGACGAGGCCCCTGCTCACCGGAGGTGAGCAGGGGCCTCGTCTTCGCCGTGGGCGCGGACGCCGCCCGGCTTCGCCGAGCCGGCGCGGCCCAGGCCCGGCGGCCCCTGCGCCTTGGCTCGCTCGTGCCTCGCGGGGCTGTTGACCCGGCTCGATGGTGTCAGCGGGCGGCGGGCTGATGGGCTCTGCCGTCGGCGGCGCCCGGCGCTAGCTCGCATGTCGGCGGCCACCACGAGCCCCGTGGGCGGCGCCGCCTTCACCGGTCCGCGTGACGGCGCCAGGGCCGGCGGCCTGACGCCAGCTTGCGCCGGTCATGCGTCCGTGGCGCCCGGCGTTAGCTTGCGCCGGTCATGCGTCCCGTGGCGCCCGGCGCCAGTTCGCGCCGGTCATGCGTCCCGTGGCATCTGGCGCTTTGCGCGGGTTATGGCGTCCCGCGGCACCTGGCGCTTTGCGCGGGTCGCGCACTCCCGTGGCACCTGGCGTTAGCTTGCGCAGGTCATGCCGTCGCGCGGGACCTTGCCTTCCAGCAGATACGCGTCCACGGCGTTCGTCACGCACGTCCCGGTCCCGTACGCGCCGTGGCCCTCGCCCTTGTTGGTGACCTCGATGCCCACGCCCTCGCCGAGCCCGTCGGCCATCCGCTGCGCGCCCTCGTACGGCGTCGCCGGGTCGCCCGTGTTGCCGACGACGACGATCGGGGCCGAGCCCTTAGCAGCGACGTCCAGGCTCTCCGAGCCGCCCTCGACCGGCCAGTCCGTGCACTGCAGCAGGCCCCAGGCCAGGAACTCGCCGAAGACGGGCGAGGCCTTCCGGAACTCCGGGAGCTTCGCCTTGACGTCCGCGGGCGTGTAGCGCTGCTTCGCGTCGGCGCAGACGATCGCGGTGTTCGCGGACTGGACGTTGCTGTAGTGGCCCTGCTCGTCCCGGCCCGTCATCGCGTCGGAGAGGGCGAGGAGGAGATTTCCGGTCCCGAGGTCCTGGGCCTCCGAGAGGCCCTGCTTCAGATAGGTCCAGAAGTCCTCGGAGTAGAGCGCCTGCGCGATGCCGTTGAGGGCGTGGGACTGGGTGAGCCGGCGGCCGTCCTTGGTCGGCAGGGGCTTCTCGTCGAGCTGCCGCAGCAGGTCGGTGATCCGCTGGCGGCCCTGCTCCGGGTCGGTGCCGGTCGGGCAGGACGCGCCGTCCGCGGCGCACTCCTCCAGGAAGTTGTCCAGGGCGAGCTGGAAGCCCTTGGCCTGGCCCAGGGCGCTCTTCTCGGGGTCGTGGGTCGGGTCGACCACGGCGTCGAAGACGGCGCGGCCCACGTTCCGCGGGAACAGGTGGGCGTAGACGGCGCCGAGCTCGGTTCCGTACGAGATCCCGAAGTAGTTGAGCTTCCGGTCGCCGAGGACCTGGCGCAGCAGGTCCATGTCGCGGGCCGCGCTCTCGGTGTCCACATGCGGCAGCACCTCGCCCGAGTTCTGCTCGCAGCCTGCCGCGGACTTACGGGTGACCGCCAGGGACTCCTTCTCCTCCGCCGCGTCGTCCGGGGTGCCGTCGACCGCGTAGGCCGCGTCCATGGCCTTGTCGTCCAGGCAGCGCACACCCTCGCTGGCGCCGACGCCGCGCGGGTCGAAGCTGACCAGGTCGTAGCGGCTGTGCAGCTTCTCGTAGTCCTCCTGGGCGGCGAGGGGCAGGGTGGCCACGCCGGAGCCGCCGGGGCCGCCGAAGTTGAAGACGAGGGAGCCGATACGCCCGTCCTGGGCCTTGGCCCTGGCGCGGATCAGGGCGAGGTCGATCCGCTCGCCGTCCGGCTTCTCCCAGTCCAGCGGCACCTTCAGGGTGCTGCACTCCCACTCGGTGCCGTCGGGGAGCGGGGCGGGCTTGCCGGAGCCCGCGCCCTGGAGGACGGATGGGGCGGGGCAGCTCTTCCAGCTCAGCTTCTGCTCGGCGAGCGGGCCGCCGGACTCGTCGCCGTCGCCTCCCCCGCCGCAGGCCGTGGCGGCCGCGGCGACGAGCATGGCCATGGCGGCCGCAGCTCCGGCCCGCCCTATGGATCGCTTGCGTGTCGGCACCCTGCTCCCCGTTCGCCGGATCACTCTTTCAGGAACAGTAGAACAGCCAGTCGGTTTCTCAGCTCGGCCGAGGGCCCTCCCGGAGGACGGGAAGGCCACGACTCCAGGAGGAACTCCGGCCGGAACCCCGGCCAGGAATTCCGGCCGGAACAGGGCCGCGACCTGGACGGCTGAGCGTGCGTACGGCCTCTTCACCCGGCCGCCTCTGCGTGCGTAGGGCCTCACCCCCCGGGCCGCCGGGCCTCAGCGCGCTCCCGCCGGCTCCGGCGTGGGCGCCTCCGCCCCCCGTCTCGGCTTCAGTCCGGTTGCTCAACGTGACGTTGCGCAGCAGGACGATCGAGAGGGCGGCTGCCGCGGCCATGACCGCGGCGCGGCCGATCACCGTGGCGTGCAGGCCCCGTGTGAAGGCCTCAGACGCCGCGGCGAGCACGGCGTCTCCCGTCTGCCCCGGCAGTCGGCCCGCGACCGCCACAGCCCCGCTGAGGGACTCGCGGGCGGCGTCCACCGCCCCGTCCGGCAGCCCGCCGGGCGCCGGGCGGACCGAGTCGGCGGCCTCCGCGTGGTAGACGGCGTTGCCGATGCTGCCCAGGAGCGCCATGCCCAGCGCGCCGCCGAGCTCGGAGCCCGACTCCAGCAGGGCGGACGCGGCGCCCGCCCGCTCCGGCGGTGCGGTGCCGAGGACGAGTTCCGTGCCCAGCGCCATCACCGAGACGATGCCGACCGCATAGATGCTCGCGCCGGTCAGGACGACGAAGAGCGGTGAGTCGGTCCGTACGAGGGTGAGCTCCAGGTACCCCCCGCGGCGACCAGGCAGCCACCGCAGATGACGTACGAGCGGTGTACGCGCTGGGCGAGCGCGGCCGCCATGGGGCGGCGCCGACGAAGACCGATGGCACCAGGCTCCACAGCCCGGCCTCCAGCGGGCTCATCCCGCGCACTGACTGCAGATACTGCGTGAACACCGGCGCAGCCTCCGTGGCCGCCGCCTTTCGGTCGGCCCCGTCCTGAGCAGGCTGCTTCATCGAGGAGTGGGGCCAGGCCTTCGGGCCGGACGTGGCAGGCGGCGGCAGCCACGTCTCCGCCGCCGGGCGCGAGGCGCGCCTCGAAGCGGTATGGGGCAGGATCATCGAGCTGTTCCCCAAGTACCGGGGGCTGTGGGCGGCCGGCTTGGAGCTCACCGCGCAGGCCGACCGGCTGCCGGAGGTACGGGCCAGGCTCGTTGAGGCGCAGGCGGAGGGCTGGCGGGGCATGGTGTCCTTCTTCGAAGGGGTCGAGGAGGACGACGTCGACGAGGAGACGGCGCGGACGCTCGGCCCGTATAACGCGGCTCTGCTCAACGGCGTGATGATGCTCCGGCTGTTCGACGAGGGGACCGCGCCCTCCGCCCGCGACCTGGCCCGCGCCATGGAGTCGGCCGGCCGGCTCCGCACCCGCCCTCCGTCCCTCGACAGCTGACCCAGGGCCCCGGGCGCCAGGGCCGACTGAATCGACCTGGACGGACCTGGACCGGCCTGGGCCGACCTGGGCCGACCTGGACCGGCCTGGGCCGACCTGCCTAGATCGCTTCCCTGCGCGTCAGGTGCGTGAAGGAGAGCCAGCCGGGCAGCACCGGCAGCCAGAACGTCATCAGCCGGAACAGCAGCACCGCCGGCGTCGCGATCTCCTTCGGCAGCCCGGCCGCGATGAGGCCGAAGGTCAGCGTGGCCTCGACCGCGCCCACGCCGCCCGGCGTCGGGGCGGCGGACCCCAGCGCGTTGCCCGCGAGGAACACGACCGCGATGCTCGCGTAGCTCAGCTCGCCGCCGAACGCCCGGATCGACGCGTCCAGGCACATCACGAAGGCACCCGTCAGCAGCAGCGTCCCGCCGAGCCCCGTGAGCAGCTTCTGCGGCCGCTGCATGATGTCCAGCATCCGCGGCACCACACCCGCGAACAGCGACCGCACCCGCGTCGACAGGAACTTCCGCAGCGCCGGCACGGCGGTGACGATCAGCGCCAGTACGGCGGCCGTCAGCAGCCCGGCGATCACCGTACGGGACGGGGTCAGCGACGGCGTCCGCTCCGTCCCCGTGATGTAGCCGAAGACCATCAGCAGGACGATGTGCATGCCCAGGCCGACCAGTTGGGACGCGCCGACGCTCGCCACCGCGAGCCCCGGCCGTACACCCGAGCGCTGCAGGAAGCGGGCGTTGAGCGCGACGCCGCCGACGGCCGCAGGCGCGACCAGCTTGACGAAGGACCCTGCGACCTGCGCCAGCATCGTGCGGACGAAGGACACCTTCTCGGGCACGAAGCCGAGGAGGGTGAACGTGGCGGCCACGTACGTCAGCGCCGCGAAGGCCAGCGCGGCCGCGACCCAGTACCAGTTCGCTTCGGCGATCACGTCCTTGAAGCTGACGTGGGTGAGCGTCGAGAGCAGGAAGTACGCGGCGATGGCGCCCGCGATGATGCTGACCAGCGTGCGCGGCCTGATCCGCTCCAGCCGGGCGGGCTCGACCGGCGCCTGCGGCCGGATCAGCAGGATCTGCTGCCGGATCTGCGCGAGCAGGTCCTCCTCGCGGGCCTCCTCGATCGCCTCTTCGATGGCCCGCTTCTCGGCGATCCGCTCAGCCCGTACGGACTTCCGCTCCGCGCGCGTGGGCTTGCGGTCCTTGCGGTCCGCCCTGCCGCCCTCTGTCTTGCCGCCTTCTGTGGTGTCCGCGTCGCCGTGCTCGTCCTGCTCCGCCTCCAGGGCCTCGCGCGCCGCATGGGAGGCCGCCAGGACCGCCTCGCGCTCACGCTGCGCCCGCTCCTTGGCCAGGTGCCGCAGTGTGGACCTGGTGGAGCGGCTGAGCGCGATGGGCTGCAGCAGGGGCAGGCTGTCGGCGACCGCGTCCGGGCCGAGGACGCCGACGGCGGCGGCCACCGAGCGCTCCGCGCCGACGCGCAGCCCGAGCGTGGTGAGGAGCTGGGCGATGTCCATGCGCAGCACCAGGTCGCCGGCCGCGATCTCACCGCCGCGCAGATCGGTCAGCGCGACATTGCCGGAACGATCCACCAGAATCGCGTCGCCGACCAGCCTCCGGTGGGCGATCCGCCGGGACTGCAGCGCCTGGACCTGCCGCCAGGTGCTGCGCAGCAGCTCGTCGGTGATCGCCTCGTCGGGCAGCGAGTCAAGGGTGCGGCCGCCCGTGTGCTCGTACACCAGCATCACGGCGTCCGGGCCGAGCTCGGAGGTGGCGATCAGCTTCGGCGCGTTGGCGCCCGCTGCGATGGCCGCATAGGCGAGCAGAGCCTCCTGCTCGAGGGCCTGGCGCAGTGACTGGAGGCTGCGGCGCTGGGTGATGCCGCGGAGCGCGAACCGGCGCCACACGCGGTAGAAGAAGCCCTGCGCCTGCTGCTCGCGGTCGACGACGGTGACGTCGAGCGGGGGGCCGTCCTCCAGGGTGACGATGTAGCGGCGGCCGCGCTCCTGGTTGTCGGCGTCCGGGGGCTCCTCGGCGCGCAGGGCGCTGACCGGCTTGAAGCCGACGCGGCGGAGTCCGGTGAGGAGGTTCCGGCCGGTGGGCCGTACGTTCGGGGAACCGACCGTGTAGAGCGTGCCGTACGCGACCGTCCAGCCGATCAGGACAGTGACGAGGATCGAGAACGGTGTGGCGAAGCCGCCGAGGAGCACGGCGAACACCTGCAGTGCCAGGACGACCCACAGCAGCACGCGCCAGCGCGGGCGGCGGGCCATGCCGACCGCCGTCATATAGGCGATGACGGGGGCCAGATAGCCGTGCACGGGGTCGGTGATGTCGCCGCTCGGGGCCTGCTTGGTGAGTGCCTCCTGGATCGAGTCGGGCGCGGACCGCGCGACCCACAGGTCGGTGGCGAGCGACACGCCGTGCGCGAGGACGGCGGCGAGTACGCCGTCCGCGATGCGCAGCCCGTCGCGCTTGATCAGCCGCTCGATGGCGAAGGCGACGGGGACGATGAGGATGGCGACGCTCGAGGCGAACCCGGCGACGCTCGTCAGCAGGTCGGGGGCCTGTCCTGTGCCCTTGCCGATGTCCTGCTTCAGGCCTTCTGTGGTGCCGTGCGCGAAGGCGGCGATGCCCAGGACGACGATGATGCCGAGGATGCCGAGCAGCACGCGTACGAGGTCGGCGGGCCGGTGCACGCGCGCGGGGAGCAGCGGCTCGTCCCCGGAGACCTGGTCGACGTGGACCTCGCCCTCGTCGTCGCCGTCACCGCCGGCAGCGCCGCCCGCGGGGCGCGGGGGGGTCCGCTCGGGCCTCTCGGACCGTGCCTTGCCGGCTCGTGCCCTGTCGGCTCGTGCCCTGTCGGCACGTTTCCTGTTGGGCCGCGCTGTGTCCTGCCGGGTGTCCTCGTGGGGGTCCTGGTCGGCGTCCTGGTGGGCGCGGTGGTCCTGGCTTTCCTGGGGGCCCCGGTGGTCCTGGTCGGCGGAGTCCGGCCGGGCCTTTTTGTCGTGGCGCGGTGCCGTCCTGCCGGTCCGTCCGGCGTCCGGGCGCGACGACTCGTCAGAGGTGCCGGCTCCCTCAGGAGGCCCCGCACTCTGCTGCCCTGCCGTCTCTTTTTGATCTCGTATCACCAGTCACCGCCCGGAAGATGGTGGCACGGCCGGACCCCGGAGGTGGGCATCAGGGTGCATTTCGAGGGCGGGGGAAGCGGAAGGAACGCCACCGGTTGGCGCCGTACGGGCTCCGGGGCGGCGAGGGGCCGCCCCCGGCCGCGCTGTCGGTGCCGTACGGCACCATGGTCCGGGTGAGTCCGGAGAGCACGGCGGCGGATCGGCTGCCGGAGTACGCGGAGCGGGTCCTGGAGGTCGCCGAGCTGATCCCGCCGGGCCGGGTGATGACGTACGGGGACGTGGCCGAGTGGCTGGGTGAGGGCGGCCCCCGGCAGGTGGGCCGGGTGATGGCGCTTTATGGCGGCGCTGTGCCGTGGTGGCGGGTCGTCCGCGCGGACGGTGCGCTGCTGCCTGGCCACGAACAGCGGGCGCTCGCCCACTACCGCGCCGAGGGCACCCCGCTGCGCACGGCCGCGCGCGCCGCCGCGGGCCATCAGCCGAAGATCGACATGGCCAGGGCCCGCTGGGCCGGCAGCGGGGGCGGCGGCGCCGCGAGCGGCGCGGACGAAGGAGCTCATATCTGACAGCTTCCGCCATTCGGCGGCAGAAGAGGTGATCCAAAGTCCTTTGGGAGTATTTGCAGCGGACATCGGGGTGTCGGATCGAGACGCGAGACGCGCTGCGCCTCGCGGCCCCGAAGGCGTAGCGTCGAGAGCTCGCACCACGAAGCACGTGGGGAACATGAGACCCGCAAGGCACGCGAGCCACGTGAAGAGCGCAAAGCGCCCGAAGACCGCGAGAACCAGGAAGTCCACGGACACCACATACAGCAGAGAAGTCACGAAGCCCCAGACATTCACGCAATCCACGGACTCACCACCAGCAACACGCACGCACCCAGCACAGCACACCCACCAGGACCGGCGACCCACGTGAGCTCCTCCATCCCGCCCCTCTCGGCGCACCGGCAGGTCCGAACACAGGCCACCGGCGCGTATCGACTGGTGCGCACCCCGCCGGAGCCGGTGGATCCTCCTGTGCTGGACGCACGGCAGCGCGCGGTGGTTGACCACCCTGGCGGTCCGCTACTCGTCCTCGCCGGGCCCGGCACGGGCAAGACGACCACACTCGTCGAGGCGGTCGCGGAGCGGGTGGCCGAGGGTACGGACCCGGAGCGGATTCTCGTCCTCACCTTCAGCCGCAAGGCGGCGGTCGAGCTGCGCGACCGGATGGGGGCCCGCCTCGGCGGTGCCCACAGCCCGCAGGCGACCACCTTCCACTCGTACTGCTACGCGCTCGTCCGCGCCCACCAGGACGCCGAGCTCTTCGTCGACCCGCTGCGGCTCCTCTCGGGCCCGGAGCAGGACGTGGTGGTGCGCGAACTGCTCGCCGGTCAGGCGGAGCTGGAGCGCGAGGGCCGTGGCGCGGTCCGCTGGCCGGACGAACTGCGCGCCTGCCTGACGACGCGCGGCTTCGCCGACGAGGTGCGTGCGGTGCTGGCCCGCAGCCGCGAACTGGGCCTCGGGCCGGACGCGCTCGGCGCCTTCGCGCGCAGAACCGGGCGGCCGGACTGGGGCGCGGCGGCCTCCTTCCTCGCCGAGTACCTGGACGTGCTGGACGCGCAGGGGGTTCTGGACTACGCGGAGTTGGTGCACCGGGCGGTGTTGCTGGCCGGGCGGCCGGAGGTCGCGGCGGAGCTCGCGGCGCGGTACGACGCGGTGTACGTCGACGAGTTCCAGGACACCGACGCCGCGCAGCTGCGGCTGCTGCGCGCGCTGGCGGGGAGCGGGAGGACTCTGGCCGCCTTCGGCGACCCGGACCAGTCGATCTACGCCTTCCGGGGCGCCGACGTGGGCGGCATCCTCGAGTTCCCGCACGCCTTCCGGAAGGCCGACGGCACCCCGGCGGACGTCGAGGTGCTCGGCACCTGCCGCCGCTCGGGCGCCGACTTGCTGGCCGCCACCCGCCTCATGACCCGCCGTATGCCGCTCACCCGCCTCCCGGCGGACGCCGTGCGCGCCCACCGCGACCTTGCGGCCGTACGGGACGGCGGCCGCGTCGAGGTGTTCACGTATCCGACGGCGGGGGCCGAGCTGGGCAACATCGCCGACATCCTGCGCCGGGCGCACCTGGAGGACGGCGTGCCCTGGCGCGAGATGGCGGTCCTGGTGCGGGCGGGCGGGCGTACCATCCCCGCGGTCCGCCGCGCCCTCACCGCCGCGGGCGTCCCCCTGGACATCGACGGCGACGATCTCCCGCTCCGCCACGAACCGGCGGTCGCGCCTCTGCTGACAGCCCTGAGAGTGGCGGCGGAGGCGGCGGTGAGGGCAGTGGCGGGGGGCGCGGGCGCGGCCGCTCCGCCTCAGGCCGTAGACCGGGCGGCGCCGGGACCCGCCGGGCCGGAGGGGCCTGCGCCTGCGGCCTTGGCTGCTGGAGCCGAGGCGCTGGGGCCTGCGGGGGCCCGGGGCGGGGGAGTTGCGGAGTCGCCTGCCGGGGTCGGTGAGTCGGCCGAAGGCGGTGAGGGTGTGGCTGCGGGCCCGGGACCCCTCGGGGCGCAAGGCGCGGCCGCGGCCCCTGGCGCGGCTGGATCGGGGGTGGATGGGCCCGCCATCGATGTCGAGACCGCCATCGGGCTGCTCACCTCGCCGCTCGGCGGGATGGACAGCGCCGATCTGCGGCGGCTCGGGCGGGCGTTGAGGGACGAGGAGCGGGCCGCCGGGCGGGCCGTACCGCGCGCGTCCGACGTGCTCATCGCCGAGGCGCTCGCCGAGCCCGAGCGGCTCACCGCGCACGACCCGGCGTACGCGCGCGTGGCCCAGCGGCTCGGGCGGCTGCTGCGCGACGCGCGCGAGCTACTGGCCCGCGGCGGCACCGCGGAGCAGGCGCTGTGGGCACTCTGGGACGGCACGCCCTGGCCGCAGCGGCTCGAGCGCGCCGCCCGGCGCGGCGGTGCCGCCGGGCGGAACGCGGACCGCGACCTGGACGCCGTCTGCGCCCTGTTCGAGACCGCGGCACGCGCCGAGGAGCGCACCGGGGGCCGCGGCGCCCTCAACTTCCTCGAGGAGCTCGACGCCCAGGACATCGCCGCCGACACCCTGTCCCGCAGGACCGTACGCCCCGACGCCGTACGCCTGATGACCGCGCACCGCTCCAAGGGCCTGGAGTGGCGGCTCGTCGTCGTCGCGGGCGTCCAGGAGGGCCTGTGGCCCGATCTGCGGCGGCGCGGTTCGCTGCTCGAGGCGGACCGGATCGGCCGCGACGGCCTCGCCGAGCCGCTCACCCCCGGCGCCCTGCTCGCCGAGGAGCGGCGGCTGTTCTACGTCGCCGCCACGCGCGCGAAGGAGCGGCTCGTCGTCACCGCCGTCAAGGCCCAGGCCGACGACGGCGACCAGCCCTCCCGCTTCCTCACCGAACTCGGCGTCGAGCCGGCCGACGTCACCCACCGCCCCCGCCGTCCGCTCTCCGTCGCCGCGCTCGTCGCCGAGCTGCGCGCCACCACCGTCGACCCCGCGGCGTCCCCGGCGCTGCGGGACGCCGCCGCCCGGCGACTGGCCCGGCTGGCTGCCCTGCGGGACGACAACGACCAGCCATTGGCCCCCGCGGCCCACCCGTACCGCTGGTGGGGCCTGTACGAGCCGACGCACAGCGAGGTCCCGCTCCGGGACCCGGCACGCCCCGTCACGCTCTCCGGCAGCGCCCTGGACCAGCTCGCCAACACCTGCTCGCTCCAGTGGTTCCTGGGGCGCGAAGTGAAGGCGGACGCGCCCTCGACCGCCGCCCAGGGCTTCGGCAACGTCGTGCACGTCCTGGCCGACGAGGTCGCCTCCGGCCGTACGCCCGCGGATCTGGCCGTCCTCATGGAGCGGCTCGACTCCGTCTGGGACGCCCTGGCCTTCGACGCGCCGTGGAAGTCGCAGCAGGAGAAGGACAACGCGCGCGTGGCCCTGGAGCGCTTCCTGCGCTGGCACGTCATGGACCGCGCGGCGCGGACCCCCGTGGCCACGGAGCAAGACTTCGACGTGACCCTGGAAGCGGGCCCGTACTCCGTACGGATCCGGGGCAGCATGGACCGCGTCGAGAAGGACGCGCAGGGCCGTGCCTACGTCGTCGACTTCAAGACCGGCAAGACCAGGCCGACCGGGCCGGAGGTCGCCCGGCACCCGCAACTCGCCGTGTACCAGCTGGCCGTACGGGCGGGGGCGGTGGACGGCGCGTTCGGGGGGCGTACGCCCGAGGCCGGGGGAGCGGAGCTCGTCCATCTGCGCATGGGCGCACCGCAGAAGGACGGCGGCGAGGAGTCGCCGACGGTGCAGGCGCAGGAACCCCTGGAAGGGGAGTGGGTCGGGGAGTTGCTCGCGACGGCCGCGGGCCGGGTCCTCGACGAGCGGTTCGCGCCGAGTACCGGTCAGCACTGCCAGCACTGCTCCTTCCGGAAGGCCTGCACCGCCAGGCCCGAGGGCCGCCAGATCGTGGAGTGAAGGCGGTGGTGGAGCGAGGCGGGTCATGGAGCGAGGCGGGTCGTGAAGTGGGCCGGGTCGTGAAGTGAGTCGGATCGTGGAGGGAGCCCACCCCGCCACGGCTGTCAGTGGCGGCTACTAGCCTCACTCGGGTGGCCCCACGCATCACCGACCCCGAGCAGCTCAAAGAGCTCCTCGGCATCCCCTTCACCCCGGAGCAGACGGCGTGCATCACCGCGCCGCCCGCCCCGCAGGTGATCGTGGCCGGAGCCGGCTCGGGGAAGACGACGGTGATGGCGGCCCGCGTGGTCTGGCTCGTCGGAACGGGACAGGTCGCGCCGGACCGGGTGCTGGGCCTGACCTTCACCAACAAGGCCGCGGGCGAGCTGTCCGAGCGCGTGCGCAAGGCCCTGATCAAAGCGGGCGTCATGGACCCGGACGCGCCCGCCGACCCCGCCGGCCCCGCCGCGCCCCCGGGTGCCGGAGCCCCCGCTGGCCCGCTCGCCGGTGCCTCCGGCGAGCCGGAGGACGCGCTCGGCGAGCCCCGGATCTCCACCTACCACGCCTTCGCGGGCCAGCTCCTCAAGGACCACGGCCTGCGCATAGGGCTGGAGCCCACGGCCCGGCTGCTCGCCGACGCCACCCGCTTCCAGCTCGCCGCGCGCGTGCTGCGCACCGCCCCCGGCCCGTACCCGGCGCTCACCAAGTCCCTGCCCGCCCTCGTCGACGACCTGCTCGCCCTCGACGCCGAGCTCTCCGAACACCTCGTCCCCGCCGAGCGCCTGCGGGCGTACGACACGGCGCTGCTGCGCAGTCTCGAAGGCGCGCGGCTGAGCAACGCCGAGCTGCGCAAGGTGCCCGAGGCCGCCCGCGCCCGCCTGGAGCTGCTGGAGCTGGCCGGTGCGTACCGGAGCGAGAAGCAGCGCCGCGACCTGCTCGACTTCGGCGACCAGATCGCGCTGTCCGCGACCCTCGCGCGCACCCACCCCGAGGTCGGCCGCATGCTGCGCGAGCAGTTCGCGGTCGTCCTCCTCGACGAGTACCAGGACACGTCGGTCGCCCAACGGCTGCTGCTCGCCGCCCTGTTCGGCGACGGTACGGGCCACGCCGTCACCGCCGTCGGCGACCCCTGCCAGGCCATCTACGGCTGGCGCGGAGCCTCCGTCGCCAACCTCGACGACTTCCCCGCCCACTTCCCGTATGCCGACGGCCGCCCGGCGCAGCGTTTCGCGCTCAGCGAGAACCGGCGCAGCGGCGGCCGCCTCCTGAACCTCGCCAACCGGCTCGCGGCGCCGCTGCGTTCGCTCCACGCGGGCGTGGAGGCACTTCGCCCGGCCGACGGCGCCGAGCGCGACGGCACGATCCGCTGCGCCCTGCTGCCCACCCACGCCGACGAGCTGGTGTGGCTCGCCGACTCGATCGCCCACCTGGTCCGTACGGGCACCCCGCCCGGGGAGATCGCCGTCCTGTGCCGTACGGCGGGCGACTTCGCGGAGATCCAGCGCGCGCTGGTGGAGCGGGACGTGCCGGTCGAGGTGGTGGGCCTGTCCGGGCTGCTGCACCTGCCGGAGGTCGCGGACCTCGTGGCCGTGTGCGAGGTGCTGCAGGACCCGACGGCCAACGCCGCGCTGGTCCGGCTGCTGATCGGACCACGCTGGCGGATCGGTCCGCGCGACCTGGCGCTCCTGGGCCGCCGCGCCCGTACGCTCGTACGCCATGCCGACCACGCGGACCCCGCAGCCGCGGACGGCGACCCCGACCGGCGCCTCGCGGAGGCTGTCGAGGGCACCGACCCTGCCGAGGTCGTCTCGCTCGCCGACGCACTCGACACCTTCCTGGTGACCGAAGGTCCTGACGACGGCCTGCCCTTCTCGGCGGAAGCGAGGGTCCGCTTCGCGCGGCTGGCGGCCGAGCTGCGCGATCTGCGGCGCTCCCTCGCGGACCCGCTCATGGACGTGCTCCACCGGGTGCTGGCCACGACCGGCCTGGAGGTCGAACTGTCCGCCTCCCCGCACGCACTGGCGGCCCGCCGCCGCGAGACGCTCGGCAATTTCCTTGATGTGGCGGCGAGTTTCGCCGCGCTGGACGGCGAGGCCACGCTGCTGGCCTTCCTCGGCTTCCTGCGCACGGCCGTCCAGCACGAGAAGGGCCTGGACAACGCCCTGCCCGGCGGTGAGAACACGGTGAAGGTGCTGACCGCGCACAAGGCGAAGGGCCTGGAGTGGGACGTGGTCGCCGCCCCGGGGCTGGTCGCCAAGCAGTTCCCCAGCGAGCAGTCGCGCGAGTCCTGGACCTCGAACGCGAAGGTGCTGCCGCACGCGCTGCGCGGCGACGCGGCGACCCTGCCGGACGTGGGGGAGTGGGACAGCAGGGGCCTGGCAGCCTTCAAGGCCGCCATGAAGGACCACCAGGCGACCGAGGAACTCCGGCTCGGCTACGTGACGTTCACCCGCCCGCGCTCCCTGCTGCTCGGCTCCGGCCATTGGTGGGGGCCGACGCAGAAGAGGCCGCGTGGGCCCTCCGCCTTCCTGGAGGCGCTGCGCGAGCACTGCGAGCGGGGCCACGGGGAGATCGAGGCCTGGGCCGACGCGCCGGGAGAGGGGGAGGAGAACCCGTCCCTGAAGGCGTCCGCAGCCGCGGAACAGGCCTGGCCTCTCCCTCTGGACCCGACGGCCCTGGCCATGCGCCGACGCGCGGCCGAGACGGTCCTGGCACACCTGGACGGGCTTGCGGGGGCCGCGGGTGCTGGGGGTGCCGGGGTCGAGGTCGGAGCGGGGCGCGGGGGCGGTGCCGGGCGCGAGGGTGGAGCGGGGCGTGAGGGTGCTGCGGGGCGTGAGGGTGCTGCGGGGCATGAGAGCGGTGCCGGATCGGTTGTCGCCGCCGCCATGAGCACCGGACCCGCACTCGTACAACCCCCCGAGGCCGTGCGGGCTGGACACCCCGCCGACGATGTCCGCGCCGCGGAGTTCCCGGGACGGGACCGAGCAACGCGCGCGTGCGCCTCCGGACTCCCGGCTGCCGATGCCGCGGGAGAGCCCCATCCCGGGGCCCGGGAGGCCGACTACGCCTACGACCCGGAGTGGCCCCCGCCGCCCCACGATGACGCGGACCCGGGTCCGCCGCCACCGCCTGAGGACGAGGACGGGAACGCGGACGCATTCGGCCCGTCCGGCGACGCCGACCCAGGCGACTGGGACACCTGGTCGCCGGTCCGCCCGCCCACCCCCGAGGGCCATGGGGAACACCCGCCCCACGCCGCCGAATTCGCCGCCCGCCCCGTCGGCGAAGAGGTGCCCGGCGGCGAGGGTGAGCTGAGCAGCGAGGGTGTGCCGGGCGGCGTTCAGGGTCTGCCCGGCGTCGTAGGTGTACCGGGCGCCGTGCCGCGCCAGACACCGGCGGCCGGGGCGGAGACCCCCACGGCGGCCGGGCATCCGCCCGTACCGGCTGGGGCGGAGCCCCCCGCCGGCCCGCTCACGCCCGAGGAGGCGCGGGCCGTCGCCTCATGGGACCGGGATCTCGAAGCGCTCGCCGGTGAGTTGCGCCAGGCCCGGGCGACCGTACGGGACGTGCCCCTGCCGCCCTCGCTCAGCACCTCGCAGGTGCTCCGCCTCGCCGCCGACCCCGACGGCTTCGCGCAGGAGCTGGCCCGGCCCATGCCGCGCCCCCCGCAGCCCGCCGCGCGCCGCGGCACGCGCTTCCACGCGTGGGTCGAATCGCGCTTCGAGGAACTGCCGCTGCCCCTGCTCGGCCCAGACGAGCTTCCCGGCGGCCTCGATGACGCCCTTGCGGACTCGGCCGCGGAGATCGCGGACGAGCGCGACCTGGCGGCACTCAAGGAGGCCTTCGAGCACACCCCGTACGCCCGCCGCACCCCGTACCGCGTCGAGGCGCCGTTCCAACTGGCGCTCGCGGGCCGGATGATCCGTGGCCGCATGGACGCGGTGTACCGCGACAGGGGCGCGGACGGCGGTGACACGTACGAGATCGTCGACTGGAAGACCGGCCGAGGCCGGTCCGCCGACCCGCTCCAGCTCGCGGTCTACCGCCTCGCCTGGGCGGAACAGCACGACCTCCCACTGTCGGCCGTGACGGCGGCGTTCCTCTACGTCCGCACGGGCGACATCGTGCGCCCCCCGGACCTCCCGGACCGCCCGGCCCTGGAGCGGATCCTGCTCGGCGAGGACTGACCACCCGCGTCCGCCCGGCGTCACGAATCGGCGACCGTCCGCCCCAAGGCGTCCCGGCCGACGCCCGAACGGCCCTGACGGGCGGCGAGACACCGCCCCGGGATGAGCCGGGCTCGGCTGGCTGACCGGCGGTCTGCCGCCCTGGACTCCCGCGGTGCCCCCGTGCCCGGCGGGAGCTGAGGCCTGCGGCGAGCGGGGGCCCGGAGCGACGAGTGGTGGGGCGCCCGCCATGGCAGCGAGCCCGGTCGTCCGGGCGAGGCCGGGGCCCGGCGTCGGCGGCGAACCGGCCCCCACGTGCGCCGCGCCCCCGTGCCCGCCGCGCGCCCTGGGGGCCTGGGCGAGGCCACTGCCGTACGCCCGGGACGCCCTCGGGCGTGCGGCAGCCGCCCCGTACCCGGCCGGTAGGCTCCCCCGCATGAGCACCACCCCGGACAGCGCCGTCCGCGCCTATATCCAGGACCACCGCGCCGCCTTCCTCGACGATCTCGTGGAATGGCTGCGCATCCCCTCCGTATCGGCCGATCCGGCCCACGCGGGCGATGTGCGGCGCAGCGCCGAGTGGCTGGCGGCCAAGCTCGCCGAGACCGGCTTCCCGGTCACCGAGGTCTGGGAGACCGGCACCGAGACCACCGCCCCCTCCTCGGCCCTGCCGGAGGAGACCCCGGCCACCCCGGCCACCCCGGCCATCCCAGCCACCCCACCGGCCCCACCCGCCCCCGCGGTCTTCGCCGAGTGGCCGTCCGGCGACCCGGACGCCCCCACCGTGCTCGTCTACGGACACCACGACGTGCAGCCCGCCGCCCGCGAGGACGGCTGGGCCACCGACCCGTTCGAGCCGGTCGTCCGGGACGGCCGGCTCCACGCGCGCGGGGCGGCCGACGACAAGGGCCAGGTGTTCTTCCACACCCTCGGCGTGCGCGCCCACCTCGCCGCCACCGGCCGCACCGCCCCCGCCGTCAACCTCAAGCTGCTCATCGAAGGCGAGGAGGAGTCCGGCTCGCCGAACTTCCCCGCGCTGCTCCGCGAGCGAGCCGACCGCCTCGGCTGCGACGCCGTGATCGTGTCGGACACGGGCATGTGGTCCGAGGACACCCCGACCGTGTGCACCGGCATGCGCGGCCTGACCGACTGCCAGATCGACCTCTACGGTCCCGACCAGGACATCCACTCCGGCTCCTTCGGCGGCGCGGTGCCGAACCCGGCGACCGAGGCCGCCCGCCTGGCCGGCGCCCTGCACGACGGGGACCACCGCGTCGCGATCCCCGGCTTCTACGACGGCGTGATCGAACTCACGGACCGCGAGCGGGAACTCTTCGCGGAGCTGCCCTTCGACGAGGCGGCGTGGCTGCGCACCGCGCACTCGTACGCCACGCTCGGCGAGGCGGGCCACTCCACCCTGGAGCGGATCTGGGCCCGCCCGACCGCCGAGGTCAACGGCATAGGGGGCGGCTACCAGGGCCCCGGCGGCAAGACGATCGTGCCGTCCACCGCCCAGCTGAAGCTGTCCTTCCGCCTGGTCGCGGGCATGGAGACGGAGAAGGTCCAGCAGGCCGTACGTGACTGGGTCGCGGCCCGGCTGCCCGCCGGTATCCGGCACGAGATCACGTTCGGGGGAGCGACCCGCCCCTGCCTGACCCCGCTGGACCACCCAGCGCTCCAGTCCGTCGTACGGGCGATGGGCCGCGCCTTCGGGCAGCCAATCCGGTTCACCCGTGAAGGCGGTTCGGGACCGGCGGCGGATCTTCAGGACGTACTCGGCGCACCCGTGCTCTTCCTCGGAATCTCCGTGCCGTCGGACGGCTGGCACGCGCCGAACGAGAAGGTCGAACTCGATCTTCTGATGAAGGGTGTGGAGACCGCCGCCTACCTGTGGGGCGATCTGGCGGAGAATGGCCGGACCGCCGCCTGAGACGCCTGAAACGCCTGAAACCGCCCATTGGCCCGCGCCGCGAGGAATCCACGTCCCGCAGGGGGAGTTGGAAGCAGCTGTGACCACCTGGACCGACCGCAACGCAGTCCCGCAGATCGCCCTGACCGCGGCGAGCGGCATCGACCGCGCCGCGCACCACCGGCTCGACGAGGCCTGGCTCGCGGCCGCGTGGAGCCACCCCACGACGCGGGTCTTCGTGGTCTCCGGCGGCCAGGCGCTGATCGACGACACCCCCGACGGCCGTACCGAGCTCGTCATGACGCCTTCCTTCGAGGCGCCGCCGACCGAGACCCACCGCTATTTCCTGGGCACGGACGAGGACGGGGTGAGCTACTTCGCGCTCCAGAAGGACGCCCTTCCCGGGCGGATGGACCAGTCGGCCAGGCCGGCCGGGCTGCGCGAGGCCGGGGCGCTGCTGTCCGAGCGCGACGCCGCCCTGCTGGTGCACGCCGTCGCCCTGGAGAACTGGCAGCGGCTGCACCGCTTCTGCTCGCGCTGCGGCGAGCGCACCGTCGTCGCGGCCGCGGGGCACATCCGCCGCTGCCCGGCGTGCGGCGCCGAGCACTACCCGCGCACCGACCCCGCCGTGATCATGCTCGTGACGGACCAGGAGGACCGGGCGCTGCTCGGCCGCCAGCTCCACTGGCCGGAGGGTCGCTTCTCGACGCTCGCGGGCTTCGTCGAGCCGGGCGAGTCGATCGAGCAGGCGGTCGTACGGGAGGTGCGCGAGGAGGCGGGCGTACCGGTCGGTGAGGTCGAGTACGTGGCCAGCCAGCCGTGGCCCTTCCCGTCGAGCCTGATGCTCGGCTTCATGGCGCGCGCCACCTCCTCGGAGATCCGGGTGGACGGCGAGGAGATCCACGAGGCGCGGTGGTTCTCGCGGGACGAGCTGCGGGCGGCCTTCGAGTCGGGCGAGGTGCTGCCGCCGTCCGGCATCTCGATCGCGGCCCGGCTCATCGAGCTCTGGTACGGAAAGCCGCTGCCCGCGGGCGTCCCGCGCTGAGGCGGGCCGCACTCGCGGGCAGCGGCGTGGCGCGTTCGCGCGCTCGCGCCCCGTACGCGGCGGGGCGCCGGGGCTCAGACGCCGATCCTCTCCTTGACCTGGGCCAGGGAGGGGTTGGGGAGCGCGGAGCCGTCCGGGAAGAGGACGGTCGGGACCAGCTGGTTGCCGTTGTTGACCTTCTCGACGAAGGCGGCCGACGCCGGGTCCTGCTCGATGTTGATCTCCGTGTACGCGATGCCCTCGCGGTCCAGCTGGCTCTTCAGCCGGCGGCAGTAGCCGCACCACGTGGTGCTGTACATCGTCACCGTGCCCTGCATCGGCTCCTGCATCGTCTTGTGCTCCTCGCAGCTTTGGTCTGAAGTCTGGCGGCGGCTTGATGCCGGTAGTGGAACGCGCAACCTTTCACGGTCATTCCCCCCTGATCATGGCCGTCTGTGTGTGGTTGCAGCCGATAAGTATGACCGGCGTTGCACAGCTGTGGACAACCGTCCCGGCAGCAACGCCCGACCTGGCAGCATGGCGGGGTGACAGCAGCAACGGAGACCACCCTTTTCCCGGCCGTACCGGACTCGGTGGACGCGGTGCTCGACGGGCTCGACCCGGAGCAGCGCGAGGTCGCCACGGCCCTGCACGGTCCGGTCTGCGTGCTGGCCGGGGCCGGCACCGGCAAGACGCGGGCGATCACCCACCGGATCGCCTACGGGGTGCGGGCTGGGATACTCCAGCCCGCCAGCGTGCTCGCCGTCACCTTCACCAACCGCGCTGCGGGGGAGATGCGCGGCCGGCTGCGCCAGCTCGGCGCGGGCGGCGTCCAGGCTCGTACGTTCCACTCGGCGGCCCTGCGCCAGCTCCAGTACTTCTGGCCGCGCGCGGTCGGCGGCGAGCTGCCGCGGCTCGCCGAGCGCAAGATCCAGCTGGTCGCCGAGGCCGCCGTCCGCTGCCGTATCCGCCTGGACCGCAACGAACTGCGGGATGTCACGGGCGAGATCGAGTGGGCGAAGGTCACCCAGACTGTGCCCGAGGACTATCCGGCGACGGCCGCCAAATCCGGCAGAGAAGTGCCGCGCGACCCGGCCGAGATCGCTGGGATCTACGGCGCGTATGAACGCCTGAAGCGCGACCGGGGCGTCATCGACTTCGAGGACGTGCTGCTGCTGACGGTCGGGGTGCTGGAGGACCGGCCGGACATCGCCGACCAGGTGCGCGGCCAGTACCAGCACTTCGTCGTGGACGAGTACCAGGACGTCAGCCCGCTGCAGCAGCGGCTGCTGGAGCTGTGGCTGGGCGGCCGGGACAGCCTGTGCGTGGTCGGCGACGCCAGCCAGACGATCTACTCCTTCACCGGCGCGACCCCCGACCATCTGCTCAACTTCCGCGCCCGGCACCCGCAGGCCACGGTCGTGAAGCTGATCCGCGACTACCGCTCCACGCCGCAGGTCGTGCACCTCGCCAACGGCCTGCTGGGTCAGGCCCGCGGCCGGGCCGCCGAGCACCGCTTGGAGCTGGTCTCGCAGCGCGACCCCGGCCCCGAGCCGGTCTACAGCGAGTTCGCCGACGAACCGGCCGAGGCCGAGGGCACGGCCCGCCGTATCCGCGAGCTGCTCGACGCCGGCGTCCCGGCCAGCCAGATCGCCGTTCTCTACCGTGTCAACGCCCAGTCGGAGGCCTACGAGCAGGCGTTGGCCGACCACGGCGTTCCGTATCAGATGCGCGGTGCGGAGCGGTTCTTCGAGCGCCCCGAGGTGCGCGAGGCGGGCGTCGCCCTTCGCGGCGCCGCCCGCGCCGGTGGCAACGATGTGCTCCTCGACGACGCAGTCGACCTGCCCTCCCAGGTGGGGGCCGTGCTGGCCGCGTCGGGCTGGACGCCCGAGCCTCCGGTCGGCTCCGGCGCCGTACGGGACCGCTGGGAGTCCCTGGCGGCCCTCGTCCGGCTCGCCGAGCAGTTCGCCACCGGCCGCACCGCGGCGGGCGCACCCGCCCCGACTCTCGGCGACTTCGTCGCGGAGCTCGACGAGCGGGCGAACGCCCAGCATGCGCCGACCGTCGAGGGCGTCACGCTCGCCTCGCTGCACGCGGCGAAGGGCCTGGAGTGGGACGCGGTGTTCCTGGTCGGTCTGACCGAGGGGACCGTGCCGATCACGTACGCCAGGACCGACGAGCAGGTCGAGGAGGAGCGGCGGCTGCTCTACGTCGGCGTCACCCGCGCGCGGGTCCACCTCTCCCTCTCGTGGGCGCTGTCGCGGGCGCCCGGCGGCCGCGCGTCCCGACGGCCGAGCCGGTTCCTCAACGGGCTCAGGCCGGGCTCCGCGGCGACCCGCAGCCGCACCGCGGGTGAGGGCGGTGGCGTCGAACACGGCAGCGGCAGCAGAAGGAAGCGCCGCGGCCCCGTCCAGTGCCGGGTGTGCGGGCGCACGCTGACCGACGCGGGCGAGATGAAGCTGATGCGCTGCGAGGACTGCCCGTCCGACCTCGACGAAGCCCTCTACGAGCGGCTGCGTGACTGGCGCATGGAGCAGGCCAAGGCGCTGGGCCAGCCGGCCTACTGCGTTTTCACCGACAAGACGCTGATGGCCATCGCCGAGGCCGTACCGGACAGCGAGTCGGAACTGGCCTCGATCTCCGGGGTGGGCAGGCGCAAGCTCGACCGGTTCGGGGCCGAGGTGCTGGCGCTGTGCGCGGGCGAGGAGCCGGCCCGGGAGGCGGCGGAGAACGAGGCGGCGGGCGCGGCCGAAGGCCCTGCGGAGAAAGCCCCTCAGGACGTCTCCGAGGACAGCGCGGATGACTGATACAAACTCGTCGAGAAAATAGTTTGCGCATGCCGCGGGAATCCCCATAGGTTTCTGTTCCACGGGCAGGGCTTGTCCGTCGCAGGGCTGTTGGGGCCTGGCGAGAAGCCCCTTCGGGGGAGGAGCCACAGCCTTCCGAGCACGGATGGCAGGAGGTCTTTTGGACCTCCAGGTTTCATGCTGTACTGAACGACCCGGGACTGGTTCCGACCAGTCCCCTGAGACGCCGAGAGGAGGCGAGCCCACATGATCAGCATCACCAAACTGGCCGGTCACCAGGCCGCCTTCTGCCTGCCCGGCGTCTCCGTGCTGCGCGGTACCGGTCTGTCCGGCGCCGCCGAAGCACGTCTCGTTGAGCGCGGCATTGTCGCGGTCGATGAGCGACCGACCAAGGCACCGGCGGCGGCAGTAGCGGCGGCACAGGTCTCGGCCTATGTCCTCGCGGCCAATGGTGCCGACCTCCAGCAGAAGTGGACCGATGGCTTCGCCACCGGTGCGACCTCTGCGGCCGAGCACAAGACGATGCGGGCCTTCCGCGGGCTCCAACCCTGGAGAGATCCATCCTGATCGCGAGATCAGGTCGGCACCTTCCAGGGCCGCGGAACCCGAACCGGGATCCGCGGCCCTTTCCGTTGCCGGAGACACCACGTACTCCCCGGCAGCGGAATCGGAAAGCCACCCGGTACCGACCGAAACCCCGGCCGAAAGGCCGGGCCGAACAGACGAGGAAGACACCAACCGTGCCCAGTTCCGCGCACGCCCCGTCCGTACCGCACGACCCTGCGATCCCCCCGCCCGGCTCTTCGGAGGTCCCTTTGACTCAGCTGACCCAGCTCACCGTGCTCGACGACGAGATCGAGCGCCTCGGCGAGCTCGTCCCCTGCCGCTCGTACGACCCGGAGGTCTTCTTCGCCGAGTCGCCGGCCGATGTCGAGTACGCCAAGTCGCTCTGCCAGACCTGCCCCTTGCGTGAGGCCTGCCTCGCGGGCGCCAAGGACCGCCGCGAGCCGTGGGGCGTCTGGGGTGGCGAGCTGTTCGTCCAGGGTGTCGTCGTGCCCCGGAAGCGGCCGCGTGGCCGCCCGCGCAAGAACCCGGTCGCGGCATGACCACCGCAGGAACGATCGACCGCCCTCACACGCACGACCCCAAGAAGCAGGTCCCGACGATGAAGCCGTCCGCCCACGAGCCGTCCGTCACCGGCACCCCAGAACTCAACAACTCCGGCGCGAACGCCTCGCGCCAGAACAGGACCCGAGAGATGCAACTCATCCCAGAAGCCCTGGCCCGTGCTCGAATGGAAGAGCGACTGTACGAGGCCGAGTCCGAACGCAGGGCCATGCGTCTGGCCGCTGCCCGGCGTCTGCAGCGCCGCGCCGAGCGCGCCTCGCTGCGCGCCCGCCGCGCCCTGGCCATGGCCGTCATGCAGTGACCGTCTGAGCCATCCGAACTCAGCAGTCTCTTGACACCGCGGGACCGGTTCGCCGAACCGGTCCCGCGGTGCGTTGTGCCCCGTCGAACGCGGTTCACGGGGGTATCGTCGACAGGTGGAACAACAGACTCATCACCCCGCGCAGCAGGGTGCCGAGAACGAGACCGTGGTGTGCGCCCGCTGCGGTGCCGCCGCGGACGGCCCGACCCCGCCCGTGACCTGGACCTGCTCCGTGGAGAACGGCAGCCGGATCTACTTCTGTGAGAACTGCGCCCGCGACAACATCCGCGCCATCGAAGGACGGCTCGACTCGTCCTGGTGGTAGCGCGTCGCCGACCGCCCCGGTGGTGAGAGCCGCCCGAGAGCCGTCGGCGAGGCCGCAGGCCACCAGGCGTCCACGGCAGGTCAGGCGCCCGCCGCCGTCCCGTCCTCCTCCAGCGCCTCCACGCCCGCCTCCTCGGGCACGAAACCGGGGACCCAGGCGGTGAGTTCGTCGCGCAGCCGGACCGTGGCACCCAACTGGCAGAGCACTCCAATGGTGCTCAGCGTGACCCGGTGGATCAGAAGGTAGGCGGGCGGCAGGTTGAGCTGCCGGCCCAGCTGGTGCGCGGGCGAGCGGGGGTCGGCGATACGGGCCGCCTGCGTGCGCATCCAGTTCCGCGTGAACGTGAACTCCTCCGCCCGGGCGGGCTCGATGATGGGTAGCAGATAGTCGAGCACCGCCTCCGGGTCCAGCTCGACCGTCGGCTTGACGAAACCCTCCTCGCACAGCATCCGGTACACCGGCTCTGCGTCGCCGTCGAGCGTCATCCGCAGCGAGGTGCCGATGGTCGGGGGCAGGCCGTCCGGCAGCCGGTCGACCGTGCCGAAGTCCAGGACCCCCAGCCGCCACTTCTCGGGCGGCCCGCCGTCCGCGTCGCCGACGAGCAGCCGGAAGTTCCCGGGGTGCGGGTCCGCGTGCAGCAGCCCGGTGCGGGCCGTGCCGGAGAAGAGGAATCGGGCCAGCAACTGTCCGGCGCGGTCCCGCTCCTCGCGTCCGCCGTGCGCTATGACCTCGGAGAGCGGCACCCCCTCCATCCACTCGGTGATCAGCACCTGGTCGCTCTGGTGCACCACATCGGGCACGACCACATCCGGGTCGTCGGCAAACTCCGCGGCGTGTATACGCTGGGCCTGCGCCTCCAGGCCGTAGTCCAGCTCTTCCGAGACGCGGTCGCGCAGCTCGGAGATGAGCGGTTTGATGTCCATCCCCGGAATCAGCGGCCCCAGCAGCCGGGCGAACCGGCCGAGCTGGGTGAGGTCGGACAGCAGCGCCTCACCCGCGCCCGGATACTGGACCTTGACGGCCACTTCGCGCCCGTCGTGCCACACCGCGCGGTGCACCTGCCCGATGGACGCCGCCGCCGACGGCTTGTCCTCGAACTCCTCGAACAGCTCCCGCCAGTGCTCGCCGAGCCGCTCCTCCAGCACCGAGTGCACCGTCCGCACCGGCATCGGCGGGGCGGCGTCCTGGAGTTTCGTCAGCGTCGCACGGTAGGGCCCCGCCACCTCCTCCGGCAGCGCTGACTCGAACACCGACAGCGCCTGCCCGAACTTCATCGCGCCGCCCTTGAGCTCGCCGAGCACCTTGAACAGCTGCTCGGCGGTGCGCTGTTGGAGCTCCCGGCCGACGATCTCCGCCGACCGGCCGCCGATCCGTTTGCCGAGACCCCAGGTGGCCCGGCCGGCGATTCCCAGTGGCAGCGCGGCCAGCTTGGCAGTACGCGTGACCGCCTTCCGCGGAAGATCCGACATTCGCCCCTCCAACTCCACTGCATCCTCCGGGAGGGCTACCCCCCGAGCCACGCCGCAGACGGCGGTCGCCCGGCCATTGTCCCGTGCGGCTCGTCCCTGGCGGAGGGGGATTCCCCTGCGCGCGGAGATTCCCTTGCGGAGGCGGATTCCCCTGCGGAAGGAGACTCCCCGGCCGAGGTGTCCGCGTCTGCCGCCCGAGCCGCGCCGCAGCGGCAGGCCGCGTGCGGGGCGACCGGTCGCGCCTCCCACGCCAGGTCCGGCAGCGCGAACTCCAGCCGTGCCCCGGCGCTGAGCGGAAGCCGCCCGTCGAGAAAGCTCAGTGCGTGCGAGGCGGCGAGTCCTGCCACCACCGTCGCCAGTGCGGTGTCGCACGCCATCACCCCCGAGCGGCTGCGCCCCGACCGCCACTGGGCCAGCATCCGGGGCCATGCGGGCTCCCGTTCGGCCCGTTCCAGAGCCAGGCAGCCCGCACAGGCCGAGCCGCCCGGCAGCACCAGCGGCCCCACCACGCCCGTGCCCTCGATCACGCCCGCATACAGATGAGGCACCCCCGAGGCGATCAGCTCGTCGGCGACGACCGGGTCGGGTGCGTAGGCAGCGAGCCCGTCGCGCGGTGCGAGCACCACCAGAGCCGTCGCCGTACCCGACGCCGCGAAGGGTCCGGCGGCCCCGGCCGTCCCGGCAGCCCTTGCCGCCGCGGCCGCGGCATCCGGCCCCGTGCGCCGTGGACGCCGGCCGGGCGACGCCGCCCGTACGACTCTCCGTGCGGCCACGCTCCGCCGCTCGCCTACGGATTCGGGCGGCAGACCGGACGGCGCGACGTCCCACGGCTCGACACATCCGCCGTCCATCACGTCGACCCGGCCGACCCCCGAGGCCGACAGTGCCGCCGCGACGGCCGCGCCGACCCGTCCCGCGCCACGCACCTGCACGCGTATGGCCGCCCGCGCGGACATCCGCCGCACCGCGCCGCCCGGCTCCGGATGCACCACGGACAACGATGCGAGGTCCGGCCTCAGCCGGTCCCAGGCCGCGGCCCGGTCCTGCGCGACCGAACGGTTACCCCGGTCCTGCGCGACCGAGCCGCCGCCCCGGTCCTGGGCGACCCAGCGGTCGCCCCGGTCCGGGTCGACCATTCCCGGCGGCCCGCCCGCCGCCGTAGCGTCGTCGAGCAGCCCGGCCGCGCCGAGCCGGTCCACCAACTCGTCGACCCGGTCGGCCCCGAGACCCATCGCCTCGGCTTCCAGTCGCAGCAGCGGCAGGCCTCGGGTGCCGTCGAGCAGTCCGAGGAAACTGCCCGTCGCCGTGTCCACCGGTCCCACGACCACCGCGTGCGCCGCTGCCACGCCGAATTGCACGTTCTGCCGGTCACGCCAGCCGCGCCGCAGCGCGGGCTTGAGCATCGGATGCATGATTCCGCCCCCCCGTTGATCCCTGTTGCTCCCCGTTCGCCCCGGTCGATCGATCCGACCGGCCTCCAGCATGCCCGTACCGCGATTCAGCTGCGGAAAGTTGTCCACAGGCGGTGTGGATTAGTCATTCAAATTGCGCACACCCATCGAGGGGCGGGACTTCCCCCGCCCCCAGCAGGTAACGTCGGGGCGTGTCCGCCGACCCACTGCACCGCGCCGGGAGCGCGCAGCGCAGCGCAGCCAGCCAGCCCGCCCGCGGCTCGGGGACGAGCGCGGTCGAGGTCAGGAGGAGTGCCCGGCGGCGCAGAACCGTCTCCGCCTACCGCGAGGGCGACCGCACCGTCGTCCTCATCCCGGCCCGCATGTCCGAGGCCGAGGAGAAGCGCTGGGTGACCGTCATGCTCGACAAGCTCGCGGCCCAGGAGAGCAAGCGGATGCTGGGCGACGGTGAACTCGCCAGGCGAGCTGAGCAGCTGTCCGACCAGTACCTCAACGGACGGGCCCGCCCGACCACCGTCCGCTGGGTCACCAACCAGAACACCCGCTGGGGCTCCTGCACCCCTGCCGAGGGCAGCATCCGCCTGTCGCACCGCCTCCAGGGCATGCCCGAGTACGTCATCGACTACGTGCTGGTTCACGAGTTGGCGCACCTGCTCGTGCCGGGCCACGGACCGCGCTTCTGGGAGCTGCTGAAGGCGTATCCGCGGACGGAGCGCGCCCGCGGATACCTCGAAGGCGTGGTCGCGGCGGACCGGCTGCCGCATCTGCCCGCGGCCCGGAGCGAGTAGTCCGTATCGGCCACGCGGGCCGACCGCGCGCGGCTTGCGCACCGGCTGCAGCACCGGCCCCGCAGCACCGGCCCCGCACCAGCCCCGTATCGGCCCGGTACCAACCCGGCACCGGCATCGCCCGCTGTCTGCCCCAGCGGTTAGCCTGACGCAACGCTTTCACCGCTGTAATCACCGCTGTAATCACCGCAGTGATCATCGCTGTGATCGCCGCTGTATTCACCGCTCGGATGGGGGACGGTCGTTACGTATGGCCAGGGAATTCCAACGCGGCCACAAGGCCAAGATCAGTGACCTGACAGCGGGGACGGATCTGTACGTAGGAGTGCAGATCTCCGGGCCCGGACTGTCCTTCGACATCAGTTGTTTCGGCCTCGACCGCGACGAACGGCTGTCGGACGACGGGTACTTCATCTTCTTCAACCAGCCGAAGTCGCCCGAGGAGTCGATCCAGCAACTGGGTGCGCAGGCGGGCGACACGGAGTCGTTCCGCGTCACGCTCGACCGCATCCCGGCGAGCATCCAGAAGCTCTCCTTCACCGCGACCATCGACGGTGCGGGCCAGATGTCGCAGGTCGGGCCCGGCTACATCCGAATCGTGGCGGGCGGCGAGGAAGTCGCCCGCTATTCCTTCACGGGCGGGGAGTTCACCACCGAACGAGCGGTGATGCTCGGCGACTTCTACCTCAAGGACGTGTGGCGGTTCGCCGCCGTCGGGCAGGGGTTTGACGGCGGGCTCGATGCCCTGCTGAAGAACTTCGGCGGTGAGGTGCTCGAGGAGGAGGGGGGTGGGGCGGCTCCGCAGCAGCCGCAACAGGCCGCGCCCGGTTTCGCACCGCCCCAGGCGGCCGCTTCCGCGCCGGGCTTCGCTGCCCCGGCCGCCCCGCAGCCCGCCCCGGCCGCCCCGACACCACCACCGCAGCCCGCTCCACCCGCTCCCTCCGACCCGCAGGTGCACACCGCGCCCACGATCGCCGCGCCCATCACGTCTCCGGTCCCCGACCAGCACACCCCGCCCGGCGGTCAGGTTCCGCCGCCGCCCGGACAGCCGGGGCAGCCCGGACAGCCGGGTCAGCCCGGTCAGCCGGGCCAATTCCCGGGTCAGCAGCCCCAGTACGGCCAGCCGCCGGGTCAACCCGCCCCCTACGGAGCCCCTCTGCCCAGCCAGGCCCCGCCCGCCGCGCCGGGGCAGCCGTCCTATGGAGGCCAGCCCCAGCCGGGTCAGTTCCCCGGCCAGCAGGGCCCGTACGGTCAGCCCGGCCAGGCGGCACCGGCCCCCGCCCCGTACGGCCAGCAGCCCGCCCCCTACGGCCAGCCCGCCGCGACCGGTGCGCCCGCCGCGACCGGTGCGCCCACCGCAGCCGGTTCGCCCGCCGCAGCCAGTGGGCCCACCGCGCCCGGGCTCGGTGCGGCCCTGGACAAGTACCGCGAGGCGCCCACCGGTCAGCGCTGGACCCTGCAGAACCAACAACTCATCCGGATCGACCTCGGCGCCGACGGCCAGCCCGTCCTCGCCCGCCAGGGCAGCATGGTGCTCTATCAGGGCAAGGTCGACTTCAGCTACAAGGGAGCCGGTTTCGGCGGCCGGATCGTCGGCAACGCCACCGGCCAGGAGATGCAGCTCATGCGCTGCGCCGGCCGCGGCCAGGTCTTCCTGGCCGAGGACGGCTCGCATGTCCACCCGATCGAGCTCCAGGGCGACGCGATCTGCGTCTCCGCCGAGAGCGTCCTGGCCTTCGACGAGTCGCTGCAGCATGAGGTGCGCCGGATCGAGGGCCACGGTATCCCCGGCGGAGCGCTGTTCACGATGCAGTTCCAGGGCACCGGCACCGTGGTCGTGAAGACCCAGGGCGTCCCGGTCGTCCTCCCCGTCACCCCGACCACGTTCGCGGACAGCAACGCCATCGTCGCCTGGTCCGCCGCCTCGCAGGTGATCATCTCCAGTCAGGTGCGGCTGCGCCGCAACGCCTACCCGGGCCACAGCGGGGAGACCGTGAACCTCCAGTTCCGCGGCGCGCCCGGCAACTTCATCGTCGTCCAGCCCTACGAGGTCTGAAGGAGCCCGTCATGGACCAGACACTGATCGCGGGCTACGCCCCGACCCCGATGGCCGCCCGCATGGAGAACCACGGGCGCAGCATGCTCAAGGTCGCCATGCAGAGCGGCCAGGACCTCTTCGCGCGCACCGGCTCCATGGTCGCGTACGAGGGATTCGTGCAGTACGAGCCGAACCCGCCCGCCGTACGCCAGATGGCCTCCCAGTGGTTCACCGGCGAGGGCGCCCCGCTGATGAAGTGCAGCGGCGACGGCCTGCTCTACCTCGCCGACTACGGTGCGGACGTCGTCTGCATCAACCTCAACAACGACTCCGTCTCGGTCAACGGCACCAACCTGCTCGCCTTCGACGCCCACCTCCAGTGGGGCGTCCAGCGCGTCAAGGGCATGGCCAAGTTCGCCGGGCAGGGACTCTTCAACGTCGGGCTCTCCGGCACCGGTTGGATCGCCCTGACCTCCCGCGGTACTCCGATCGTCGTCGACTGCGGCCGCGGCGAGGATGAGACCTACGTGGACCCGGACGCGCTCGTCGCATGGTCAACCGGCCTGAAGATGAAGGGGAAGCGGAGCTTCAAGGCCTCCTCCATGATCGGGCGTGGCAGCGGCGAGGCGTACCAGATCGGCTTCTCCGGCCAGGGATTCGTCGTCGTACAGCCGAGTGAGGACAGCACTGACCGGCTCCGGACCCGGGGCTGAGGGGGAGCGAACACACCATGCAGAGCCCGCTTTTCGGCTACACCGAGAACCAGACCCAGGACCGCTACGCGCTGCAGAACCCGCAGATGCTGCGCGTCGCGCTCACCGGACACGACGACGTCCTCGCCCGTAAGGGCGCGATGGTCGCCTACCAGGGGCTGCTCGAGTTCGACGGCGAGTACCAGACCCAGGGCCAGCGTCGCGCCCGCGCCCACACCGGCGAGGGCCTCGACCTGATGCGCTGCTCGGGCCAGGGCACCGTCTACCTCGCCAACCTCGCTCAGTACGTCCACGTAGTGGACGTGGACCGGGACGGGCTGACCGTCGACAGCGCCTACGTCCTTGCGCTCGACTCCGCGCTGCACTGGGAGGCGATCGCGGTGGACAGCCAGTTCGGCATCTCCGGGTCCGGCGCGTACAACCTGCAGATCTCCGGCCAGGGCAAGGTCGCGCTGATGACCTCGGGCCAGCCGCTGATGCTCCAGGTCACCCCGGACAAGTACGTCAACGCCGACTCCGACGCCGTCATCGCCTGGTCCACCTCGCTGCGGGTCCAGATGCAGGCGCAGACGTCGTCCTCGAGCGTCTACCGGCGGCGCGGCAACACCGGCGAGGGCTGGGAGCTCAGCTTCCTCGGCCAGGGTTACGCCCTGGTCCAGCCCAGCGAGCTGCTCCCGCCGCAGAACGCGGTGATCGGCCAGGGGATGGCCGCCCAGTACGGCATGGGCCAGCAGGGCGCCCATGGCCAGAACCAGGGCAACATCTGGTCCAACCGCTAGAGGACGGCAGCGGACGGACCGCCCCCGCGCGGGTGCGGACGGACCGCACCCGCGCGCGTCAGCCTCGCAGCAGCGTGCGGGTGCGGTCCACCAGCCGTACGACGGACTCGTCCGCCACCGCGGCCACCTCGTCGTACGCGAACCAGCGCAGGTCCAGCGACTCGTCGCTGATCGCCGTCACCGCGCCACCGGGCGCGAGAGCGGCGTATTGCACGTCCAGGTGCCAGGCGCACGGCGTGCGGTGGCGGTCCAGGCGCGCCGGGCCGGCGGGCAGCAGCGTCAGTCCCTCGATCCCGGACTCCTCGGTGGCCTCCCGCAGGGCGGCCCCGGCCAGGGTGGTGTCCTGCGGCTCGCAGTGCCCGCCCATCTGCAGCCACATCCGCAGCTTCTTGTGCAGGGTCAGCAGTACGCGGCCACCTGCCGGGTCGACCACCAGGGCGCTCGCCGTGATGTGCCCGTCCCGGCAGGACTTCCACATCCCGTCCGGGTGCGCAGCGAGGTGATCGCCGTACGCGAGGCGCAGCCGCTCCTGATCCGCATCCGGCGCGGGCCACTCCTTCAGGGCCCGCGCCGCGGCCTCGTACAGGCTCACTTCTCGCTGTCGCCCTCGCCGCCGCTGTCCCTGGGCTCGCCGTCCCCTTCGGCCTTGTCGCCCTTGTCGAGCCGCGGCTTTCCGTCCCCGCCCGCCGCCTCGCCGAGCATCTTGTCCAGCTCGGCGAAGTCCAGCTGCTCGCGGTGCACGAAGCCGTCCGGGTCGTCCAGGTCCCCGGCCGTCGGCAGCATGTCCGGATGGGCCCACAGGGCGTCCCGGCCGTCAAGCCCGCGCGCGTCGGTGAGCGAGGCCCACAGCCGCGAGGCGTCCCGCAGCCGCCGCGGCCGCAGTTCGAGGCCGATCAGCGTGGCGAAGGTCTGCTCCGCCGGGCCGCCGCTCGCGCGCCGCCGGCGCAGCGTCTCGCGCAGCCGGTCGGCGGACGGCAGGTGCGGCGCGGCCGCGGCGTGCACCACCGCGTCGACCCAGCCCTCCACGAGCGCCAGCGCCGTCTCGAGGCGGGCCAGCGCCGCCTTCTGCTCCGGGGTGTCCTCCGGCTGGAACATGCCCTGCTGCAGCGCCTCCTGGAGCTGCTCGGGGTGCGTCGGATCGAGCTGGCCGACCACGTCCTCGAGCTTCGCGGTGTCGACCTTGATCCCGCGCGCGTAGCCCTCGACCGCGCCGAAGAGGTGCGAGCGCAGCCACGGCACGTGGGCGAACAGCCGCTGGTGGGCCGCCTCGCGGAGCGCGAGATAGAGCCGTACCTCCTCCGGTGGGACGCCGAGATCCTTGCCGAACGCCTCGATGTTCACCGGCAGCAGCGCTGCCTTGCCCGCGGGCCCGAGCGGCAGCCCGATGTCGGTCGAGCCGACCACTTCGCCCGCCAGCATGCCCACGGCCTGGCCGATCTGAGTGCCGAACATGGCGCCGCCCATGGAGCGCATCATCCCGAGCAGCGGGCCCGCCATGGCCTGCATCTCCTCGGGCAGTACGTCGCCCATGGCCGCGCCCACGCGCTCGGCGACCGGGTCCACCAGGTCCTTCCACACCGGGAGGGTCGCCTCGACCCACTCGGCGCGGCTCCACGCGACCGCCGCACCCGAACCGGACGGCAGCGAGGTGACGCCGTCCAGCCACAGGTCCGCCAGCCGCACCGCCTCCTCGACGGCCGCGCGCTCGCCCGGCGAGACGCTCGCGTCCTTGGTGCCGTCGGAGGTGCCCTGCGCGACGGTCTGCCGCGCGATGTCCTTGGCCATGTCCCAGTTCACCGGGCCGCCCTCGTAGGAGAGCATCTGCCCGAGGCGCTGGAAGGCCGCTCCCAGGTCGTTCGGATTCAGCGAACCGAACATCGCGGCGAACGGGTTCTCCCCACCGCTCCCCCCGCCGAACCCGAACGGATTCGCGGGGCCCTGATTGCCGCCCTGGCCGCCCTTCTTCTTGCCGTCGTCGCCGTCGTCCGGCTCCTCCGGCGGAAGGCCGAATCCGAATGGGGTGTCACTCACGGGTTTCCTCGGCTCTTAGGGCCGCCGGCCCGGGGCCGGCGGCGACTGCCCGACATCACAACCCAGCGTAGACACCCTGCCCACCTCTAGGCTCGGTGCTTGGCTGCCCGGAAGCCTGCGGCAGGATGGACGCCACCTGGTACGTACGCGTCACTGCCCGTACGTACTGAAGACAACCGCTGGAGCCGCCCGGTGAGTTCCCCAGACCGAGAAGTTCGCGCAACGCGAAACGAGGCCTCGGCGCCCGCGCGCCGGCCCGTCGTCGCGGTCACCGGCGCCGCCTCAGGCGTCGGCGCCGTGCTGACCCGGCGGCTGGCCGACTCCGAGGAGATCAAGCAGGTCGTGGCCATCGACGAGCGCCGCGGCGAGGTCTCCGAGGCCCAGTGGCACCTGCTCGACGTACGGGATCCGGCCATCGCGGAGAAGCTGCGGGGCACCGACGTCGTCGTGCACCTCGCGCTCGACCTCAACCTGGGCGCCGACCCGGCCGCCCGAACCGCCTACAACGTGCGCGGCGCCCAGACGGTGCTGACCGCGGCCGCGGCCGCCGGGGTGCACCGTGTCGTCCTGTGCACCTCGGCCATGGTCTACGGCGCGCTGCCCGACAATGATGTGCCGCTCGCCGAGGACGCGGAGCTGCGCGCGACCGCCGAGGCCACCGGCGTGGGCGACCTGCTGGAGATCGAGCATCTCGGCCGCCGTGCGCCCCGCGCGCACCCCGGCCTCAATGTCACGGTGGTAAGGCCCGCCATCCTGGTGGGCGGTACTGACACCGCCCTCACCCGCTACTTCGAGTCCCCTCGTCTCCTCGTCGTCGCCGGGTCCCGTCCGACCTGGCAGTTCTGCCACGTGGAGGACCTAGCGAGCGCCCTGGAGTACGCGGCGCTCGGGAAGGTCGACGGCGAACTGGCGGTCGGCTGCGACGGCTGGCTGGAGCAGGAGGAGGTCGAGGAGCTGACCGGCATTCGGCGCATGGAGCTCCCGTCCGCCGTCGCGCTCGGCGCCGCCTCCAGGCTGCACCGGCTCGGCCTCACTCCGTCCCCCGCGGGCGACCTCGCGTACACCATGCACCCCTGGGTGGTCAGCGGCAGCCGGCTGCACGACGCCGGCTGGCGTCCTGGGTGGACGAACGAGGAAGTCCTCGCGGAGCTGCTGGAGGAGGTCGCGGGCCGCCATACGGTCGCGGGCCGCCGCCTCGGCCGCAAGGACGCGACGACGCTCGGGGCGGCGGGGGCGACCGTCGCCCTGGTCGGCACGGCGGCCCTGGTCAGGCGGGCTCGCAAGGCCCGCCGCAGGGGCTGACGCACCTGACTCGCGGAGCGGGTGCGACGCATGGCGGAAGAATTCTTCCGCCATGCGGGATGTCTGGGATTCCTTAATCGAAACGGGTACGGCACGATGGACGCCATGGCACGCACGTACGACCACCCCGGCGAGGCGCCGGCCCCCAACCCGATCCGCCTCCTCGCGATCCGCGACACCCCGCTGTCCGTCGACGAGGTCTTCGCGGCGGTCGGGGACGACTCCGCGGGCGGCACCGCCCTCTTCGTGGGAACCGTGCGCGACCACGACGGCGGGGCCGATGTCGCGGCTCTCGGCTACTCCGCCCATCCGACCGCCGAAGCGGAGCTTCGCCGGGTCGCGGAGAAGGTGGCGGCCGACTTTCCCGTCCGGGCCATGGCCGCCGTTCACCGGGTCGGCGACCTCGCCGTGGGCGACCTGGCCGTCGTCGTGGCCGTCTCGTGCCCGCACCGCGCCGAGGCTTTCGCCGCCTGCCGCCGCCTGATCGACGACCTCAAGGCCGAGGTCCCGATCTGGAAGCACCAGCAGTTCGCGGATGGAGACGAGGAGTGGGTCGGCGCGTAGCGCCGCCGGGGCCTTGCGATCACTGATGGCCCACCAACAGCCCCTCCCTGGTTGCGTAACCGGCACCCTGCGGTGAGCGTTGATCGGGCGGATGGTTAATCTGCTGATCAGTCAGTTGCGGTTGTCAGTTCTAGATGCGCATGGGGTCGGGAGGCCGGTATGGCGGCGCTCGCTTGGTTGCTGATTCCGGTTGTCGCGGCTGTCGTCGCGGCCGCGTGGGCCCGCTGGGCCGCGCGTAACCGCAAGGTCGGCGACGTCGCCGAACTGGCCGGGTACGAGCGGTTCCGAGAGGCCATGGAACGTTCCCGCACCGGCGACTCCGACGCGGCGGCCTGAGCGCCCCCGCACCGGGCCCCGAGGGCCCGGGCGACCCCGTACGGACCGGCCCCGGGAGTGCACTGTCGGACCAGTCCCGTACTGTCGTTCTCATGCCACGCCGCACCGCGACGCTGCTCGCCTCCACCCTGATTCTCATTGCGCTGCTGTGTGCAGGGGTGCTGATTCCCGTGCCGTATTCGGAGATGTCTCCCGGTCCGACGGTGAACACTCTCGGCGATCATGGTGGCGAGCCGGTGCTGCACATCTCCGGGCGCAAGACCTATCCGGCGAAGGGCCATCTCAACATGACGACGGTCCGGGTGACCGGCGCCGACTACCGGATGAATCTCGTCGAGGCGGTCGCCGGCTGGCTCTCCCACGATGACGCGGTCGTCCCGCACAGCACGCTCTACCCGGACGGCCAGACCGCGGAGCAGGCCAATCAGGAGAACGCCGAGGAGTTCAGCCAGTCCCAGGAGAGCGCCAAGGTCGCGGCCATGAACGTGCTGGATATACCGGTCTCCGCGCGCGTGGTCGTGGCATCCGTCGTCAAGGACAGCCCCGCCCAGGGCACGCTGCACGCCGGGGATGTGATCAAGGCCGTGGACGGCAAGCCGGTCACGAAGCCGGGCGATGTCGCCAAGCTGGTCACGCAGCACAAGCCGGGGCAGCAGGTCAGCTTCACCATCGTCCCGGCCAAGGCGGCGGCCGCCGCGGAGAAGGCCGGCAAGCCGGAGCCGGGGACCCGGGAGACGGTCTCCATCACCACGCGGAAGGCGCCGGACGACGACCGGGCGATCGTCGGCATCCAGGCGGGCACCGACCACACGTTCCCGTTCGAGATCGACATCAAGCTGGCCGACGTGGGCGGCCCGAGCGCCGGGATGATGTTCGCCCTCGGCATCGTCGACAAGCTGACCCCCGGCGACCTGACCGGCGACAACTTCGTCGCGGGCACCGGGACGATCGACGACGAGGGCAAGGTCGGGCCGATCGGCGGCATTCAGATGAAGACGGTCGGGGCCCGTGACAAGGGCGCCCGGTACTTCCTGACGCCCGAGGACAACTGCGCCGCCGCGGCCAAGGACAAGCCCTCCGGCCTCACCCTGGTGAAGGTCGGAACGATTGACGACGCTGTGAAGGCCCTGGAGCAGATCCGCGCGGGGGACACGGCCGACGTCAAGCGCTGCACGAAGGGCTGAGCCCGGTAACCCCGGCCCCGGCCGCACCGCCTGCTCCGCGAAAGGTCGCGGACCGCCTACTCCGCGAAGGTCGCGGCGAGGGCCTCGGCGAGCCCCGGTACGAGGTCGGAGCCGGTGAGCACTTCGGTCGGCGAGTCCTTCTCACGCAGCCGCAGCGCCGTCTCGCGCGCACCGTCCCGCAGCACCGCCACGGTCATCCTGACCTCCTGGCGGTCCGGGTGCTCCGCAACCCACTTCGTGAGCTGCCCCTCGTCCATGCCCTCGGGCACGGACGCCTCGGCGGACGGCGGCAGCATCAGCCGCTCCACGGTCAGGGCGCAGCCGACCACCGCGTCAGGCCAGGCGATGGTGGCGAGGAACTCGTCGAGCGGCGCGCCCCTCGGCAGCTCGTCCTGCTCCACCGGGGTCAGGGTGGCCTCGGCGTCGTTGTCGATGCCGAGCTGGGCGGCGAGCCCCGGTTCCTGGGCGCGCAGTTGATCGGTGTCGACGAGGGCGAAGAGACGGGCCGGCTGGTCCCAGCCGAGCCCGGCCGCGTACTCGTCGATCTCGAGTACGGCGCGGGTGAGCGGGCTTGCGGCCATCGGAGCACCCGAGGCGGAGGAGAGGTTGGACATGGTCAGTATCTTGCCCTGTTCGTAACCGGAATCGGGAACCGAGTAAAGCTTGAGTAAGTTGCATGGGTGGGCCCTACTATCGCGGGGCCTGCTCATACGACAGCGAACTTCGAGGTGCGCACCTTGGCTTTCCAGATGCCGGACCGCGGCGGAGGCCCGACAGGCCCGCGGATCAGAGTCGGCCGACCGTCCCGGCGCGTCCGGACCCTGCTCATGACCTTGGGCGTGCTCGCCGTGCTGGCGATGCTCTTCGTCATGTTCGCCGGGTTCTGGACGGACTGGCTCTGGTATCGCTCGGTCGGCTTCTCGTCGGTCTTCACCACCACCCTGTGGACCAAGATCGGCCTTTTCTTCGTCTTCGGCCTCCTCATGGCCGCGGCCGTCGGCATCAACATCTGGTTGGCGCACAAGCTCCGCCCGCCGCTGAGCGCGATGTCCGTCGAGCAGCAGAGCCTGGACCGCTACCGGATGGGCATCGCGCCCTACAAGAAGTGGGTGCTGCTCGGGGTCACCGCCCTCGTAGGGCTGATCGCGGGCGCCTCCGCCTCCGGCCAGTGGCGCACGTGGCTGCTGTGGGTCAACGGCGTGTCGTTCGGCAGGGAGGACGCGGAGTTCGGCAAGGACGTGTCCTTCTACGCCTTCGACCTGCCCTGGTACCGCTTCCTGCTGGGCTTCGGCTTCGCGGCCGCGGTGCTGAGCCTGATCGCCGCCGCGCTGGTGCACTACCTGTACGGGGGGCTGCGGATCACCAGCCCCGGCGCGCGGGCCACGGCCGCGGCCACCGGCCATCTGTCGGTGCTGCTCGGCATCTTCGTCTCGCTCAAGGCGGTCGCCTACTGGCTCGACCGCTACGGCCTCGCGGTGAAGTCCAGTGACTTCAAGGCGACGGGCAACTGGACAGGTCTGCGTTACGTCGACGCCAACGCGTATCTCCCGGCCAAGACGATCCTCTTCTGTATTGCGGCGATCTGCGCGGTGCTGTTCTTCGCGACACTCTGGCGCCGCACCTGGCAACTGCCGGTGATCGGCTTCGGTTTGATGGTGCTCTCGGCGATCCTGATCGGCGGGCTCTACCCGGCGATCGTGCAGAAGTTCCAGGTCCAGCCGAACGAGCAGGCCAAGGAGTCCGCGTACATCGAGAAGAACATCGATGCCACGCGCGAGGCGTACGGCATCAATGACGCGAGCGTGACGAACTACTCGGGCCGGGCAGGCACGGACGATCAGGCGAAGCTCCGCAAGGACGCGGACACGACGGCCAGTTACCGCCTGATCGACCCGAACGTCGTCCCGCCGACCTTCCAGCAGCTCCAGCAGGAGCGCAAGTACTACCAGTTTCCGCTGACGCTGGACGTCGACCGTTACAAGGCCCCCGACGGCAAGGCGCAGGACACGGTCGTCGGCCTGCGCGAACTGAACATCGCGGGCATCCCCAAGCACAACTGGATCAACGACCACTTCACGTATACGCACGGCTACGGCATGGTCGCCGCCAGGGGCACGACCACGGACCCGGACGCGGACCCCGCGGGCTCCCCGGACTTCACCGAGTCCGGCCTCCCCACCAGGGGGCAGCTGCGCACGTACGAGCAGCGGATCTACTACGGCGAGAAGACCGAGCAGTACTCGATCGTCGGCGGGCCCCAGAAGGAGCTCGACTACGAGCAGAACGGCGAGCGGACCACCAGCTACCGCGGCAAGAGCGGGGTCGACCTCTCCAGTCCCGTCAACCGCGCCGCCTACGCCGTGGCTTTCAGCGACCCGCAGATCTTCTACTCGGGGGCCATCGGAGAGGGTTCGCGGATCCTCTACAACCGGACGCCCAAGGAGCGGGTCGAGTCCGTCGCGCCCTGGCTGACCATCGACGGTGACGCGTATCCGGCGGTCGTGGACGGCCGCATCAAGTGGATCGTCGACGCTTACACCACCACCAACGGCTACCCGTACTCCTCCCGTACGACGCTGGGGGACACGACGGCCGACTCGCTGACCACCGGCCAGCGGACCGTGGTCGCCCAGCAGAACCAGGTCAACTACATTCGCAACTCGGTCAAGGCCACGGTGGATGCCTACGACGGCTCCGTGAAGCTGTACGAGTGGGACACCGGTGACCCGGTTCTCAAGACCTGGATGAGGGCGTTCCCGGGCACGGTGGAGCCCAAGAGCTCGATCGATCAGGACCTGATGCAGCACCTGCGTTACCCGCAGGACCTGTTCAAGGTGCAGCGTGAACTGCTCACCCGCTACCACGTCACCGACGCCGCTCAGTTCTACAGCGGCAGTGACGCGTGGCAGGTGCCGGACGACCCGACCAACAAGGACTCCGGCGCCGTCCCGCCGTACTACCTCAGCATGACCATGCCGGGGCAGACGGCACAGACCTTCTCGCTGACGACGACCTTCACCCCCAGCGGGCGCCCCAACCTCGGAGCGTTCATGGCCGTCGACGCCGATGCCACGAGCCCGGACTACGGCACGATGAGGCTGCTCAAGGTGACCTCCAACGTGCCGGGCCCGCAACAGGTGCAGAGCGAACTCAACGGCAACGCCGATGTCGCCGAGTTCGTCAGAAACCTCAGAGGCACCGACTCGGACATCGAGTACGGCAACCTGCTGACGGTGCCGCTCGACGAAGGGTTCCTCTACATCGAGCCGGTGTACGTGCGAGGCGGCAACGCGAACTACCCGCTGCTCAAGAAGGTGGGGGTCTCGTACGGCAAGGAGACCGTCTTCAAGGACACGCTGGGCGAGGCGCTGAACGAGGTCTTCGGGGCGGAGGGGGCCGAGACCGGCCAGCCGCCGGGCGAGGGCACTACGCAGCCGCCGTCGGCGGAGAACCCGACCGTGCAGCAGGCGCTCGACGACGCGCAGAAGGCGTTCGAGGCGGGCCAGAAGGCGCTCCAGGAGCAGGACTGGACCGCGTACGGCAAGGCCCAGGACGACCTGGAGGCGGCGCTCAAGCGGGCCGCCGACGCGCAGGCGCAGGCCGACCAGAAGGGTGACGGGAAGTCAGGCGACGGGCAGGCCGGCGAGAAGGGCGGCGGGCAAGGCAACTGAGCAGGCGCCATCCCGCGTCGTGGTACGGTGAACGAACAACGACGCGGGGTGGAGCAGCTCGGTAGCTCGCTGGGCTCATAACCCAGAGGTCGCAGGTTCAAATCCTGTCCCCGCTACTACAGAAGGACCCGGAGTCAACAGACTCCGGGTCCTTCGCTTGTGTGGGGGACACCGCGGATACGGCGTTTGGCAAGTAGCTCTGTCGGGAAGTCGACAAAACGCCGAAGTGACTTCACTGGCTGCGGTATACCAGGTGTACGCAGGTTGCAGGTGGTGCGACGATGGCCCTTATGGGGGACAAGGCAATTCTGTTGGAAACAGGTCGGTTTGCGGACCCGCCCGGTGACGAGCGGGCCCCCGCCGTGCCCGGATCCGCTGCGAGCTGTGACGACACCACCACCGCCGATCCCGCCGCCGAGGCCGGTACGTTCACCGCGCAGGCGGAGGAGGAGGCCCGCCACCGCCAGGCCGCCGAGGCCGGGGACACCGAGTCGATGAGCGTCCTCGGCGCCCTGCTGCTGCGCCGCGGCGACCTCGACGGCGCCGAGCCCTACCTGCGCGCCGCCACCAGCGCGGGTGAGCGCGCCGCCGCCAACAACCTGGGCGTCCTGCTGCACCAGAGGGGCTACCCGGACGAGGCGGCCGGCTGGTGGCGGATCGCCGCCGTGGCCGGATCCGCCGCTGCCGCGCACGCCCTCGGCCGCCACTACCGGGAGCGGGGCGACGAGCCGGCGGCGGAGTACTGGCTGCGTCAGTCGGCCGAATCGGGCCATGCGCTGGGCGCGTACGCGCTCGCCGACCTGCTGGATCACCGCAGCGACGTCGGCTCGGAGCGCTGGTTCCGCGCCGCCGCCGAGCAGGGGCACCGCGAGGCCGCGTACCGCCTCGCCCGCATCCTGGACCTGCGCGGCCACGACGCCGGAGGGCGCGACGCCGCCGGCCGCGACCTCGGGGGACCGGACCTCGGTGACCGCGACATCGGGAACCGGGACGCCGTACGCCGGGACGGAGGGCTGGAAGCCGTACGCCGGGACGACGGAGGTCTGGACGCCGGACGTCCGGACGCCGTACGCCGGGGCATCGCGGCCGTGGACGGGCCGTCGCCCGACGACCCGGAGCAGCGCGCGGCCACAGCCGAGGCCGAGCAGTGGTACCGGCAGGCCGCCGCGCGCGGTCACCGGCGCGCCGCCCTGCACCTCGGCATGCTCCTTGAAGAGCGGGACGAGGTGCAGGAGGCGGGCCGCTGGTACCTCACGGCCGCCAAGGACGGTGAGCCGCGCGCCGCTTGCGCGCTCGGCTTCCTGCTGCGCGACGCGGGCGACACCGACAGCGCCGCCATCTGGTGGCGCCGGGCCGCCCAGAAGGGCGACGGCAACGCTGCCAACGCCCTCGGCGCGCTGCACGCCGACCGCGGTGAGCCGCAGACCGCCGAGCGCTGGTACCGCGCCGCGCTCGACGCCGGAGACGTCAACGGCGCGTACAACCTCGGCCTGCTGTGCTCCGAGCAGGGGCGTACGCCGCAGGCCGAGCAGTGGTACCGGCGTGCCGCCTACGCCGGGCACCGCGAGGCCGCCAACGCCCTTGCCGTACTGCTGCTGCAGCGCGGTGACGCGGCGGGCGCGGAGCCGTGGTTCTCCAAGGCCGCGGAGGCGGGCAGCGTCGACGCAGCGTTCAACCTCGGCATTCTGCACGCCAGTCGGGACGACGACCGTACGGCGCGGCAGTGGTACGAGCGCGCCGCCTCGGCCGGGCACACGGATGCGGCGCTGCAGGTCGCCATCGCGCTCCTCAGGGACGGCGACGAGCGGGCCGCCGAGCGTCACTTGCGGTGCGCGGCGGGCGGCGGCAGCGCGGAGGCCGCCTTCCGGCTCGGCGCGCTGCTCGAGCGGCGGCAGCGCCCGGAGGAGGGGGACGGCGGGACCACCGAGTGCGAGGAGTGGTACGAGCGGGCGGCCGAGCAGGGCCACCGGCGGGCGCAGGTGCGCTGCGGAATGATCGCGGCGTTCCGCGGCGACGCGGTCGGGGCCGCGGGCTGGTACCGCACGGCCGCGGAGGCGGGCAGCCGCAACGGGGCCTTCAACCTCGGGCTACTCCTCGCGCGGGAGGGCAGCGAGCCGGAGGCCGCGCTGTGGTGGACCCGCGCGGCCTCGGCGGGGCACGGGAGGGCGGCGCTGCGCCTCGCGCTGCTCGCCGCGCGGCGGGGCGAGCTCGCGGACGCCCAGCACTGGTGCTCCCGTGCGGTGGAGCATGGCCCGCCGGAGGTCGCAGAACGCGCGGCCCGCCTGCGCGACGCCCTGCAGCAGGAACTCACGGCATAACGTCTCCGGCGTTATGCCGTGAGGCGCCGTCGCCCTGGCCCATTCGCCGCCGCTCCTCGCGCCCCCGCCGCGGCCAGCCGCCGGCGGCCAGGCCCTTTCAGGCGGGCGGCTGTGCGGAACTGTGGCGCCTTTCGCGGCTCCCGCGGCGCATCGCCGTCGGTTTCCCACCCGCCCGCCCCTTAAAGGGCGGGTGGGCGGGTGCGGTGGGCGCGCACCGCCACGGCCGCAGTCGGTGTGAAGCCGTATTCCGGCGTAGCGGCGCCGCCGAGGGCTTGTCCCGTTCGCAGGCGGAGGGCGCCTCCTGAACGATTTGCGCTGGTCGATCGCGTGCGGCTACAGTTGTCACTACCGACGCGGGGTGGAGCAGCTCGGTAGCTCGCTGGGCTCATAACCCAGAGGTCGCAGGTTCAAATCCTGTCCCCGCTACGAGAGCGAAGGCCCGGATCCTCAAGGATCCGGGCCTTCGGCATGTGTGGTGGGGGCGGCACCAGCGGCGGCACCAACCGGGCCATGGCGCCCCACCGCACGGCGCCCCGCGCCCGAAGGACCGGTCGAGCGCCCGGGAGCGCATCTCCGCCGGGTACGGTTTCTGGTGCGGATCTGCCATCCGCACGCGATCTGACGACCCATCAGGTACGCTGAGGGGTTGCGCTGAAGGTGACGTGCGGGCTGTGCGGGTCGTGCTGCCGCTCAGCCGGAGGCGCAGTTCGGGCAGAGTCCGCGGTAGGTGACCTCGACGTCCGAGACGGTGAAGCCGAAGCGCTCCTCGTCGGGCAGGTCTGAGAGCGGGTTGCCGCCGGGGTGGACGTCGCGGACCGTGCCGCACTTCGCGCACACCAGGTGGTGGTGCGGCTGGTGCGCGTTCGGGTCGTACCGCATTGCGCGGCGGTCCGTGCTGACCTCGATCACTTCGCCGAGTGAGACCAGCTCACCCAGCGTGTTGTACACAGTCGCGCGCGAGATCTCGGGCAGGCGCTCGGCGGCGCGCGCATGGACCTCGTCGGCGGTCAGGTGGACGTGGTTCCCATCGAGAACCTCGGCCACGACCCGCCGCTGCGCGGTGAGCCGCCAGCCGCGTTCACGAAGGCGTTCCAGCAGGTCACTCATGACATTCAGCCTAACAGTGGGGAACCCATGCCACGAACGGGTACGGTCTTCGTCCGTTTCTTGACTTGGACTAAGTCCAATGTAGGATCGGTTTCGGTATTAGCCAAGGGGCAGACGATACGCAGGAGGCGCACGTGACGGTGCAGGCTGAGACGACAGGCCCGCTGACGACGGAGTCCGGTGCTCCGGTCGCGGACAACCAGAACAGCGAGACCGCAGGCGTCGGCGGCCCGGTCCTGGTCCAGGACCAGCACCTGCTGGAGAAGCTCGCGCACTTCAACCGCGAGCGCATTCCGGAGCGGATCGTGCACGCGCGCGGTGCCGGTGCGTACGGCACGTTCACGGTCACCGCCGATGTGACCAAGTACACCCGCGCGAAGTTCCTCTCCGGGGTCGGCAAGCAGACCGAGGTCTTCCTGCGCTTCTCCACGGTCGCGGGCAACCTGGGCTCGGCGGACGCGGTGCGCGACCCGCGCGGCTTCGCGCTGAAGTTCTACACCGAGGACGGCAACTACGACCTCGTTGGCAACAACACCCCGGTGTTCTTCATCAAGGACGCCATCAAGTTCCCGGACTTCATCCACACCCAGAAGCGCGACCCGTACACCGGCTCCCAGGAAGCGGACAACGTCTGGGACTTCTGGGGCCTCTCGCCCGAGTCGACCCACCAGGTGACCTGGTTGTTCGGTGACCGCGGCATCCCGGCCTCGTACCGCCACCTGAACGGCTACGGCTCGCACACCTTCCAGTGGAACAACGAGGCGGGCGAGGTCTTCTGGGTCAAGTACCACTTCAAGACCGACCAGGGCATCAAGAACCTGACCTCCGAGGAGGCGGCGAAGCTCGCGGGCGAGGACCCGGACAGCCACCAGCGCGACCTGCGCGAGGCCATCGAGCGGGGCGAGTTCCCGAGCTGGACCGTGCAGGTGCAGATCATGCCCGCGGCCGAGGCGGCCGACTACCGCTTCAACCCGTTCGACCTGACCAAGGTCTGGCCGCACGAGGACTACCCGCCGATCGAGATCGGCAAGCTGGAGCTCAACCGCAACCCGCAGAACATCTTCGCCGAGGTCGAGCAGTCGATCTTCTCGCCGGTCCACTTCGTGCCGGGCATCGGCCCGTCCCCGGACAAGATGCTGCAGGGCCGCCTGTTCGCGTACGGCGACGCGCACCGCTACCGCGTCGGGATCAACGCCGACCACCTCCCGGTCAACCGGCCCCACGCCACCGAGGCTCGTACGTACGGCCGTGACGGCCTCCTGTACGACGGCCGCCACGCGGGCGCCAAGAACTACGAGCCGAACAGCTTCGGCGGCCCGGCCCAGACCGGCAGGCCGCTGTGGCAGCCGATCGACGTCTCCGGCCGGACCGGTGACCACGAGGCGCCCTCGCACGCCGAGGACGACGACTTCGTCCAGGCGGGGAACCTCTACCGCCTGATGTCCGAGGACGAGAAGCAGCGTCTGATCGACAACCTCGCAGGCTTCATCGCCAAGGTCTCGCGCGACGACATCGCCGAGCGGGCCATCGCCAACTTCCGCAAGGCGGACGAGGACTACGGCAAGCGGCTCGAGGCCGCGGTCCAGGCCCTGCGCGGCTGACGGACGCTTGTCGTAGCGAGTGACGAGGGGCCGGATCCCGGTCGGGGGTCCGGCCCCTCGTGCTGCGCTCAGCCCGCCAGTACGGACGGCTGCGGCCGGGCCGGGACCCAGCAGCGGATGATGTCGCGGACCGAGACGACCCCGACCGGTTCGCGGTCGTCGAGGACGATCAGATGGCGGAATGCGCCGCGCGTCATGGCTGCCGCCGCCTCCTCCAGGGTCCACTCCGGGGCGGCGAAGACGACGTCGGTCGTGGTGTGGGCATGGGCGGTCTCCCGGTCGGGGTCCTGGCCCGCGCCCACGGAGTTGAGGATGTCGCGCTCGGTGAGGATGCCGAGGCCGCTGGTGTCGGTGTCGAGGACGACCGCCGCGCCGACCCGCCGCGCGGACATCAGCCGGGCCGCCTGGCGGAGCGTGTGCGTCGGCCCGATGGTGAGGACCACCGTGCTCATGGCGTCACGGACGAGCATGGAATGGAGCCACCTCTCTCGTGATCCAGGTGAGCCGTGAATCCGCGTGCCGCACCATGCGTGCCGCAGCCACGTGGCACATCTCCACGTGAAGAGATTCACAAGTTCACAAGCTGGGGGACTCTCATGTTCACATGCGCACGGGAGGCCAACAAGAGGGCGTGCGGAGGCTCGTAAGGCTCAGTACCGCTGGTTGAGATACCCCAGCAGCTCGTTGTGCAGCAGGCCGTTGGACGCCGCAGCGTTCGCGCCGCCAGGACCGCGTACGCCGTCCAGGTCGGTGAACTCGCCGCCCGCCTCCTGCACGATGACGGCGTTCGCCGCCATGTCCCACAGGGACAACTCCGGTTCCGCGCAGATGTCCACCGAACCCTCGGCGACCATCATGTAGGGCCAGAAGTCGCCGTAGCCGCGGGTCCGCCAGCAGGCGCGGGTCAGATCCAGGAACCCGTCCAGCCGGCCCTGCTCCTCCCAGCCGGTCAGCGACGAGTACGCGAACGACGCGTCCTCGATCTTGCTGACCTTGGAGACCCGCAGCCGGGTCGCGGAGGAGAGGCTGCGGCCGGTGTACGCGCCCGCCCCCTGCGCGGCCCACCATCGCCGCCCCAGGGCCGGCGCCGACACCACGCCGACGACCGGCTGGTACCCGCCACCACCCGGCACCATCAGCGAGATCAGCGTGGCCCACACGGGGACCCCGCGGACGTAGTTCTTGGTGCCGTCGATCGGATCGATGATCCAGCGGCGGGGGCCCGCGCCCTCGCTGCCGTACTCCTCGCCCAGTACCGCGTCGCGCGGCCGCGCGCGAGAGAGCGAGGAGCGGATCAACTCCTCAGCGGCCTTGTCGGCCTCACTCACCGGCGTCAGGTCCGGTTTGGTCTCGACCTTGAGGTCGAGCGCCTTGAACCGGTCCATGGTCGCGGCGTCCGCGGCGTCGGCCAGCACATGGGCCAGACGCAGATCATCGTGATAGTCGGGCATGAGCGAACAGTATCCAGCTAGGTTCGGACCTAACACATGGGATGTCCGTACGGGTGTGGTCGTGCTCCGTCAGAGCTATTGACACCCCCATGTGGCGCGTCAATCCTTTTTGCGCAGTGCAGGCCATGTGAGCCGCATGGCCGGGGAGGCGATGGTGCCTACTGCGCGTGAATCCCTGCTGGACGCCGCGTTCGCGGCACTCGCGGGCCGACCGTGGTCCGGAGTGCGGATGGTCGACGTCGCGGCGGCCGCCGGGGTGTCCAGACAGACGCTCTACAACGAGTTCGGCAGCAAGGACGGGCTGGCCAGAGCCCTGGTCCGGCGCGAGGCCGACGCGTATCTCGCGGGCGTCGACGGCGCCTTGTCCACCGGCGCGGGCGCGGCGAGCCACGGCGCGGACGCGGGCGGCGGTGCGGACCCCAGCGGGCGGCTGGCCGCCGTGGCGGACTGGACCGTGCGCAGCGCCCGGCGGAGTCCGCTGCTGAGAGCCGTGCTGACCGGTTTCTGGAGTGAGCGGCTGCCCGTGCCCGTACGGGTTGCGGGGCCGTCGCCTTCGTACGTGCCGGCGCAGCGGCGGGCCGACGCCGCGCTGCCCTCGCCCGGCGAACTGCTCCGCCAGGTCCGTGACCGCGCCCTGGCGGTGCTGGAGCGGGAGCGTCCGCAGGAGGAGGCTGAACGGCTGGCCCGCGCGTGCGAGGTCGCCGTGCGGCTGGCGCTGTCGTACGTCGTCGTGCCCGCGGGGGCGGATGATCCCGCCGTGCTCGTACGGGGTGTTGTCCCCGGTGCTCCCGGTGCTCCCGGTGCCCCGTGTACCCCCGGCGGCGCGTCAGTGGCCGCGGAGATCCGGCAGGCCGTGCTGGCGGGAGGTCAGTGAATGCCGCCTGACAGCTGCAGGCCGATGACGCCCATGATCACCAGCGTGATCGAGATGATCTTCAGCGTGGAGACGACGTCGCCGAGGAAGATCATGCCGTAGAGGGCCGTTCCGGCGGCGCCGATGCCCGTCCACACCGCGTACGCAGGACCCACGTCCAGCCTCTTCAGGGCGAGGGTCAGCAGTCCGAAGCTGCCGAGCGCGAAGGCGCAGAACGCGACCGTGGGCCACAGGCGCGTGAAGCCGTGCGAGAGCTTGAGCCCGACCGCGAAACCGACCTCCAGCAGCCCGGCGACGATCACCAGCAGCCACGCCATCCGATGTGCCTCCCCGTCTGCAGTGACTGCCTGGGTGCCCTTGTCTGCCTTGGCGCGATTATGCCCTTACCATCCGGAACGGCGGGCAAACGTCAGGAGATCAGTCTCCCTCGCGCCGCTCACGCGTCGCGAGAAGCCGCCGCAGCGAGTAGAGCCGGGCCGGCTCCGCGTGCCCGTCGGCGACCCACTGGTCCAGCGCGCAGTCCTTCTCGTCGTGGCTGCACGCGCGCGGGCAGCCCTCGGTGCCCGGCTCGAGGTCCGGGAAGGCGTGGATGACCCGCGAGGGGTCGATGTGGTTCAGCCCGAACGACCGCACGCCCGGGGTGTCGATGACCCAGCCGTCCCCGTCGGGCAGCGGGAGCGCGAGGGCCGAGGTCGTGGTGTGGCGGCCGCGCCCGGTGACCGGATTGACCACGGCTGTGACCCGCTGGCGGTCCGGGACCAGGGCGTTGACCAGTGTCGTCTTGCCGACGCCCGAGTGCCCGACGAAGGCGGTGACCCGGTCGGTCAGCCGGTCCCGTACCAGCTCCGCGGCGGCGCCGTCCGCCAGCTCCTCCCGGCTGGTCACCACAAACGGCACGCCCAGCGGCTCGTAGGTCTCCAACAGCGGCCGGGCCGGGGCGAGGTCCGACTTGGTGAGCACGAGCAGCGGCTCGAGGCCCGCGTCATAGGCGGCGACCAGACAGCGGTCGATCATGCGGGGCCGGGGCGGCGGGTCGGCGAGGGCGGTGACGATGGCGAGCTGGTCGGCATTGGCGACGACCACCCGTTCGTACGGGTCGTCGTCGTCCGCCGTCCGCCGCAGCACCGACGACCGCTCCTCGACCCGGACGACCCGGGCGAGGGTGTCCTTGCCGCCGGAGAGATCACCGACAATGCCGACCCGGTCACCGACCACCACCGCCTTGCGGCCCAGCTCGCGGGCTTTCATCGCGGTGATCGTGCGGCCTTCGACGAGGCAGGTCAGCCGGCCGCGGTCGACGGTCAGGACGAAGCCCTCGGCCGCGTCCTCGTGCTTGGGCCGGATGCTCGTACGCGGCCTGCTGCCCCTGCGTCCTGGCCGGACCCTGACGTCGTCCTCGTCGGTGTGCTTGCCATAGCGGCGCATTGCGGGGCCGCTCTCAGGCTCTCCGCACGGGAATCTGCCCGGACGGCTCACCGAGCATCGCGGCCCACAGGTCGGGGAAGTCCGGCAGGGTCTTCGCGGTCGTGGCGACGTTCTCCACCTCGACGCCCTCGACCGCGAGACCGATCACCGCGGCCGCCGTGGCCAGCCGGTGGTCGTCGTACGTGTGGAAGATCCCGCCGTGCAGCGGGCGCGGCCGGATGCGCAGCCCGTCCGCGGTCTCGGTGACGTCCCCGCCCAGCTCGTTGATCTCCTTGGTCAGCGCGGCCAGCCGGTCGGTCTCGTGCAGCCGCAGGTGCGCCACGCCGCGCAGCACGGACTCGGACTCGGCCAGCGCCGCGACCGCCGCGATGCCCGGGGTCAGCTCGCCGGCGTCGCCGAGGTCGACGTCGATGCCGCGGATGCGGCCGCTGCCGGTGAACGTCAGGCCCGCGTCGGTGAGTTCGCACGAACCGCCCATTTCGGTGAAGATCGCGCGCAGCGCGTCACCGGGCTGAGTCGTGCGCTCCGGCCAGTCGGGGATGGTGACCCGGCCGCCGGTGACCAGGGCCGCGGCCAGGAAGGGCTGGGCGTTCGACAGGTCGGGTTCGACAACCAGGTCCCGGCCGAGCAGCGCGCTGGGCTTGACCCGCCAGACGTTCGGCTCGCCGCCGGCCTCGGGGGTGTCCACCTGGGCCCCCGCGACCCGCAGCATGTCCACGGTCATCCGGATGTGGGGGAGGGAGGGCAGGGAGTTGCCGATGTGCCGCACCTCGACGCCCTGGTTGAAGCGCGGGGCCGACAGCAGCAGCGCGCTGACGAACTGCGAGGACGAGGAGGCGTCGATCTCGACGGGGCCGCCGTCCAGCGCCCCGCCGCCGAACACGGTCATCGGCAGAGCGCCGCGGCCGTCGTCGTCGATCCGGGCGCCCAGCGCGCGCAGGGCGTCGATGACGCCGTGCAGCGGGCGCTCGTACGAGCGGGGGTCGCCGTCGAACCGGACCGGCCCGTCGGCCAGGGAGGCGACGGGCGGCAGGAAGCGCATGACGGTGCCGGCGTTGCCGACGCCGACGGTGGCGGGCCCGTGCAGTCCGGCGGGGATGACCCGCCAGGCCTCGCCGCCGTCGGTGCTGCTGCCCGCGCCCGAGGTCGTACTGGACACCGTCTCCTCGATGCCGACGCCCAGCGCGCGCAGCCCCTCCGCCATGAGGAGGGTGTCGCGGGAGCGCAGCGGGCGGCGCAGCCAGCCCGGCTCCGAGGAGAGCGCGGCCAGGACGAGGCCGCGGTTGGTGACCGACTTCGATCCGGGCACGGTGACGGTCGCGTCGATGGGGCCCGACGCGAGCGGGGCGGGCCAGAGGGCGGAGTGCACGGGGTTACCGGTCATGGCCCTCACTTTAGTGGTTCACGCCCGGCACAGATCTTGATCAAAAGCGGAGAAACCCCGCCGAAATACTGCAGTGGTAGAGGAGTCACAGTCCGAGAAGCCAGCGCCCTCCGCCGATGAGAGAGCTCAGCGAGACGGCGTGGAAGAGGAACAGCCACAGGGCCGCCGGGACATTCGTGAGCCGCGAGAGCTGGTCGGCGTCGGAGTCCGGCGCCCCTCCGCGGCGGCGCTTGGCCTGCAGCTCGAAGACCGGCCGCACTCCGCCGAGGAGCAGGAACCACACCGCGCCGTAGGCGAAGGCCGCCTGGATGACGGGCTCCGTCAGCCAGGAGACGAGGAAGAAGGCGGCGCCGGTGACGACGACGGTCAGCACGCCGTACGCGTTCCTGATCATCACCAGCATCGCGATGAGCAGCAGGATCGCGCCCCAGAGGAGCAGGGTGATGTGCCCGGCGACCAGCAGCCAGGCGCCGCCGAGCCCGAGCAGCGGGGGCGCGGTGTAGCCGGCGGCCGCCGTGAGGATCATGCCGATGCCGGTGGGCTTGCCGCGCGAGACGGTCAGTCCCGAGGTGTCCGAGTGCAGCCGTATGCCATCCAGGCGGCGGCCGCTGAGCAGGGCGACGAGGCCGTGGCCGCCCTCGTGCGCGATCGTCACGGCGTTGCGGCTCAGCCGCCAGGCGGTCTGCGGCACGACGGCCGCGAGCGCGAAGACCGCTGTGACGGCCACCAGCCAGACGGAGGGGTCCGGCTGGGTGCCTATGACGCGGTCCCACAGATCGCCGATGCTCGTGCTGTCCATGGACGGGCGGCTCCCTCATGACGTGTACGGGTGCGGACGTGTCGCTCGGTACGGGCGTCGTGGCAGTGTTGCACTCATGTGCGGTCGATACTCAGCCAGTCGGCGGCCCGAGGATCTGGTCGGGCTGTTCGACGTGGCGAAATGGGAGCCCGAGGAGACCCTCGCCCCGGACTGGAACGTCGCCCCGACGAAGGACGTGTACGCGGTCCTGGAGCGCCCGGACCGGGAGTCGGACAGCCCGGATCCGGTGCGGCAGCTGCGCATGCTGCGGTGGGGGCTCGTACCGTCCTGGGCCAAGTCACCCGAGGTCGGGGTGAAGATGATCAATGCCAGGGCCGAGTCGCTGCACGAGAAGTCGTCCTTCCGGAAGGCGTTCGCCGCGCGGCGCTGCCTGCTGCCCGCCGACGGCTACTACGAGTGGGTCACCGGGAAGTCCGAGCGCGACCTCGAGGAGCAGGGGAAGCGGAAGCGGGCGCGGAAGCAGCCGTACTTCGTGACGCCGGCCGACGGTTCGGTGATGGCCATGGCGGGCCTGTACGAGTTCTGGCGGGACCGGACGCTCCCGGGGGAGCACCCCCGGGCCTGGTGGGTGACCTGCACGGTCGTCACGACGGAGGCGGAGACGACGCCGCTGGCCGGGGCGCCGGCGGCGGGCGGGGACGGGCCGCGGGCGCTCGCGGACATCCACCCGCGGATGCCGCTGGTCCTGCCGGAGGACCGGTGGGCGGCATGGCTCGACCCGGCGCGGACGGATCCGGACGATCTGCGCTCGCTGCTGGCGCCGCCGCCGGCCGGGATGATGCGGGCGTATCCCGTCTCGACGGACGTCAGCAACGTCCGTAACAACGGCCCTGAGCTGCTGAAGGAACTCGAGGCCCCGGAGGAGGGCACGCTCTTCTGATGCCCGCGGGTCTGCTTTCGGCGCGCTTCCGACGCCTGCTTCCGAGGCCTGACGGGCGGGACCCTGCCCCCCCACGCGGGCGTGCCCGCGCGGCGGGCCGGGCCTCGGCGCGGCAGGATGGTGGCGTGATCGAGACCCAGGTTGTTTCCACTCCGGCGGGCGAAGCGCGGATCACCTGGTGCCGGGGCGCCAGAACGGCGCGGCTCGTGCTGGCCATGAGCCACGGCGCCGGCGGCGGCATCGAGGCGCGTGACCTCCAGGCGCTGGCCGCCACCCTCCCCGCACACGGCGTGACCGTCGCGCTCGTCGAGCAGCCCTGGCGGGTCGCGGGCAAGAAGGTCGCCCCCGCGCCCAAGGCCCTCGACGCGGCCTGGACCGCGCTCTGGCCCGCCCTGGAGAAACCGGGGCTCCCGGTCGTCGCGGGCGGCCGCAGCGCGGGCGCGCGCGTCGCCTGCCGTACGGCGCGCGACCTCGGCGCACAGGCCGTGCTCGCGCTCTCCTTCCCGCTGCACCCCCCGGGCAGGCCCGAGAAGTCCCGCGCCGACGAGCTGACCGGCACAGGCGTGCCCACCCTCGTCGTCCAGGGCGGGCGCGACCCCTTCGGCCGCCCCGAGGAGTTCCCGTCAGGCACCCGGATCGTCGAGGTGCCGTACGGGGATCACGGTTTCGCCGTCCCCAAGGCCTTGGGCCCCACGCAGGAGGAGGCCCTCGCAGTGATCACCGATGCCGTCGCCGAGTGGCTGGACTCGATCTCCGTCTGACGCCCGCCGAGATCGCTCCGACCGTCGGGAATGCGCCGGGGACCGATGGCGTTGTGGGGGGTGTCCGTACGTAGGCACCGCAAGGCACAGCAGAGGGAGTCTCCCGCATGGGTTCGATCCAATGCCCGCCCCGTCCGCAGACCGCCCAGGTCGTGTGGTCGCAGATGGCGGTGGCGCAGCCTGCCCTCGAAGGAGCGGCGGGCGGAGTGGATCGTCGTCTATCCTCCGATTCGAGCGGATCCGCTTTCGGGTCCGTGGACGCGTTGGAGGAGGTGGGTCCGGTCACTGGTACCGAGGCAGGGACCGACGACGGCCAGCCGCATGAGACGGCCGCCGAGCGCAACGCGCGCTTCGAGCGGGATGCCCTGGGCTTCCTCGACCAGATGTACTCCGCCGCGCTGCGCATGACGCGCAACCCTGCGGACGCCGAGGACCTCGTGCAGGAGACGTACGCCAAGGCGTACGGCTCGTTCCACCAGTTCCGCGAGGGCACCAACCTGAAGGCGTGGCTGTACCGGATCCTGACGAACACCTTCATCAACTCCTACCGCAAGAAGCAGCGCGAGCCGCAGCGCAGCGCCACGGAGGAGATCGAGGACTGGCAGCTCGCGCGCGCCGAGTCGCACATGTCGACCGGGCTGCGCTCCGCCGAGTCGCAGGCGCTCGACCACCTGCCCGACTCGGACGTGAAGGCGGCGCTGCAGGCGATCCCCGAGGAGTTCCGGATAGCGGTCTACCTCGCGGACGTTGAGGGCTTTGCGTACAAGGAGATCGCGGACATCATGGGTACACCCATCGGTACGGTGATGTCGCGGCTGCACCGCGGTCGCCGCCAACTGCGCGGTCTGCTCGAGGACTACGCCCTGGAACGCGGGCTGGTCCCTGCGGGCGCGGGCGCTGCGTCGACCGAGTCGCACGATCGGAAAGGCGCGGGATCATGAGCTGCGGAGATCCGCACGAGACGGACTGCTCGGAGGTCCTCGACCACCTCTACGAGTTTCTCGACCGTGAGATGCCCGCAGGCGAGGCCGACAAGTTCAAGGAGCACTTCGACGAGTGCTCGCCGTGCCTCGAGAAGTACGGCCTCGAGCAGGCCGTGAAGAAGCTCGTGAAGCGCTGCTGCGGCCATGATGACGTGCCCACCGACCTCCGGTCCAAGGTGATGGGCAGGATCGAGCTCATCAGGTCGGGTGAGGCCGTGCCCGAACAGACCGTGATGGAGCAGGCGGTGGCCGACCAGCAGGCCCGGCAGGCGCAGGACGCCGACGCGTCCGCGCGAGCCACGCGCACGGCCGAGTCGGCCTGACCGCGGGCAGCCCTCACCGAGGGCACGCAGGGGCCCTGGCGCGCAATAGTCCTGCCGGGCCCCTCTTCCTGTCATGTCACCCGTAGGTGCGAATCGGGACTCGTCGGACCCCTTAATACGCCGATGGGCCTACCCCGGCGCGGACGCGGCCCTATTCTCCCCTTCCTGACGCGTGCGTCGATAAAGAGATCAGCGCGCAGCGAGCAGGGGGAGGACATGCCATGCGAGGTGTGCCGCCGGGGGCTCGCGCGTACATCCTGTGCGCCGTGCTCGCCACCGTTGCGTGCGCCGGACCCGCTTTGCGACCCGGCGCCGGGACCCCCTGGGGGGCCGTCCTTCTGCTCGCCCTGCTGTACGCCGGGTGCGAGCAGCTGACCCGGATCCCCTTCATGGGGCACCGGGCGCCCACCGGCATGGGCTCCTTCGTCCCCGTCCTGCTCGCCGGGGCCTACCTGCTGCCGCCGGCCGCGGCGGCGCTCGTGGCCGTGCCCGGCGCCCTCGTCGGCCGCGTCGAGCAGCAGCCGGCGTGGCCGCGGCGGGTGTGGCACGCTGCCCGGTTCGCGCTCGCCTCGTACGCCGCGGCGCACGCGTTCAGCGGCGGGAGCTTCACCGAGGGCGGCCGGAACGCCGTCTCCGCCGCCGACTTCCCGTACGCCCTGCTGCCCGCGGCCGCCGGGGCCGTCACCTTCTGCCTGGTCCTCGCCGCCCTCGACGGCGGGATCCTCGTGACCGCCGAGCGCTGCTCGCCCCGTACCGCCTGGCGCGGACTGGCGCTGCGCTCGCTCGCGCCGCACCTCGTGCACGGCCTGGCCGGGCTGATGATGGCGGTGCTGTGGCGCAGTCCGTACGGTCCTGTCGCCGCGCTGCTGGTGCTGCTGCCGATGTACGTCTCCTGCTGGATCTTCGCGCTGTACCACCGCGAGCGTGCAGCGCACCAGGCCACCATCCGCGCCCTCGTCCAGGCCGTCGACATCAAGGACCGCTACACGCGCGGCCACAGCGAGCGCGTAGGGCGCGCCTCGGTCATGATCGCCCGCGAACTCGGCATGGACGACGACCGGATCGAGGTGCTGCGCTTCGCGGGCATCCTGCACGACGTCGGCAAGCTGGGCGTCCCGACGCGGCTGCTGCGCAAGGACGGGCCGCTCACCCCGGAGGAGCGGCGGATCATCGAGCTCCACCCGGAGTACGGGCACGAGATGGTGCGCGGCATCGGCTTCCTGGGGGAGGCGCGGGCGGCGATCCTGCACCACCACGAGCGGCTGGACGGGCGCGGCTATCCGTACGGGCTGTCGGGCGGGCGGATCCCGGAGTGCGCGCGCGTGGTGGCGGTCGCCGACGCCTTCGACGCGATGACGTCGACCCGGTCGTACCGGCGGGCGCGGCCGGTGCCCGTGGCCGTCGAGGAGCTACGGCGGTGCATGGGGGCGCAGTTCGACCCGCGCATGGTGCTGGCGCTGGCCCGCGCGATCGACCGGCACGGCTGGCGCCCGGGCGTCACCGCGGACGCTCCGGAGGCTGTCGACCTCAGCGGAAACGTCCCGCCACCGGAGCGCGGGGCGGCCCCACGCCCGGGGCCGGCCGGGTACGCACCTCCCGCCGTGCGGGAACCAGCCACCGGCCACGCGCGCGTGCCGGACCCGGCGCTCGGCACGCCCCCGGCCGGGCACGCGTCCGGCCACCCGGGCGGGCGCGGGCCGGGATTCCCGTCCCCCGCGCGGCTTTCGGCAGGGCCTGGAGGCATACCCGCTTCTGGCTCGGAGCCGGATGCCCCGGCGGGGCAGCGCGCGGGGCTTCCCGGCGGTTCGGCCGCCGGGCGGTCCGACCGGGGAGGCCCCGCATGACGAGCGGCTCCACCTCCGGGCGCCCACCGCGCAGGCCACCCGGTGCACAGGACGCGCGGGTTGCCCCACTTACGGACGGCACTGACGGCATCCCCGGCGCCCGCGCGCGTGCCGCCGGACCGGCGGCCGGCGGGTCCCCGTCGGCAGCGGACGATGCGGGAGCAGAGGGGCGTGTCCCTGGACCGGCGGGGGTCGGGGTCCCGCTGGGAAAGGGCCATGGGCCGGCCGACGCGGGTGTCAGCGGACCCATGGACGCAATGGCCGCGATGGACGCCCTGGCCGGGGCAGCCGCGCCAAGCCCTGGCGCGGCGGCGGCCGCGTCTGGGCCGGCAGAGGGGCATGAGGCCGCAGCGGAGGGCGCGGCCGGTGGCGGGGCGGTGTCCCGGTGGGAGCCCGGCAGCAGCGGTGGGCACGCGACGCACGCGCATGGGCGGCATCGGGCTCCGCACGGGCGGCGGGGACACGCGCGCGTGCCCTGGGTCGTGGTGGGAGTGCGGGTCGTTGCCGCCGGGGTGGGGGGCGCCGGTCTCGGGTGGACGCTGTGGCACGGCGTCGACGAGCCGGGGACCGCGCTCGCCTTCGGGGTGCTCATCGCCGTCGGCGAGCTCGTCCGCGGGGGGCCCGACGGCCGTGAGGCCGCGCCGCTCGCCGCCGCTGGAGCCCTCGCGTACGCGCTGCTCGCGGAGATCGCGGGGCACCCCGCGACGCACGGCGTTCCCCAGGTCGTCACCGTCGTCGGCGCCGCCGCCCTGGCCGGCACAGCCCCGCACGTCGCTTTCGGCCGCGCCCCCATTCTCGACCACCTCGCCCGCCGCGTGCTGACGGCCGGCTTCGCGGCCACCTGCTTCCAACCCCTCTATGGATCCGGCGCGTTGGACGAGTGGCTCGGCCAAGGCCCGTACTACGCCGTCCTGCTGCTCCTGCTCCTCACCCTCACCTGCCTCTGCGACGCCGTCCTCGGCGCCGCGCTCGCCCGCGCCCGCACCGGCTGGCCGTACGGCCCGCTGCTCCGCGACGAGCTGCGCGCCCTGCTCGGCGTCGGGTCCGCGATCTGCGCGACCGGCGTGGTCATCGCCCTCGCCATGGCCGTCGCCGGGCTCTGGGCGCTGCCGGTGTTCTGTGTGCCCCTGCTGCTCACGCAGTTCTCCTTTCGCCGCTACGCCGCCGTACGGGCCACCTACCGCCAGACCATCGCCTCGCTCGCCCGCGCCACCGAGATCGCCGGCTACACGCCCACGGGTCACGCCCGCCGGGTCGCCGCGCTCAGCCGGGCCGTCGGCCGCGAGCTGGGCCTGTCGGAGCCCGACCTGACCGTGCTGGAGTACGCGGCGCTGATGCACGACATCGGCCAGCTCTCCCTCGTCGACCCGGTCCCGGCGGGCGCCACCGAGCCGCTGCCCGCCGAGGAGCAGCGCCGGATCGCCCTGCTCGGCGGCGCGGTCGTACGACAGACCGGGGTGCCCGCCGAGGTCGCCGTGGTCGTCGAGCGGCAGGCCGACCCGTACCGGGAGCAGCCGCTCTCGGCCCGGATCGTCCGCACCGTCAACGCCTTCGACGACCTCGCGGGCTGCGGCGGGGGCCTCGGCGGTCCGCTCCGTGCGCTCGAGCGGCTCCGGCTCGGCACCGCCAGGGACTACGAGCCGCGGGTCGTGGAGGCGCTGGCGCGTGTGCTCGCGCGCGGTGGCGGCCCGCCGTCGTGAATCCGGCGGGAATCCACCGGCGAAGCCCGGCCGTGAACCCAGCCCGCAGCGCCGGCCGTGAACCGAGCCCGCAGCGGGTCGTGAACCGAGCCGCGAGCCCGCCCGCAAGCAGCGCCGTACGTGCCGCAGCAGCGCCGCGACCAGCGTCACCCAGCCTTAACAGCCGTCCCTGAAGCCGCAGAACCCGTGGGTAATGAGCGGACGCCGAGACGGGCATGGTTGGATGCGAGGAAAGGGGATTCGGGGTTCGCCCGGGCGGCAAGGAGCAGTGGTGAGCGTGGGGATCCAGGCTGAGATGACGGGCAATCTGTGGCAGGTTGTCCTCAAGGAGGGCGACGCGGGGTACGTCGTACTGGAGGGGCACGTCCTGGCCGTCATCGGCTGACCCACACAGGGCGCACACCAAACACGGCAAAAGGACACGGAGCGAACCGGCAGGCGGGAATCGTGAGGATCTTCGGCAAGGTACGGCATCGGCCCTCCGCCTCGTGGCGGCAGGCGACCGACCGGGCTTTCACCCTGATCGGCGACGGCCGGTACGAGGACGCCGGGGCCCTGCTCACGCAGGCCGCCGATCTCGAGCCCTGGCTCTCCGAGTCCTGGTTCAACCTCGCCCTGCTGCACAAGTTCCGGCACGACTGGGAGCAGGCGCGCGCCGCGGGGCTGCGCGCTGTCGCGCTCCTCGACCGCGAGGCGGGCGCCCCTGACTGGTGGAACGTGGGGATCGCCGCGACCGCCCTCCAGGACTGGCCGCTGGCCCGCCGCGCCTGGCAGGCGTACGGGCTGAAGGTGCCCGGAGAGGGCGCCCCGGCCACCGAGCCGGTCGGTATGGAGCTGGGCAGCGCGGCGGTGCGCCTTTCGCCCGAGGGCGAGGCCGAGGTCGTCTGGGGGCGCAGGCTCGATCCCGCGCGGATCGAGGTGTTGTCGATTCCGCTGCCGTCGTCCGGGCGGCGCTGGGGCGAGGTCGTGCTGCACGACGGCGTCCCGCACGGCGAGCGGATCACCTCGGCGGGCCCGTCGTACCCCGTCTTCGACGAGATCGAGCTGTGGGCGCCCTCGCCGGTGCCGACCTGGGTGGTGCTGCTCGAGGCCGCAGCGGAGTCCGACCGGGACGCGCTGGAGCAGCTCGCGGCCGACGCGGGCTTCGCGGCCGAGGACTGGTCGTCCTCGGTGCGGCTGCTGTGCCGCTCGTGCTCGGAGAGCCGGATGCCCAGCGACGAGGGCGACGGCGAGCAGCACCTGGACCCCCACGACCACAGTGAGCCCGGCCACCCGGGGCCGCTGGGGCACAGGACGGCGGGCGACCTGTGGGTGCCGGAGCGGGAGTGCGGGATCGCGGCGCCCTCGGGGCTCGTCCGCGGCCTGCTCGACGGGTGGGTCGCCGACAGCCCGGACACGCGCGCGTGGCGCGATCTGGAAGAGGTCTGCTGAGTCCGGAGTGTCTTGAGGACCCGGCCCGCCGCCGTCGCCACTGGCCGTACCCTGTACGGAGCCCTGTCACGGGCATCGCATCAGGCATGAGGAAGGCGTACGGCGGAGATGGCGCAGCAGGAGAGCGGGCAGCAGGTGGCGGATGCCGAGGCGGAATCCTCGGAGTTCATCGACGACACGGTGGACGCCGAGGCGCGGGAGAAGGCGCACCGCGAGCGCGGCACCGCCCGCCCGATCACCGTCGTCGGCAACCCGGTGCTGCACCGGCGCTGCAAGGACGTGACCGAGTTCGACGACAAGCTCGCGCAGCTCGTCGACGACATGTTTGCCAGCCAGCGGGCCGCCGAGGGCGTGGGCCTCGCCGCCAACCAGATCGGCGTCGACCTGCGGGTCTTCGTCTACGACTGCCCGGACGACAACGGTGAGCGACACGTGGGCGCGATCTGCAACCCGGTGATCGACGACCTGCCCGCCGAGCTCCGTGTCCTGGACGACTCCAACGAGGGCTGCCTGTCGGTGCCGACGGCCTATGCCCCGCTGGCCCGCCCCGACTACGCGGTCTGCCGCGGCCAGGACCTCCATGGCAATCCGATCGCGGTCGAGGGCACCGGCTACTTCGCGCGCTGCCTGCAGCACGAGACCGACCACCTGAACGGCTACCTCTACATCGACCGGCTGTCGAAGCGGGACCGGAAGGACGCGCTCCGGCAGATGGCCGAGGGCACGCCGCGCTACGAGACGGTCCCGAACGACTGACCTTCTCCGTGCTCGCGTAAGGGGCGGCCCCTCTTGAGGCCGCCCCTTACCTGTGCGCCATGCTCGGCGACTGCCGCAGACCCGCGACACCGGGCCTGGGGCAGTCGGTCGTTCAGAAGTCGTCGTCGAAGGCGACCGAGCCCTCGACCGCCACCTGGTACGCGGACGGCCGTCGCTCGAAGAAGTTGGTCAACTCCTGGACGTTCTGCAGCTCCATGAAGGAGAACGGATTCTCCGAGCCGTAGCGCGCCGGCAGTCCCAGGCGGCGCAGCCGCTGGTCCGCGACGCACTGCAGATACTCGCGCATCGAGTCGGTGTTCATCCCGGGCAGGCCGTCCCCGCACAGGTCGCGGGCGAACTGCAGCTCGGCCTCCACGGCCTCCTCCAGCATCGCCGTGACCTGCTTGCCCAGCTCCTCGTCGAAGAGGTCCGGCTCTTCCTGGCGGACAGTGTCCACGACCGAAAAGGCGAACTCCATGTGCATCGACTCGTCACGGAACACCCAGTTCGTACCGGTCGCCAGGCCGTGCAGCAGACCGCGCGAGCGGAACCAGTAGACGTAGGCGAAGGCACCGTAGAAGAACAGGCCCTCGATGCACGCCGCGAAGCAGATCAGATTGAGCAGGAAGCGGCGCCGGTCCTCCTCCGTGCGCAGCCGGTCGATCTCCTCCACCGAGTCCATCCACCGGAAGCAGAACTGCGCCTTCTCGCGGATGGACGGGATGTTCTCGACCGCGGCGAAGGCGGCCGTGCGGTCGTCGGGGTCGGGGAGGTAGGTGTCCAGCAGCGTCAAGTAGAACTGGACGTGGACGGCCTCCTCGAAGAGCTGGCGGGAGAGATAGAGCCGCGCCTCGGGGGAGTTGATGTGCTTGTAGAGGGTGAGGACGAGGTTGTTGGCGACGATCGAGTCGCCGGTCGCGAAAAAGGCGACCAGGCGGCCGATCATGTGCTGTTCGCCCGCGGACAGTTTGGCGAGGTCGGCCACGTCGGAGTGGAGGTCGACCTCCTCCACGGTCCAGGTGTTCTTGATCGCGTCGCGGTACCGCTCGTAGAAGTCCGGGTAGCGCATCGGACGCAGGGTCAGCTCGAAGCCCGGGTCGAGAAGGTTTTTGGAGGTAGAGGTGCCGGCGCGAAGCGCCGTCTTCGAGGGGTGGTGGTCGGGTGACGGGTGGGCACTCATTTACTGGCAGGCCTCGCAGGACTCGGGGTTCTCAAGGGAGCAGGCGACCGCCTCGTCGGGGGCGGCCTGCTGGACTGGAATGGTCGCCGGGGTCGCCGGGGTCGCCGGGGTCGCCGGGGTCGCCGCGGTGGCGGGGGTGGCGGCGGTGTCGGCCGTCGCCGCGGTGGCGGCGCGCGCGGACTGGGCGATCCGCGTCGCCGGGCGCGACCGCAGGTAGTACGTGGTCTTCAGGCCCTTCTTCCACGCGTACGCGTACATCGAGCTGAGCTTGCCGATGGTCGGTGAAGCCATGAAGAGGTTCAGCGACTGGCTCTGGTCGAGGTACGGCGTACGGGCCGCGGCCATGTCGATCAGCGCCCGCTGCGGGATCTCCCACGCCGTCCGGTACAGCGCCCGTACGTCCTCCGGAATCCAGGTGAGGTCCTGCACCGAGCCGTTGGACTCGCGCAGCGCCTCCCGGGTCTGCGCGTCCCACACGCCGAGCCGCTTGAGCTCCGCCACCAGGTAGGAGTTGACTTGGAGGAACTCGCCCGACAGCGTCTCGCGCTTGAAGAGGTTGGACACCTGCGGCTCGATGCACTCGTACACGCCCGCGATGGAGGCGATCGTCGCCGTCGGCGCAATCGCCAGCAGCAGCGCATTGCGCATGCCGGTCCGGGCGATACGGGCGCGCAGCGCGTCCCACCGCTCGGGCCAGCGCGGCTCCGCGGCGTAGTGGTCGGGGTGCAGGACGCCGCGCGCGGCGCGGGTGGCGGACCAGGCGGGGGGAGGGCCGTGCCGCTCGGCGATAGCGCATGACGCCTCGTACGCCGCCAGCATGATGCGCTCGGCGATCTGCGTGGAGAGCCGGGCGGCCTCGGGGGAGTCGAAGGCCAGCTTCAGCCGGAAGAAGACGTCCTGGAGGCCCATCACGCCGAGGCCCACCGGCCGCCAGCGATCGTTGGAGGCCGCGGCCTGCGGCGTGGGGTAGAAGTTGATGTCGACGACCCGGTCGAGGAAGGTCACGGCGGTACGGACCGTGGCGTCGAGCCGCTCCCAGTCCATCTCGCCGTCCTCGCCCAGGTGGGCGGCGAGGTTGACCGAGCCGAGGTTGCAGACGGCGGTCTCGCCGTCCTCCGTGACCTCGAGGATCTCGGTGCAGAGGTTGGAGGAGTGGACGACCCTGCCGGGCTCGGCGGTCTGGTTGGCAGTCCGGTTCGCGGCGTCCTTGAAGGTCATCCAGCCGTTGCCGGTCTGCGCGAGGGTGCGCATCATCCGGGAGTAGACCTGGCGGGCCGGGATCTGCTTGACGTAGCGGCCCTCCGCCTCCGCCTTCCGGTACGCGGCGTCGAACTCGGCGCCCCACAGGTCGACCAGCTCCGGTACGTCCGCGGGCGAGAACAGCGACCACGGCCCGTCCGCCTCGACCCTGCGCATGAACTCGTCCGGGATCCAGTGCGCGAGGTTGAGGTTGTGGGTGCGGCGCGCGTCCTCGCCGGTGTTGTCGCGCAGCTCCAGGAACTCCTCGATGTCCGCGTGCCAGGTCTCGAGGTAGACGCAGGCCGCGCCCTTGCGCCGCCCGCCCTGGTTGACCGCGGCGACGGAGGCGTCGAGGGTGCGCAGGAACGGCACGATGCCGTTGGAGTGCCCGTTCGTGCCGCGGATCAGCGAGCCGCGCGAGCGGACGCGGCTGTACGGCAGGCCGATGCCGCCCGCGTGCTTCGAGAGCCGTGCGATCTGGTGGTAGCGCTCGTAGATCGAGTCGAGCTCGTCCAGCGGGGAGTCCAGCAGATAGCAGGAGGACATCTGCGGGTGGCGGGTACCGGAGTTGAAGAGGGTGGGGGAGCTGGGGAGGTAGTCGAGGCGGCTCATCAGCCCGTAGAGCGCGGCCACTTCGCCGACAGCCCGCTCCGAGCCGTCCTCCGCGAGTCCGCAGGCCACTCGGAGCATGAAGTGCTGCGGGGTCTCGATGACCTGACGGGTGATGGGGTGGCGCAGCAGATAGCGGCTGTGGAGGGTGCGCAGACCGAAGTAGCCGAACCGGTCGTCGGCGCCGTCGGCGAGGGCGGACTCGACGAGCGCGTCGAGGCGGGCGGCGTGGGCGCGGACGAACTCGGCCGTGCCGTCGGCGATCAAGCCCTCCCGGTGGCCGGTCGCGACCGAGGCGGAGAAGGAGACGGCGCCCTGGCCTGCGGCCTCTTCGGCGATGGCGCGGGTGAGCAGGCGCGCGGCGAGCCGCGAGTACTCGGGGTCCTCGGAGATGAGCCCGGCCGCCGCCTCTGTGGCCAGCTCCCGCAACTCGGCCTCGTCGGAGCCCGCGTGGCGGCCGCGGAGCGCGGCCGCGGCGACCCGGCCCGGGTCGGTCGCGGGCAGGTCGGCGGTGAGGTCGGTCAGGGTGCGCAGCAGGGCGGAGCCGGGGCCGTCGGCGATGCCCGCCTCCACGGCTGCTGGGGCGGTCACCGCGGCTGTGGCGGGCTCCGATACGGACTCGCGTGACGCAGGATCCGCGGGCGCGATGGTCACGTGGCTCTCCCTCGCTCGGCTGGGGCCGCGAGGGGTGGTGCGCCACGGGCGCGTGCGGGCGTACGTCACCCCGGGGAAGGGGCGGCAGCACACCGCGCAGCGTCCGTCGGCCCAACCCACGAGACCCGGGACGATTCGCCGCCCGGTCCGGTCGAGCCGGGCGGTGCTGCCGGCAGGTCCTCGGACTCGGGACATGCGCGAACACGCACATCCACACCGTTGCGGGACAGTTCCGGATTCGCACCGGATTCCCCTGCGGTGGCAGCGAGCACGAGCATACATGTAGGGGTGGCCTCGGGGGCCAACCCCCACATCTAGTGAGTCGCGAGCGATGAGGCGCCGACTGTCGGTGCCCTCCGCTATCGTCGTGCGGGTAGGACTGCTCCGTCCGACAAGCAGCAGGAGGAGGCTCGATGACCGTGCTCGCCGACCGGCCGCACATGACGATCGAGAGCTTTGAAGAGGCCGCTCGGATAGCCGCTCGCATGGAGGAAGGCGCACGGCTGGAGTTCATCGATGGGAAAATCAGGAGCAAGCCCATGCCGGACGGGGATCACGGGCGGATTATCGAGTGGCTGACGCGCATCTGCATGCAGTCGCGCCCGGAGCTGTGGCTCTACCCCGACCAGGGCCTGAAGGTGCAGGAGTACCGGAAGGGGCGGGCACGGCCGGACGGCTCGCTGGCGTCCAGCGGCGCCTTCGTCGGCCAGGGCGAATGGGCCGACCCCGCTCCGGTGCTGATGGCCGTCGAGGTCACCTCGTACGACTCCGACACTGATGGGCGCGACCGGACGGAGAAGCCACGCGCCTATGCCGAGACCGGCATCCCGGTCTATCTCCTGATCGACCGCGACAGCTGCGAGGTAACGGTCTTCAGCGAGCCGGACGGCGTCCGGTACGAGAACGCCCACACCGTTCCGTTCGGCAAGGCGGTCGAGCTGCCCGATCCCGTGGGAATCACCGTGGAGACCGCGCCTCTCAAGGACTGGGTGCGCTGACGACGAACGGCCGCCGCAATCCCCGGTGGCGGGGAATACGGCGGCCGTCCTACGACCACGAGTTCAACAGCAGCGGAAGCCCTCCCGCGGGTCGGCTTCCCGCGCATCGATGCGCTGCCGCTCGAACTCGCGTCGGCTCAGCACCTCCGCCCGCGGGTCGTGGGCCCGGGCGTGGGCGACGTAACGGTCGTACGTCGCCTCGCCCGACGCCTCGCGCCAGAACCAGCGGATCTTCGAGGCCGTCCTGCGGATGCCCGCCGCCCCTTTCACGGCTGGGGCTCCCGGTCGCGGGCTCCGCCCCGCTCCCCGGAACCGGCGTCCGCGCCGACCCCGGCCGCCACGAGCTCCGCCTTCTCCTCCTTGGTCGGGAAGAGCCCCGCCGGGGCGACGATCTTCGACTCCTCGAACGGCACCTCGTGCAGCGTGACGCTCTGCGGGTCGCGGATCGCCTTGTAGCAGACCCGGCCCGCGTCGGCGATCACCACGACGATGAGGAGCGCGAAGAGCGCCGCGAGCACGCCGTCCACCGTCGCGTTGGTGACGATGGTGTGCATGTCGTCCATGTTCTTGGCGGGCGGCAGGACCTTCCCGGCGTCGATGGCCTCCTGGTTGAGGGCCCGCTGCTTGAAGAAGCCCACCCGCGGGTCGTCGGAGAAGACCTTCTGCCAGCTCGCGGTCAGCGTGACCGCCGCGTCCCAGGCCAGCGGAACCGCCGTGACCCAGGCCCACTTCAGCCGCCCGGACTTCACCAGCAGCGTGGTGCAGACGGCCAGGGCGACCGCCGCGAGCAGCTGGTTGGCGATGCCGAAGAGCGGGAAGAGCTGGTTGATGCCGCCCAGTGGGTCGTGTACGCCGACCCACAGGAAGTAGCCCCAGCCGCCCACGACGACCGCGCTGGCGAACCACACGCCCGGCTTCCAACTGACCTGCCGGAACGGCTTGTAGACGTTGCCGAGCATGTCCTGGAGCATGAAGCGCCCGACCCGGGTGCCCGCGTCCACCGTGGTGAGGATGAACAGCGCCTCGAACATGATCGCGAAGTGGTACCAGAACGCCTTCAGCCCGGCGCCGCCGATCACCGAGGAGAAGATCTCCGACATGCCGAGGGCGAAGGTGGGCGCGCCGCCCGTACGGGAGAGGAGGCTCTGCTCCTCGACCGACTTGGCCGCCGCGGCGAGCTGGTCGGGCGAGATGGAGAAGCCGAGGCCGGCCACGGCCTGCGATGCCGAGTCGACCGTCGAACCGATCACGCCCGCCGGGGAGTTGACCGCGAAGTACAGCCCGGGGTCGATGATGCAGGCGGTGATCATCGCCATGACGGCGACGAACGACTCGGTCAGCATGGCGCCGTAGCCGACCATCCGGATCTGCGTCTCCTTCTGGATCATCTTCGGGGTGGTGCCCGAGGAGACCAGGGAGTGGAAGCCGGAGAGCGCGCCGCACGCGATGGTGATGAAGACGAACGGGAAGAGCGACCCGGCGAAGACGGGCCCGTTGCCGCTCGAGGCGAAGCTGGTCACCGGGTCCATCTTCATCGTCGGCAGCGCGATGACGACGCCGAGCGCCAGCAGTGCGATCGTTCCGACCTTCATGAAGGTCGAGAGGTAGTCGCGCGGCGCCAGCAGCATCCACACCGGGAGTACGGAGGCCACAAAGCCGTAGACGACCATCCAGATGACCAGGGCGCCCGGCGACAGCGTGAAGAAGTCGGCGAGCGAGGACTCGGCGACCCAGCCGCCCGCGACGATGGCGAGCAGCAGCAGCGCGACGCCGATGGCGGAGACCTCGGTGACCCGGCCCGGCCGCAGTACGCGCAGGTAGAAGCCCATGAACAGGGCGATCGGGATGGTCATGCCGATGGAGAAGACGCCCCACGGCGAGTTCGCCAGGGCGTTCACGATGACCAGCGCCAGCACCGCAAGCAGAATGATCATGATCGCGAAGACCGCGACCAGGGCGGCGGCACCGCCGAAGGGCCCGATCTCGTCCCGCGCCATCTGGCCGAGCGACCGGCCGTTGCGGCGCATCGAGAAGAACAGCGTGACCATGTCCTGCACTGCGCCGGCGAAGATCACGCCGACGATGATCCAGATGGTGCCGGGCAGGTAGCCCATCTGCGCCGCGAGGACCGGGCCGACCAGCGGGCCCGCGCCCGCGACCGCCGCGAAGTGGTGGCCGAACAGCACCCGCCGGTCGGTCGGGTGGAAGTCCACTCCGTTGTTGAGCCGTTCGGCGGGCGTGGCCCGGGACTTGTCGACCTTCAGGACCCGGTTGGTGATGAAGCGCGCGTAGAAGCGGTACGCGATGGCGTACGAGCCGAGGGCCGCCGCCACCATCCAGGCCGCTGAGACTTCCTCGCCCCGGGAGAGCGCCAGCACGGCCCAGCCGGCCGCGCCTATCAGGGCGACGAGCGTCCAGACCGCCACGGATTTGGGATTCAGGTTGCGCGTGGGGGTCTGTGGTGGTGTTGCTGGCTCTGACATGGCAACGAACTCCGTCCCTGCGGCCGACTCCTGTGTAACGCGCAGGAAATCTAAGCCAGCGGTGTGGGAACCGTCACCACCCGGCCGCATACCGGTACGGAAACGGTTGCCAAACCCCCAGGTCACGGAGGTGTCCCGAGCTCCCGCTGATCAGCCCTGAGGGCGCTGCAGACGCGCGACGAACTTGTAGCGGTCGCCGCGGTAGACCGACCGCACCCACTCCACCGGACGGCCGTCCGCGTCCAGCGAGTGCCGCGACAGCATCAGCATCGGCAGCCCCACGTCCGTACCCAGCAGCCCGGCCTCGCGGGGCGTGGCCAGCGAGGTCTCGATCGTCTCCTCGGCCTCTGCCGGCCGGACGTCGTAGACCTCCGCGAGCGCCGTGTAGAGCGAGGTGTACTTGACCAGGCTCCGGCGCAGCGCGGGGAATCGCTTTGCCGACAAATGTGTCGTCTCGATCGCCATCGGCTCGCCGCTCGCGAGCCGCAGCCGTTCAATGCGCAGCACCCGCCCCCCGGTCGCGATGTCGAGCAGCCCCGCGAGCCGGTCGTCGGCGGTGACATAGCCGATGTCCAGGAGCTGGGAGGCCGGTTCGAGGCCCTGGGCCCGCATGTCCTCGGTGTAGGAGGTCAGTTGCAGGGCCTGCGAGACCTTGGGCTTGGCGACGAAGGTGCCCTTGCCCTGGATCCGCTCGAGCCGCCCCTCGACCACCAGCTCCTGCAGGGCCTGGCGCACGGTCGTACGCGAGGTGTCGAACTCGGCGGCGAGCGTGCGCTCCGGGGGTACGGGCGTGCCGGGCGGCAGCGTCTCGGTCATCTCCAGCAAATGACGCTTGAGCCGGTAGTACTTGGGCACGCGCGCGCTCCGCGCGGCGAGGGTGCCGTTGTTGCCGTTGCCCTCGGCGTTGTCCCCTTCGGTTTCCATGGCCAGCCTTCCCGACTGCTGTCCTGCTGCCGTCACCGGCTCCTCCGTCCTCAGCGGCTCACATCGTGGCACGGTCCCGGCCTCTGGCGGCCATCCAGCTCAGGTGTCGGTCCGGTAACGGAGCCGACGCGACTCTTATACACCCTTGACACCCCAAAAGGTCTAGGCCAAGCTGCCGAGCACTGGTCTAAACCATTAAAGACCACGTCCCCGAGCCACACACAGTGCGCGCCCGTAACGAATCGGTTCAAGGGCTCAAGCGACCTGACGGGGGTGGGGGAGTTCTCTGGCATCCGTTGAAGGAGGGTGGCGTGAGGCGCAAGCTCATCGCGGCGGTCGGCGTCGCGGCAATGATCACTGGAGTGGCGGCGTGCGGGTCGGAAGACTCGGGGGCGTCGAAGGATCCCAAGGACCGGAACGAGACGCTCACGGTCTGGCTGATGGTCGATGCGCAGAGCACCTGGCCCGAGCTGGTCAAGGACGTCAACGCGCAGTTCAAGAAGAAGTACCCGAAGGTCACCGTCAAGGTGCAGTACCAGCAGTGGGCGGACAAGGCCAAGAAGCTGGACACCGCACTCGGCGGCAGCAAGTTCCCCGACGTGGTCGAGCTCGGCAACACCGAGACCATGACGTACATCCTCAACGGGGCGCTCGCCGAGATCGACCCCAAGAAGTACGACAACTCCGACACCTGGATCCAGGGCCTCAAGGACACCTGCACCTTCGAGGGCAAGCAGTTCTGCGTGCCGTACTACGCCGGTGCGCGCGTCGCCATCTACAACGCGGAGCAGTTCAAGAAGGCGACCGGCTCGGACACGCTCCCGGAGACCGAGGACGACCTCCTGAAGGCCGCCGACAAGGTCCAGGCCGAGTACGGCGAGAAGGACAAGCGCTTCTCCTCGCTCTACCTGCCCGGCCGCTACTGGTACGCCGCGATGTCCTACGTCGCCGCGTACGGCGGGCGGATCGCCGAGTACGACGAGGGGTCCAGGGAGTGGAAGGCCGCCCTCAGCACCCCCGAGGCGCAGCAGGGCATCGAGCACTTCGTCAACCTGGTCAGGAAGTACAACAAGGGTGACCAGACCAAGGACGAGCAGGACCACGCCAACGTGATGGCCAACGAGAAGGCCGCCCTTCTCTACGGCAACGGCTGGGAGGCCGGCAGCGTCATCGACGGCAAGAACAACGGCAACCCGAAGCTCGAGGGCAAGATCAAGACGGCCGGTATGCCGGGTCCGAACGGCAAGGCCCTGCCCTCCTTCATCGGCGGCTCGGACCTCGCCGTGGTCAGCAAGTCCGAGGTCCAGGACCTGGGCCAGGAGTGGATCTCCCTCTTCACCAGCGAGAAGTCCCAGGAGGTCCTGGCCTCCAAGGACATCCTCCCCAACAACACCAAGCAGCTCGAGCCGCTGAAGCAGAAGGAGTCCACCGCTCCGATCGCCAACGCGGTGCCGGACGCCTGGTTCACCCCGATCGCCCCCGGCTGGACCGCGATCGAGAAGGAGGAGGTCCTCGAGGTCATGCTGCTCGACATCCTCAAGGGCACCTCGGTGACCGACGCCACGAAGAAGGCCGACGAGAAGATCAACGAGCTGATCAACAAGGCCTCTTGACCCGATCGGTCCGACCGCGCCATGCGCGGCAGGCGGGGGCCCGCACCCGGGGCCCCTGCCTGCCGCCGCCCCCTCCGGTGCCGAGAACGAACGGAAGGTCAGCACTGTGACTGCCGCCGACACACGAGCAGCCGCTCCTCCCCCCGGAGTGGCCGAGGTGCGCGCCCCGCGCGCGCCCGGGGGACCGGCCCCCCGGCCGGCCTCCAAGGCCGGGTCGCCGCGCCGCGGCAGGAGAGCGGGGGCGGCACTGCCGTATCTGCTCATCGCCCCCGCGATCGTGGCCATTGCTGCCGTGTTCGCGTTCCCCCTGGTCAAGACCGTGGTCATGTCCTTCCAGGACATGGGGCGGCGGGAGCTGTGGACCGGGGACTCCCCGCCGTGGGTGGGCTTCGAGCAGTTCACCGACATCCTCGGCGACGCGGAGTTCTGGTCGGTCACCGGTCGCACGGTGCTCTTCATGGCGGTCTGCGTGCTGCTGACCATGGGGCTCGGGCTGCTCATCGCGCTGCTGATGCAGCGTCTGTCCACCTGGGTGCGGCTGCTGCTGACCGGCGCGCTGGTCGCCGCCTGGTCGATGCCGCTGCTGGTCGCGACCTCCATCTTCCGCTGGCTGTCCGACTCCGACTACGGCCTGATCAACACCCTGATCGACAAGCTCCCGGGGGTCGAATTCCTCGGCCACAACTGGTTCCTCGACCCCTGGCAGGGCTTCACGATCATCGTCGTCCTGGTCGTCTGGGGCGCCATCCCGTTCGTGGTGATCACGCTCTACGCGGCCCTCACCCAGGTCCCCGGCGAGCTCGAGGAGGCGGCCCAGCTGGACGGGGCGAGCTCCTTGGGCGTGTTCCGCTTCGTGACCTGGCCGGTCATCAGGCCGGTCTTCCAGATGGTCGCCACCCTGTCGGTGATCTGGGACTTCAACGTCTTCGGCCAGATCTTCCTGCTGCGCGGCAACAAGCCCGAGCCCGAGTACGAAACCCTGGGCCTCTACTCGTTCAGCAAGGCCTTCGAGTCCACCTCCTTCAGCCAGGGCACCGCGATCGCCCTCGTCACCGTGCTGCTGCTGGCCGGCGTGGCCGTCTACTACCTGCGCCAGCTGATGAAGACAGGAGAGGTCGAATGAGTGCCTCCGCGTCCGCCGCTCCGCAGACCCTGCGCCCCGATCGCAAGAAGCACCGGCTGGTCTACGACGTCCTCGGCCTGATCACGTTCCTGGCGGTGGCCTTCCCGGTCTACTGGCTGGTGATCAGCGCCCTCCGGCCCAACCACGAGATCCGCAGCTACGAGCAGACGCTGTGGCCGTCGTCGATCACCTTCGACAACTTCGTACGCGCCACCGGGCAGCCCAACTTCACCACCGCGATCCAGTCCAGCCTCATCATCTGCCTCACCGCGGTCATCGGAGCGATGGTCATCGCCACCATCGCGGCCTTCGCCGTCGGCCGGTTCCGGTTCTACGGCCGCAAGGCGTTCCTGATCGTGCTGATCATGGTCCAGATGCTGCCCCCGACCGCGATGCTGATCCCCATCTACATCCAGCTCAACGCGATGGGCGCGCTCAACGAGTACTGGGGCGTGATCATCGTCTATCTGGTCTCCACGCTGCCGTTCGCGGTCATCATGATCCGCGGCTTCGTGGTCAACATCCCGGTGGAACTCGAGGAATCCGCGATGGTCGACGGCTGTACGCGGATGGGGGCCTTCCGGCGGGTGGTCTTCCCGCTGCTCGCCCCCGGGCTCGCGGCGGCCTCCATCTTCGCCCTGGTCAACGCGTGGAATGAGTACCTGTTCGCGTACGTCCTGATGAACGACAACGACAAGTACACCCTCAACGTGTGGCTGATGACCTTCACCACCGAGCGCGGCACCGACTACGGCGCGCTCATGGCCGCCTCCGTCCTCATCGCCCTCCCCGTCGTGATCTTCTTCATGATCATCCAGAAGAAGATGGCCGCAGGACTCACCTCCGGCGCAGTGAAGGGATGACGCACCTCCATGACGACCCTCGCACGAGGCACTGACACCCTCACCCGCGACGCCCTCGCCGTCCTCCAGCCCGGGTTCACCGGAACCACCGCCCCCGACTGGCTGCTGCGCCGGCTCGGCGAAGGCCTCGCCGCCGTCGGCCTGTTCGGCCGCAACATCACCTCACCCGGGCAACTCGCCGAGCTCACCGCCCAGCTGCGCGCCGAGCGCGGCGATGTCCTCGTCGCGATCGACGAGGAGGGCGGGGACGTCACCCGGCTCGAGGTCCGCACCGGCTCCTCCTTCCCCGGCAACCTCGCGCTCGGCGCCGTCGACGACACGGCGCTGACCCGGTCCGTCGCCCGCGAGCTGGGCCGCCGGCTCGCCGAGTGCGGGGTCAACCTCAACTGGGCCCCGTCCGCGGACGTCAACTCCAACCCGGACAACCCCGTCATCGGCGTCCGCTCCTTCGGCGCGGACCCGGATCTCGTGGCCCGCCACACCGCCGCGTACATCGACGGCCTCCAGTCCTCGGGCGTCGCCGCCTGCGCCAAGCACTTCCCCGGCCACGGCGACACGGACGTCGACTCGCACCACGACCTGCCGCGCATCGCCGCCGACCTCCGCACCCTCTACGACCGCGAACTCGTGCCCTTCCGCGCCGCCGTGAAAGCAGGCACCAGGGCCGTGATGAGCGCGCACATCCTGCTGCCCGCGCTCGACCCGGACCGCCCCGCCACCCTCAGCCCCTCCGCCCTGAACGGCCTGCTCCGCGCCCCCGCGGACCAAGGCGGCCTCGGCTTCGACGGGCTGATCGTCACCGACGGCATGGAGATGCGGGCGATCTCGGCGGCGTACGGCATCGAGCGCGGCAGCGTGCTGGCCATCGCGGCGGGCGCGGACGCCATCTGCGTCGGCGGCGGGCTCGCGGACGAGGAGACCGTGCTGCGGCTGCGCGACGCGCTCGTACGGGCCGTACGGGAGGGCGAACTCGCCGAGGAGCGGCTCGCGGACGCGGCCGCCCGCGTACGGGCCCTGGCCGGCTGGACGCTCGGGGTGGGCGCTGAGGCGGGCGCGGACGAAGGGGCCGCGCCCGAGGTGGGCCTGACCGCCGCGCGCCGCGCCCTGCGGGTGACCGGCACGTACCGGCCCGCCACCGAGCCCGTTTACGTCGCCGCCCTCACACCGGTCGCCAACATCGCCGTCGGCGACGAGACCCCCTGGGGCGTCGGCGCCGAGCTCGCGCGGCTGCTGCCGGGCACCGGCACCGGCTCGTACGGCAATCCGGACGGGGCCGCCGGAGGGCTGTCTGCAATGATCGCAAATATGCTCGAGGCGGCCGCTGACCGTAGGATCGTCGCTGTGGTCCGCGACGTTCACCGGCACCCCTGGATGGCCGATGCACTGGCGGTCCTGATCGCCACCCGGCCCGACACGGCCGTGGTCGAGATGGGAGTCCCGCAGGCGCCGCCGGCCGGAGCACTGCACATCGCGACGCATGGCGCCGCCCGCGTCTGCGGACGGGCCGCCGCGGAGGTCATCACCGGCAAGGGCGCCGGGGGCTGAAGGCCGCGGGGCATGAACACTTAAGCCAACTGGAGGCACCCAGCATGTCCGCCACGACGCCGACCCAGCCGAGTTCGCAGCCGGGCCGGATCATGTCCGGCGAGATGGCCGAGCAGCCGGCCGTGCTGCGGCGGATCCTCGACGAAGGTGCGCCGAGGATCCGGGAGATCGCGGAGCGGATCGCGGCCCGCAACCCGCGCTTCGTCCTGCTCACCGCGCGCGGCACTTCCGACAACGCGGCGCTGTACGCCAAGTACCTGCTCGAGGTGCTGCTGGGCAAGCCGTGCGGTCTGACCTCCATGTCCACCACGACCGCGTACGGCGCCAAGCCGGACCTCACCGACGTGCTGGTCATCACCGTCAGCCAGTCCGGCGGCTCCCCGGACCTGGTGGCCTCCACCGAGGCGGCCCGCGAGGCCGGTGCGATCACCCTCGCGGTCACCAACAACGCGGACTCGCCGCTCGCCGCGGTGTCCGAGTTCCACATCGACGTCCTCGCCGGCCCGGAGAGGGCCCTCCCGGCCACGAAGACCTACACCGCCGAGCTGCTCGCCCTCTATCTGTTCGTCGAGGGCCTGCGCGGCGGCGACGGTGCGGCGGCCAAGGTGCTCCCGGAGCTGGCCCAGCAGGTCCTGGACCGCAGGGACGAGGTCAAGGCGCTGGCCGGCCGCTACCGCTTCGCCGAGCGCATGGTCCTGACCTCCCGCGGCTACGGCTACCCGACCGCCAAGGAGGCCGCGCTGAAGCTGATGGAGACCAGCTACATCCCGGCGCTCTCGTACTCCGGCGCGGACCTGCTGCACGGCCCGCTGGCCATGGTCGACAACATCTCGCCGGTCATCGCCATCGTCACCGAGGGCAAGGGCGGCGAGGCCCTCCAGCCGGTCCTCGACCGGCTCCGCGGCCGGGGCGCCGACCTGGTCGTCATCGGCAGCCGCGCGGAGGTCGAGAAGGCCTCGGCGGGCTTCGCGCTGCCCACCGAGGGCGTCACGGAGGAGGTCCAGCCGATCCTGGAGATCCTGCCGCTGCAGATGCTGGCGTACGAGGTCACCATCGCCCGCGGCCAGGACCCGGACGCCCCGCGCGCCCTCGCCAAGGTCACCGAGACTCACTGAGGCAGGGCCCCGTAAGGGCTGCAGGGCCCGGAAACACCCGCGGGCCGCGGCGCCGGGACAGGACCCTCAACCTGTCCGGCACCGCAGCCCGGAGCTTATGCCGACGGGACGCGGCCGCGAGGTGTGCGGTTCCCCGCGGACGGCTCTGCCGGCCTGGAGGCCACGTCGCAGTCAGGGCAGAGAGCGGCGCGATCTCCGTTCCATCCTCCTGTGCGGGGAGGATGGACGTTTTACTATTTCATTGTGGACTAGACCATTCTTGTCTGTCTACGCGTTCGCCGAGGAATCGGCGCCGAATCCATTCTCCTCCACCCCGGTAGGCTCGCACACGTGCCCTCCATGAACGACCTCGTACGCCAGCACACCGCCCTCACCGAGTCCGACCTCGAGTGGCTGCACCTGCTGGTTTCGGAGTGGCAGCTGCTCTCCGACCTCTCCTTCGCCGACCTCGTGCTGTGGGTCCCTACCCTCGACGGCACCCGGTATGTCTCCGTCGCGCAGATGCGGCCCAACACCGGCCCCACCTCGCATCAGGACGACATGGTGGGCCATCTCGTTCCCCGCGGCCGCCGCCCGATGCTCGACACCGCACTCGACGAGGGCCGGATCGTCCGCGAAGGCGACCCCGAGTGGCGCGAGGAGGTGCCGGTCCGGGTCGAGTCCATCCCGGTGCGCCGGGAGAGCCGGGTCCTCGGCGTCATCGCGCGCAACACCAACCTCCTGACCGTACGGACCCCCAGCCGGCTCGAACTCACCTATCTCCAGAGCGCCTCCGACCTCGCCCAGATGATCGCCGCGGGCTCCTTCCCCTTCCCCGGCCAGCAGGTCGACATGGACGCCTCGCCGCGTGTCGGGGACGGTCTCATCCGGCTCGACGCCGACGGCATCGTCCAGTACGCCAGCCCCAACGCCCTCTCCGCCTACCACCGTCTCGGCCTGGCGGCCGACCTCGTCGGCTGTCACCTCGGCCAGACCACCGCCGAACTCGCCCCGTCCCGCGGCCCGGTCGACGAGGCACTGGTCAAGCTCGCCAGCGGCTGGGCACCCCGCGAGACCGAGGTCGAGGGCAACGGCGGCGTCATCCAGCTGCGCGCCATCCCGCTCAAGCCCAAGGGCACCCGCATCGGTTCGCTCGTCCTGCTCCGCGACGTGACCGAACTGCGCCGCCGCGAGCGCGAGCTGATAACCAAGGACGCCACCATCCGGGAGATCCACCACCGGGTGAAGAACAACCTCCAGACCGTCGCCGCCCTGCTGCGCCTCCAGGCGCGCCGGATGGACTCGGACCAGGGGCGGGAGGCGCTGGAGGAGGCCGTGCGCCGGGTCGGCTCGATCGCGATCGTGCACGAGACGCTGTCGCAGAACCTGGACGAGCGCGTGGAGTTCGACGACATCGCCGACCGGGTGCTCGCCATGGTCGCGGAGATCTCGCCCGGCCGGGTCACCGGGCGCCGTACGGGCCGCTTCGGCATCCTCGACGCCGAGGTCGCGACCCCGCTGTCGATGGTGCTCACGGAAATCCTGCAGAACGCCCTGGAGCACGGCTTCGGGCCGGGGGAGACGGGCACGGTGGAGGTGTCGGCGGTACGCGGCGGTACGCGCACCGAGGGCCGCCTGCTGGTGACCGTGCAGGACGACGGACGGGGGCTGCCGGAGGGCTTCGACCCGCAGAAGGCGGGCAACCTGGGCCTGCAGATCGTACGGACGCTGGTGGAGGGCGAGTTGGGCGGAACGTTCGACATGCTGCCCGCACCCGGGCGCGGCACCCGCGTGGTCCTGGACATGCCGGTTCGCGCGGAGAAGAGCTGAACAGCGGCACTGAACAGGACTCAACAGCGCTGAACAGCCTTGAGCCCCGGGCCAGTCGGTCCGGGGCTCAAGGCTGCTGTTGCTGAGCGCTCTTGGTGTACTGCGCGCTGCGGCTCGGGGGCGGGAGGTGCGCACACACCGTACGCGCCGCCCTGGCACAGGGGCTGGGTCAGGCGCTGGCGTTGCGCGCCCGGTTGCGAGCGGCGCGGCGCTTCATAGCGCGGCGCTCGTCCTCGCTGAGGCCACCCCACACGCCGGAGTCCTGACCGGACTCCAGCGCCCACTGCAGGCACTGCTCCATCACGGGGCAGCGACGGCAGACGGCCTTGGCTTCCTCGATCTGCAGCAGCGCAGGACCGGTGTTGCCGATGGGGAAGAAGAGCTCGGGGTCTTCCTCGCGGCAAACGGCGCGGTGACGCCAGTCCATGGCTGCTCCATCTCCTTGTGTTACCAGCTGATTGCTTGTGAATGTGAACGCTTTCACGAATCCCCTCGCAAGGGAAGGGGCCGTCTTCCAGTTACCTGGTGCGGTCCCAGGGGGAGTGAGGGGGATTCAGGCTCTCAAGGGGGCCGTGTTGCTGGGGCCGTCCCGATCGCCATGAAGAGACTCGCAAACCTCGGCGGCGGATACAACCCCTTCTGGAAAGTTTTTTTTGATTCCTTGGTGTCGCCTCGGTCACAGCCGTACTTCCGGGGGGTGGAGGCTGGCCTAAACGTTCGAGTAGAAGGACTTTTGCCTCTTCCGCTCACACAATCACACGCAGTGCACGTCGTACGCCTGTGAACGTCACGCTCCTACGCAGTCCCAGGTGGTCACCGTCCATCTGAAACGGGAGCGGCGCCTGGGAATGCAAGGTGAAGTCCGTCAGGTCGTGCAGCGACAGGGCGTGCTTGCCGCGCGGCCCGCGCTCGGGCGAGGAGGTGAGCAGCTGGGTGGCATAGCGGGCCACGGCGGCGGAGGAGAGCTTGCTGAGGCCGAGCACGTCGAGGGCCGTGTCGAAGGAGGCGGCCGGGGCCGCGTAGACCGGGCGATTGCCCAGGTAGGTCCACGGGGCGGTGTTACAGACTATCGACAGGACCAAGTCCTCGACCGGGTCCTCGCCCGGGCGCTCCAGGGTGATCGTGCCCTGCCGCCGGTGCGGCTCGACCAGGAACTGCCGCATCACCTGCCGTACGTAGAGCGCGTGGGTCGAGCGCTTGCCGCGCTCGCGCTGCTGTTCCACCCGGCCCACCACGCCCGCGTCGAAGCCGAAGCCGGCGCAGAAGGTGAACCAGCGGGCGGGCACCCCTTCGTCTTCGGTGCCCGGCGTACCGGCCGCGAGGCCCAGACCGATCGTTCGCTCGCTGCGCTCGTGCAGCGCGTCCAGCAGGGCGCCGGTCGCCTCGACCGCGTCGTTCGGGAGCCCGAGGGCGCGGGCGAAGACATTGGTCGAGCCGCCCGGGACGACGCCGAGTCCTGGCAGCGCGTCGGGGGCGGGGCCGCTGTGCAGCAGCCCGTTGACGACCTCGTTGACGGTTCCGTCGCCGCCGAGCGCGACGACCAGTTCGGTCTCGCCGCCCTCGGCCGCCTGGCGCGCCAGGTTCCGGGCGTGACCGCGGTACTCGGTGGTCACGACCTCCAGCTTCAGATCGCTCGCCAGCGCATGGATGAGGACATCCCGAGTGCGAGCACTGGTGGTGGTTGCTGCCGGATTGACCACAAGGAGCGCGCGCATGCGAAGCAGACTACCTACCCCCCGGTACGCGGCCCAGCCCCGGGAAAGATCACCGCTGGTACGGAGCCCTGTCGGGCCCCGGAAAGATCGCGGCCGCCGCGGGCTACGCTGCTGGGGTGAGCAGCGAGCAGACCAGGACCACCGAAGACCCCGAGCCGGCCGGACCCCGCCCGGTACGGCTCACGGCCGCGGCCGCGCTGGCCGCCGTGGAGGGTGCGGCGATCGCCGCGTTCGGCGCGTACCTGCTCGTCATGGGGCTGATCGGCGACCCGGACAGCCCGCGGCAGGCCGAGATGGGCGGGCTCACGCTGCTGGCGCTGGCCGTACTGCCGCTGGCCGCGGCGCGCGGGCTGCTGCTGCGGCGCCGCTGGAGCCGCGGGCCGGCGCTGATCGTCCAGATCATGGCCGTGCCGGTCGCCTGGACTCTGATCAGTACGGGCGGGGCGATGATCGCCGCCGGGATCGCGCTGGGCGCCGCCGCCCTCGCCGTACTGGTCCTGCTCGTCAACCCCACCGCGACCGAGGCCCTCGGCATCGCCCCGCGCGCGTAAGCCTGTCCAGGCAGGTTCCGGGGCTGGGTTGCGGTTGGTTCGGCTCCCCCAGCTACCGCTGGGACTGGGAGGTGCCCCCATCCGGTCCGCACCGTACGGGTTCTCGCCGTTGCGGCGGGAAAGTCTTGGCCGCTGCCACGGCGGGCTACCGCTCTGGCCGGGGCCGGTGGCTACTCCTCCACCAGCAGCCTGTCGCGGAGCTGGGCGAGAGTCCTGGCCAGGAGGCGGGAGACGTGCATCTGGGAGATGCCGACCTCCTGCGCGATCTGCGACTGCGTCATGTTCCCGAAGAAGCGGAGCAGCAGGATCTTTTTCTCCCGCGGCGGCAGCTCCTCCAGCAGCGGCTTGAGCGACTCCCGGTACTCCACGCCCTCCAGCGCGTCGTCCTCCGCGCCCAGGGTGTCGGCGACGGCCGGGGACTCGTCGTCCGTGTCCGGCACGTCGAGCGAGAGCGTGCTGTACGCGTTGGCGGACTCCAGGCCCTCGAGCACCTCCTCTTCGGAGATGCTCAGGTGCTCGGCCAGCTCGTGGACCGTCGGCGAGCGGCCGTGCCGCTGGGACAGTTCGGCGGTCGCGGTGGTCAGCGAGAGCCGCAGTTCCTGCAGCCTGCGCGGCACCCGCACCGCCCAGCCCTTGTCGCGGAAGTGCCGCTTGATCTCGCCGACGACCGTCGGGGTCGCGTACGTGGAGAACTCCACGCCGCGCTCCGGGTCGAACCGGTCCACCGACTTGATCAGGCCGATCGTGGCGACCTGGGTCAAGTCGTCCAGAGGCTCCCCGCGGTTGCGGAACCGGCGGGCCAGGTGCTCCACCAGCGGCAGGTGCATCCGCACCAGGTGGTTGCGCAGCTCGGCACGCTCGGGCGAGCCGTCGGGGAGCTTGCGCAGCTCGATGAACATGGCCCGGGCGCCACTGCGGTCGTGCGGATCCGGCAGCTGGCCGTGCTCGTGCTCGTAAGCGTGCTCCGGCTCCTGCCGGCGGTGCTCGTGCTCGCGCTGCTCGCGCTGGTGCTGGTCCATGTGGTCCGCCCGCTCTGCCTGCGGCTGCTCGGGAATGGCCGTCTTGGGCACCACTCGCGAGATGCGCCTCTCGTCCTGCATCGGCCTGCCCGTCCCGTCCGTCCCGTCCGTCACGGCTGGCCGGGGCCCGCGCCGCGCTTCTTGTGCAGGCTGATGCTGACCGTCCGGTCCTCCCCGACCGTCGAGTCGACCTCCCCGGCGAGTGCCGAGAGCACCGTCCAGGCGAAGGTGTCACGCTCGGGCGCCCTGCCGTCGGTGGTCGGCGCCGAAACGGTCACCCGCAGCGCGTCGCCCACCAGGCGGAACACGCAGCTCAGCACGGACCCTGGCACCGCTTGCTGAAGCAGGATCGCGCACGCCTCGTCGACCGCGATGCGCAGATCCTCGATCTCGTCGAGGGTGAAGTCCAAGCGCGCTGCTAGACCGGCCGTGGCCGTACGCAGCACCGAAAGGTAGGCACCCGCAGCGGGCAGCCGGACTTCCACGAAGTCCTGGGTCCCGGGCTCGCCTGCGATCTGGGACACCCTCACCTCCAAGGTGGCACAAGCTCGTTGAGCTGGTATGAACGCCGTCTCGCGCCCCGCTCGGAGGCGGGGGCGGGCCGACGCGGCACATGGTTCGGCTGCGACGCTATCGCGATCCGCGGGCAGAGGTCCCGCGGACCGGGGAGCGTCACTCATTGTAAGTCTGCGGGTACGGACAGTGGCTAGGGGTCGGCGGACCCAATTCGAAGAGATGCGCGCCCGGTTGGGGCGGCGGACGAGATCAGACAATCGTCTGGTCCGCGAAGCACCAGCGCCAGCTCTCGCCCGGCTCGAACGAACGCATCACCGGGTGTCCAGTGTCCTCGAAGTGCCGCGAAGCGTGCCGCTCCGGCGATGAGTCACAGCATCCCACGTGACCGCACTGCAGGCACAGACGCAGGTGAACGTAGGCGCTGCCGGCGGCCTGGCAGCCCAGGCATGTGTCGCCCACCGCCGGGGGTTCGGGGCGCGGCAGTCCGGGAACATGAGTGCACTCGCTCATGATTGCCAAGGTTAGATCGCCCGGGAGTGGAACGCGGTGGCCCGGCGAGAGCGGACGGTGGCGGGCAGTGACGGACGGGGACGGAACGGCATAGATGGACGCGATTCCTCTGCTGCTGATGGTCGCGGTCAGCGCGGCTGTCGCGGGCGCGGCCCGCCGCACGCTGGTGCCCGCCCCGCTGCTGGTGGTGGCCGCCGGTCTCGCCGCGAGCTTCGTGCCGGGCGTGCCGGAGTACACCCTCGATCCGGACGTCGTGCTGCCTCTGGTGCTGCCCCCGCTGCTGCACCTGGCGGCGCTGGACAGCTCGTATCTCGGGCTGCGGGCCCATGCGCGCCCCGTGCTGCTGCTCTCGGTCGGCTACGTGCTGTTCGCGATGGGCGTCGTCGGCTGGGTCGCGTACGCGGTGGTGCCGGACCTCCCGCTGACCGCCGCGCTGGTGCTGGGCGCGGTCGTCGCCCCGCCGGACGCGGTGGCCGCCACCGCCGTCGCACGCCGGATCGGGCTGCCCGCCAAGATCACGACGATTCTGAAGGGCGAGTCGCTGTTCAACGACGCGACCGCGATCACCGCCTACAAGGTCGCGCTGGCCGCGGCGGTGGGGGAGGGGGCGACCTGGGCGGGCGGGCTCGGAGAGTTCGCGGTCGCGGCCGTGGGCGGGGTGGGCGTCGGCCTGGTGCTGATGGGGCCGCTGAACTGGCTGCGGACCCGGCTGCGGGAGCCGTTGCTGCTGAACACGCTGTCGCTGCTCGTCCCGTTCGTGGCGTACTCGGCCGCGGAGGCGGTGCACGCCTCCGGCGTGCTCGCGGTCGTGGTCGTCGGCCTCTACCTCGGGCACCGCTCCTGGCAGGTCGACTTCGAGACAAGGCTCCAGGAGGCGGCGGTGTGGCGGATGGTCGCCTTCATCCTGGAGTCGGCGGTCTTCGCGCTCATCGGGCTGCAGCTGCGGGTCGTGCTGCAGGGTCTGGGGGAGTACGAGGCGGGGGAGGCGGCGACGTACGCGACCGTGGTGTTCGCGGCGGTCGTGGCCGGGCGCTTCGTCTGGGTCTACACGACGACATATCTCCCCGGGCTGCGCAGCCCGGGGAGCCGTCCGCCGTGGCGGTACACCTTCGTGGTGTCCTGGGCCGGGATGCGCGGGGTGGTCTCGCTCGCGATCGCCTTCGCCGTCCCGATGACCGTGCACGGCGGGGATCCCTTCCCGGCGCGGAACCTCTTGCTGTTCCTGACCTTCACCACCGTGATCGGAACGCTGGTGGTGCAGGGGCTCACACTCCCGCCGCTGATCCGGCTGCTGGGCCTGCCGGGGCGCGACCTGTACCGGGAGACGCTGGCGGAGGCCCAGGCGCAGAGCGAGGCGTCGCGCGCCGCGGAGCAGCGGCTCGAGGAACTGCTCGCCGACCCGGGGAACGCGCTGCCGCAGCCCTTGGCCGACCGGCTGCGGGCCGTGCTGGAGCGGCGCAGGAACGCGGTCTGGGAGCGGCTGGGCACGGTCAGCGAGGTGACGGGGGAATCGGCGGACGCGACGTACCGGCGGATGGCGCGGGAGGTGATCGCCACCGAGCGGGACGTGTTCGTGAGGCTGCGGGACGAGCGGCGGATCGACGACGAGATGCTGCGCGTGCTGCTGCGCAGGCTGGATCTGGAGGAGGCGGCGGCGTTCTACCGGGAGGACGCCACCGAGTGAGGGGTCCGGTTTCACGGCGATGGCCGGGGCACGGACGGGGGGCTGGCCACGGTGGGGGCTGGTCGCGGCGGGGCCTTGTCAGGGCGACGGTCGGGTCAGGGTGGGGTGCCGGTTACGACGGGGTGCCGGTGACGACGGCGGCGACCGTTGTGCCGGGCGCGAAGGCGCCTTCCTCGGCGAGGGTGGTGAGCCCGAGCAGCAGTTTGGCGACGTAGAGGCGCTCCACGGGCAGGCCGTGGCGGTCCTCGAAGTCCTCGGCGAACGCGTGCAGTTCGGGGGTCGTCCTGGCGTATCCGCCGCAGTGGAAGCGGTCGTCGAGCCGCCAGTGGCCGGTCCGCGCGCCGAACGCCGCACGCTGGAGGCGCTCGGTCTCCTTGTCGAGAAAGCCGCCTTTGACGACCGGGAAGCCGATGGCCGTCTGCTCCGGGGCGAGTCCCGTGGCGAGCCCCGCCAGGGTGCCGCCGGTGCCGCAGGCCACGGCCACGGTGTCGGCGGCGCCGCGCAGCTCGCGCCCGAGCTCGGCGCAGCCGCGGGCCGCCAGGGCGTTGCTGCCGCCCTCGGGTATCAGGAAGAAGTCGCCGAACCGCTCACGCAGCGCGGCCGGCACCTCGGGCTCAGCCTTCCGGCGGTACGTATCGCGGTCGAGGAAGGTGAGCCGCATGCCGTCCGCGGCGCAGCGCGCCAGAGAGGGGTTGAGCGGGCGGTCGGCCAGCTCCCCGCCCCGTACGACGCCGATCGTCGAGAAGCCGAGCAGCCGCCCGGCGGCGGCGGTGGCCCGCAGGTGGTTGGAGTAGGCGCCGCCGAAGGTGAGGAGGGTGGTGCGGCCCTGCTCGGCTGCGGCGCGCAGGTTCGGCGCGAGTTTGCGCCACTTGTTGCCCGGCAGCTCCGGGTGGATGAGGTCGTCCCGCTTGAGGAGGAGCCCGACGCCCCGCCGGGCGAACCGCTCGTCCTCGACCGGCTGCAGCGGCGACGGCAGCCGCGGTTCCAGCCGGTCGAGATCGAGGGCGTGGCCGAGGGCGGGATCGAAGTCGCGGCCCTGGAGGGGAGCGGGAGCGCGGGCGGGGATGCTCACCTCATCATTGTCACGTGTGTACATGAGCCGGCTGGTCGGCGGGGGCACGCGCGGTGCTGCGCGCGGTCGGCTGTGACCGGCCGCGGTCCGCCCCGATCGACCGCGGTCCTTCGCGACCCGCGGTCAGCGGCGGGTCAGTGGCGCATGATCAGCTGCGCTCGCCGCGCATGAAGGAGTCGCCGTGCGACGAGGCGTGGCTCTCCACCGCGGCCATGGCCTTCTGGGTGGCTTCGGGAGAGCCGGTGCCGTGCTGCTGCGCGTAGTAGGCCGCGCCCAGCTTCTTCAGCAGGTCGCCTCCGGCCCGCTGCGCCTGCACCTCGTCGAGCTTGTGCCTGCCCTGCTCGAGCCCGCGCTGCGCTTGCTCCTTGGCGCGGTCCAGGAACCCTGCCATTGCTGCCTCCTGCTCATCGGTGCGGCCGGGACGGAGGTGGTTCCGGTCCCTCAGTCCGCACAACGGCTCCGATCCGGGACGGGTTCCCTCGCTTCCGCCCGGAATGCATGAATTCACGGCCAAAAGGTCGTTCTCAGCCTAACCGAGACCGGATATCGCGCCTCTCCTCGTACGCCGTGCAGGGGGAGGGCCGGGATCGCGGGTCTCCCCGACCCGGCGTGACCTATTCCCACTCCTTTGAGTAATGGCCCGCCGAAGAGCCCGCTGCCACGATGAATGGGCAGGTGGGAGACCTGCGTTGGCGAGGGAGGGGTGGGGACCATGGACACGTATGCACGATGCCGGGAGCCGCGGGACGCCGCGGATCTTCTCGCGCGGTCGCGCGGAGCCGTGGACCCGGTGCTGCGCGCCGCGGTCGATTCGCTGCCCGGCTCGATGCGGCGGGTGGCCGCGTACCACTTCGGCTGGCAGGACGCCGAAGGTTCACCGACCGCGGGGGACGCGGGCAAGGCCATCCGCCCGGCGCTGGTGCTGGCCGCGACGCGGGCGCTGGGCGGGCGGCCCGAGCAGGCCGTGCGGGCCGCGGCCGCCGTGGAGCTGGTGCACAACTTCACGCTGCTCCACGACGACGTCATCGACCGCGACGCCACGCGCCGCCACCGGCCCACCGCCTGGGCGGTGTTCGGGGTCGCGGACGCGATCCTCGCGGGGGACGCGCTGCACTCGCTGGCCCTGCGGACCCTGGCCGAGGACCCGCATCCCGCGGGCACCGAGGCCGCGGGCCGGCTCGCGGCGTGCGTCGTGGAGCTGTGCGACGGGCAGCACGCCGACTGCGCGTTCGAGCACCGGGCGGACGTCGGGCTCGAAGAGAGCCTGGCCATGGCGGAGGCCAAGACGGGGGCCCTGCTCGGCTGCGCCTGCGCACTCGGCACGCTCTACGCGGGGGCGGGCGGGGCCGCCGCCGACGCGATGGACGACTTCGGCCGGCAGGCCGGGCTCGCCTTCCAGCTCATCGACGATCTGATCGGGATCTGGGGTGACCCGGCGACCACCGGCAAGCCGGCCGGCGCCGACCTGTCGGCCCGTAAGAAGTCGCTCCCGGTCGTCGCCGCGCTGACCTCCGGCAGGCCGGGCGCGGCCGAGCTCGCGGGAATATACGCGGCGGCCGGCCCGCTGGACGGTGCCGAGCTGCGGCAGGCGGCTGAGGAGGTCGAGCGCGCGGGCGGGCGGGACTGGGCGCAGGGGGAGGCGTGCGTGCGGATGGCGGGCGCGATGGATCACTTGGCCCGGGCGGTGCCCGACCTCGCCCAGGCCGGGGAGCTGCTGGCGCTCGCGGAGTTCGTCACGCGCCGCACCCGCTGAGTGGCGCCGCCGCGGGTGGGGCCCGTTGCCCACCCGCAGCCGCATCCGGCGACGGCGCGCCAGCCTTTCCCCGAGGTTTCCGTTTCGTGCGCGGGTGCGGGCCGGTGGTCGGGTCGTGCCCACCCTCCCCCATAGCTGAGCGGCATGGGGGCACCCCCCACCGCCCCGCGGAACGCATGCCCACAACCGGCCGGGGCTGTGCTCAGGGGGCCACGGCGGGCCCCGGCTGTCTGGTCTGGGTGATCCGCCACAGCCGCCGTGGCAGGGTGCCCTCCTCGAAAGCGTGCACCTCGCGCAGCTCCCAGCCCTCCGCGAGGGCGTCGACCAGCTCGCGGTCGAAGAAGTGGACGGCGAAACCGCCGTGTTCGTAGATGCCGTCGCCGTGCGACGTGCCCACCCCGTAGTGCGCGTCGCCGGTGTGCCGGACCGTGTAGACGAAGACTCCGCCCGGGCGCAGCACGCGCATCACTTCATCGACAAGGGCACGAATCTCCTCGGTCGACAGGGCCATGCACAGCAGCATGTGGGCGTAGACCCCGTCCACGCTCTCGTCCGGCAGCGGCAGCGGGTCCCGTGCGTCATGCTCGATCGTGTGCACGCGCTCGGCCGCGCCCTCCGCCTCCGCGTGCTCGCGCAGCCGCGCGAGCGCGGTGGCGCTGAAGTCCGTGGCGGTGACCTCGAATCCGGCGCGCGCCAGGTACACCGCGTCGCGGCCGTGCCCGGCGCCCAGCTCAAGGACCGTACGGGCGCCCGCCTTGCGGAACATCACCGCGGCGTGGACCGCTGGCTCGGAGGGTTGCGGCCCGTACAGGTCCGGGCGCTCCTCGTACGTCTCCTGCCACTGCCGCCGCTGCTCAGCGGCCAGGTCCTGGTCCGGGCTGCGCAGCCGGAAGGCGAGGCCGGGATACGTGACGACCAGCCCGTCGCGGTCGAACTCGAGGTCGCTGCGGAAGTCGCCCGAGGTGAACCGCACCCGCGCGCCGTGCTCCGCCGGGCCGAGGTACGTATAGGTCTGGCGCGAGGGCTGCACGGTCAGGTCCGGGACCGAGACCCAGGCCATCAGGAAGTCCTGCTGCCCGGGCCCGCCCTCGGCGGCAGCCCCCGCCTCGGCCCCCGCCTCCGCCTCTGCCCCCGTCCCCGCCCCGGCCCCTTCGTGCAGCCGGTGCCGCAGCACGGGCATGGTGTTGGTCAGCGGGGAGAGGCCGAGGTCGCAGTCGTCGGCGCCCGCCACCTCCGGCAGCGGCTGCCCGTTGGCGGTCCACTGCCCGTCGTCGCCGCGCCGCAGGTCGAGGCTGCGGGAGTCACCGGAAGCGTCCTCGGCCGTGACGAGCAGCCGGCGCGTCACATAGTCCTCGCCGGTCTCCAGCTCGTACGTCATCCAGTACGGCTCCGGCAGGGTGCCGAGGACGCGGCCGCGGGCCCGCAGGACGGTTCCGGAGACCTCGACCCATGCCGTCTCGAAGCCGCGGCTCCCGGTGACCCGCCAGGTCACCCCCTGTGCTTGACCGGTCATCGATGCCCTCCGTCTCCGCACGCCACAAGATCGATGCTCTCACCGGACCGGCACGGACGGGGTGTGGCTCCGGTGGCGGGAAGTGGCCGGTTGGGTACGTTCTGCGCGAGAGATCGCCCGGCTCCGGGAATGTCCCGCGGAAATCTCCCGCCGGAATTTCCTTCGGAATTTCTGCCGGCCGGATGTCGAGGACGGGCCCCCGGCTCCGACGTCTCATGCGAGAGGTGCCCGAAGGGGGCGCCGCCACCAGCCGCACTATCCGGCACCTGAGGAGACACGACATGAAGTACCTGCTGATGGTTCTCGGAAAGCAGTCCGACTACGACGCCATGAGCGGCAAGCGGACGGACGGGCCCGCCTGGACGCCGTCCGATCTCAAGGCGATGTTCGAGCACATGGGGGCGATCAACAACGATCTCGCCGAGGCGGGCGAACTGGTCGACGCCCAGGGGCTGGCGGAGCCGTCCCAGGCCAAGCTCGTCACCGCGGACAAGGACGGCCGGCCGGTCGTGACGGACGGGCCGTACGGGGAGAGCAAGGAAGTCCTGGCCGGGTACTGGGTGATCGACGTCGAGAACCCCGACCGGGCCACCGAGATCGCCGCCCGGGCGTACGCCTGCCCCCTGCCGGAAGGTGCCCCGAACTATCCGGTGATCGTGCACCCGATCCAGGGGCCGGGCGGGTGCGAGATGTGACCGGGGACAAGCGACGGGAGACGTGACAAGGACCAGGGACGTGACCGGTGACAAGGGAGCCGAGGACCTGCTGCGACGCCTGGCGCCGCAGGTCCTCGGCGCGCTCGTACGGCGCTACGGGCACTTCGACGCCGCCGAGGACGCCCTACAGGAGGCGTTGCTCGCGGCCGCCGTGCAGTGGCCGGATGAGGGCGTGCCCGGCAATCCCCGGGGCTGGCTGATCAAAGTGGCCTCCCGCCGCCTGACCGACCTGCTGCGCGCCGAGCAGTCACGCCGCCGCCGCGAGGAGACGGCCGCGGCGCTGACGCCGCCGGACGAGTTCGTGGCTCCGCCGCCCGGCGAGGCCCGGGCGCCGTCCGAGGAGGACACCCTCACGCTGCTGTTCCTGTGCTGCCATCCCGCGCTCAGCCAGGCCTCCCGGATCGCGCTCACCCTGCGCGCGGTCGGCGGTCTGAGCACAGCCGAGATCGCCCACGCCTTCCTCGTCCCCGAGGCGACGATGGCCCAGCGCATCAGCCGGGCGAAGCAGCGCATCAAGGCGACGGGCAGCCACTTCAGGCAGCCGGAGGAGCCGGGGGAGCGGGCGCGGCGGCTCGCCGCCGTACTGCACGTGCTCTACCTGATATTCAACGAGGGCTACACCGCCACATCCGGCACCAGCCTGCAGCGCACCGACCTGGCCGCGGAGGCGATCCGGCTCACCCGCGCCGTGCGCCGCCTGCTGCCGCACGAGGGCGAGGTGGCGGGGCTGCTCGCCCTCATGCTGCTCACCGATGCCCGCCGTCCGGCGCGCGCGGCGCCCGACGGCTCCCTCGTCCCGCTCGCCGAGCAGGACCGGTCCCTCTGGAACCGGGAGTCGGTCGCCGAGGGAGTCGAGCTCGTCACCGACGCGCTGTCGTCCCGCGGCGAGTCCGTCGGCCCGTACCAGCTGCAGGCGGCCATCGCCGCGGTCCACGACGAGGCCGCACGTGCCGAGGACACCGACTGGGGGGAGATCCTCGCGCTGTACGAGCTGCTGGAGCGCCTCTCGCCAGGGCCCATGGTCACGCTCAACCACGCCGTCGCGGTCGCGATGGTACGGGGCCCGCGGGCCGGTCTCGCGATGCTCGAATCCCTCGACACCGACGACCGGTTGGCGGGACACCACCGCCTCGAGGCGGTCCGCGCCCACCTCCTGGAGATGGCCGGTGACACGGAGGCGGCCAGGACCGCGTACGGGAAGGCGGCCCGACTGACGCTGAGCATCCCGGAGCGCCGCTACCTCCAGGGCCGCGCCGCCCGGCTGGTCTGAGGCCCCGCCGCCCTTTTCGGTGAGGGCGGGCGGGAAGGCCCGCGCCGTCGGCGCGGGGACAATGGGCGGGTGATCCACCGCTACCGCTATCGCGTACTCGGCGCCACGCAAGTGCTCCGCCCCGACGGCACCGAGGTGCCGCTCGCCGGGGCACGGCTGCGGGCCCTGCTGGCCGCGCTGGCCGCGGGCGGCGGCCGGGCGGTGCCGACGGGACAGCTGGCCGCCCAGGTGTGGGGCGAGGACGAGGCACCGCCCGCCGATGAGACGGCCGCGCTCCAGGCGCTCGTCGGGCGGCTGCGACGAGCGCTGGGCAAGGAGACCGTGGTCTCGGCGCCCGGGACCGCGGGCTACCGGCTGGCCGCGGAGCGGGACGAGATCGACCTCTTCCGCTTCGAGCGGCTGGCGGCGGAGGGCTCCGCCGCGCTGGACGAGGGCGAGGCCGAGAAGGCGGCCGCGGTGCTGGACGAGGCGCTGGCGCTGTGGCGCGGGCCGGTGCTGGCGGACCTGCCGGGCCGGGACGGTGAGCCGCTGACCGTACGGGCCGAGCGGCGGTATGCGGAGGCGCGCAGGTTCCGGCTGGCAGCGGAGGTGGCGGCGGGCCGGGCGGAGGGTGCGCTGGCCGAGCTGGCGGCGCTGACCGCGGGGCATCCCCTGGACGAGCCGCTGCAGGCGCTGCGGATCCGTGCGCTGCGGGCAGCGGGGCGGCAGGCCGAGGCGCTGCAGGCGTACGAGGAGGTGCGGGTTCGGCTGGCCGACCGGCTGGGCGCCGATCCGGGGCCCGAACTGCGCGCGCTGCACGCGGAGTTGCTCTCCCCGGCCCCAGCCCTTTCCGGGCCCGGGGGCTTCGCAGCCGGACCTCCGCCGGGGCCCGCGTCCCCGGAACGCCCGGGAGGGGACGGGGCGCACCCGCCCGGCAACCTTCGCGCCCGGCTCACCTCCTTCGTGGGGCGGGAGACGGAACTGGCGGAGCTGACCGAGCAGTTGAGGGGGCAGCCGCTGGTCACCCTGACCGGCCCCGGCGGCGCAGGCAAGACCCGGCTGTCGCTGGAGGCGGCGGAGGCCGCGGCCGAGGCGGCTGCCGGCGGGGCGTGGCCGGACGGCGTATGGCTGGCCGAACTGGCGCCCGTACGGGATCCGGGGACGGTGCCGGAGGCGGTGCTGACGGCGCTCGGGGCGCGTACGACCGGGGTGCGGAGCGCGGCGCAGGAGCTGAGCGCGGCCGAGCCGGCTGCGGCCCGGGCGGCCCGGGCCCGGGATCCCCTCGCGCAGCTGGTGGAGCACTGCGGGCAGCGGCGGATGCTGGTGGTGCTGGACAACTGCGAGCATGTGATCGGCGCCGCGGCCGAGTTGGCGGAAACCGTCCTCACCTCCTGCCCCGGGGTGACCGTACTGGCCACCAGCCGGGAGCCGCTGGGCGTGCCCGGCGAGTCCGTACGGCCCGTGGGCCCGCTGCCGCAGGAGACGGCGCTGCGGCTGCTCGCCGACCGCGGCCGGGCCGCGCGGCCCGGATTCCGCACGGACGAGGACCCGTCGGCGTGCGCCGAGATCTGCCGCAGGCTCGACGGGCTGCCGCTCGCCGTCGAACTGGCCGCGGCCCGGCTGCGGGCGCTCACGCCACGGCAGATCGCGGACCGGCTGGACGACCGCTTCCGGCTGCTGAGCAGCGGAAGCAGGACCGTACTGCCCCGGCAGCAGACGCTGCGGGCGGTGGTGGACTGGTCCTGGGACCTGCTGGAGGAGGGCGAGCGGGCCGTCCTGCGGCGGCTGGCGGTCTTCTCGGGCGGCTGCCGACTGGACGAGGCGGAGGCGGTGTGTGCGGATGCGGGTCTTCCAGGTGATGTCGTCGAGCCGCTCAGCTCCCTTGTCGACAAGTCGCTGGTCGTCGCCGCTCCGGACGGGCGAGGCGGGATGCGCTACCGGCTGCTGGAGACCGTCGCCGAGTACGCGGGCGAGCGGCTGGCCGCGTCCGGTGAGCGGGAGGCCGTCGAGCGGCGCCATCTGACCGCCTACCGGGAGCTGGCCCGGACCGGTGAAGGGGAGCTGCGCGGACCGCGGCAGGTGGAGTGGCTGGAGCGGTTCGAGGCGGAGCACGACAACCTACGGACCGCGCTGCGCACGGCAGTTGACCTGCGGGAGGAGCAGGACGCGCTCTGTCTTGTGCTGTCCATGAGCTGGTTCTGGCAGCTGCTGGGCCACCATGTGGACGCCGGTATCTGGTCGGCCGCTGTCGCCACGCTGGCACCCGACCCCTTCGACGAGCCGGTACAGGCGGCCGTACCCCTGCGCGACCGGTGCACGGACGCTCCGCCGCCCTGGTCCGATGAGCAGCTGTGGGAGGCCAGGCGGGGAGTACGGCTGATGATCCGCGCAGGCAGCACCGAGGACGACGCCGCCGACCTGGCGAAGCCCGAGGCCCAGGCGTATCTGGGCCGGATCGTGACCGCGTACCGGCAGGGACAGCCGCAGACCTGCCGGCAGCCGGGCTCCGTGTGGTACTTCGCCCGGCTGATGACGGGCGAGTTCGCCAGTCTCGAGGAGACCTTGGACGCCGTCGTGCGCGACTGCCGGGAGCTGGGGCCTGACCACGGCTGGGAACTGGGCTTCACGCTGCTGATGCGCGCCAAACTGCGCCACCGCCCCGATGCGCTGGACCGCGCCGCGCGCGACGCCGACCAGGCGCTGGAGCTGTTCGAGCGCGCCGGGGACCCGTGGGGGATCGCCGAGTCGCTGTCCGCGCGCGGGGAGGCGTACGAGCGGCGCGGGAGGTACGAGGAGGCCGCCGCCGACTTCGAGCGGGCGATGGAGGGTTCCGCGCGGATCGGCGCCCGCCTCCAGGTCCCGGTGTTCAAGGCCCGGCTTGCGGACGTACGGCTGCGCACCGCCGTCGGCACCGGGGCCCGGGAGCGCGCCGAGCGCCTGCTGCTCGAGGCGGTGGCGGAGTCGCGCCGGTTCGGCGGGGAGACCATCAGCACGGCCGGGCTGCTGCTCATCCAGCACTACGGGCGCACGGGGCGTACGGGGCGGGCGCGGGAGCAACTGGACGAGACGGAGCGGGCGTTCCCGCCCGGCACACCGGCGTTCTTCGGCGGCGTGGCGGCGGGGCTGCGCGGCTGGCTGGACTGCCTGGACGGGGAGTACGGGCAGGCCGAGGGGCACATCCGGGAGGCGGTGCGGCGTTTTGAGAGCCTGGCCTATCTGGTGGCGCCGCGGCTCGTCACCGACCAGTTCCTGGGCGCGGCCTGGGCCAAGGCGCATCTGGGCGGGGCGGAGGACGGGGCGCGGCTGCTGGGCGCGTACGACCGTAACGCCCTGACCGGGGGCTTCGGTCTCCGTCCGTTTCCGGACGAGGCCGAGATCCGGCGGCGGGCGGAGGGTGCGGTGCGCGGGGTGCTGGAGGCGGCGGCGTACGAGCGTGCGTACGCGGAGGGCGGCGGCCTCACGGTGAAGGAAGCCGCCGCCCTGGTCTGAGGGCTCGTGACGAGTTCCCGGTTACTGCCGGGCGCGCGCCAGGAGTTCCCGTGCGTCGGCGAGATCGTCCGGGGTCGGGGCGTCGTCCTGGGTGAGCTTGAGCCGCCAGTACCCGGTGAAGTCGATGGACCTCTTGTCGATGCCGCGGTCGTTGACCATGTGCCGCCGCAGCGCGCGTACCGTGCCCGCCTCACCGGCGAGCCAGGCGAACACCGAACCGGACCCGGACGGGAACTCCGCTGCGCGCACGGCTTCGACGAGCGCCTGGCCGTGTGCGTGCCTGTGCGCTTGACTGTGTGCGTGGCCGAGCGACTGGTTGTGCGTGTGGCCCTGCCCGGCCGGGTCCGTGCCGCGGTGCAGCCAGTGGACGGTCAACTCGCCCGCCGTCTCGAACCGCTGCTCCTCGGCCGCGTCGGCGACCTCGATCCAGGCCACCGCGCGAGCGCCCTCGGGCAGGGCCTCGATCAGCGTGCTCATGGCGGGCAGCGCAGCCTCGTCCCCGGCCAGCAGCAGCCAGTCGGTCGTGCCGAGAGGGATGGGCCTGGCGAACATCGCCGACGGCCCGAACATCCCTAGCGTGTCCCCGGCCGCGGCGGCCCCCGCCCACCGCGTCGCCGGGCCCCCGCCCGCGTCGCGGTGCAGGACGAAATCGATGTCGATGGTGCGGTGCTGTGGGTGGTGCGCGCGGATCGTATAGCTGCGCATCCAGGGCCGCTCGTCCTCGGGGATCGCGCTGAACGCCTCGTACCACCGCATGACGTCGCCATCCGTCCCCGCCTCGGGAAGGCGGGGCACGGCCTGGCCCGGCTTGGGAAAGTACAACTTCACCTGCTGGTCGGGGCCGTCGAGGCCGAAATCCGCGAGATCGTCTCCGCCGAAAGTGATGCGGGCCATGCGCGGCGTGACCCGCTTGACCTCGGTGACCTGGATGAGCCGTACGGGCAGCGGCTGCTCCATAGAACGAACCTCCTGAAGGATGCGTATAGGGGTTGGCAGCTGTACTGGTGCGGCCACGCGGCCGACCGCTGGGCACGGCCATCCGGCCCGGGGCCGGGCCCGCACCGCCCCAACGACCCTCGCAGCGGCCCCCTATACGCGACCGACAGCCCGCCTACACGCGCGTGCAGGCGGGCCGCATGTCTTACGGTTCGCTTACGCGGGTCGTTCCCGCCCTGCCGGGCCGTATCGCTCCTCTACGCTCGCGGGCATGCCCACCAGCGAGCTGGGCCCCGCCCTCCGCACCATCGTCCTCCGCGACATCGTCCTCGTCAGCGCTCCGCCCCTGCTGCTGGCCGGGGCCGGGCTGGGGCACCCGGACGCGCTCACCCGGTCCACCGCCGGCCACTGGGCCGGTCTGCACATCTGGCTGCTGCCGCTGTTTCCTCTGCTGGCGCTGGGCGTGGTGGTGCCGCTGTGGGGGCGGCCGGGCCGTGACGCCGCCGGTGCTGCCACCGTCGTCGCGTGGGTCGGCGCCTTCGGCTACGCGGTCTTCTACACCGGTCTGGACGCGGTGGCCGGGATCGCCGCAGGAACGGTCCGCGGGCACGCGGGCGTGCACCCCGGCACCGTCGTGCACCCCCTCTTCCGCACCGGCGACGCCCTCGGTCACGCCGGCGCCTACGCCCTCGGCGTCGCCGTACTCGCCGCGTCCGTCGCGCTGTTCCTACGGCATGGGGCACGCGTCCTGCCCGGCGCGGTGCTGCTCCTCATCGCCTGCTGGTCCTTCACCGACAGCCACATCTTCTGGCCCCGCGGCGTGCTCACGATGCTGGCATTCGCCCTCGGTTTCGCCCTGCTGGCGACGGCGCCCCGGCGCGCGTGACCCTTCGGCCGCTCCGTTGAGCCGGTCCGTTCAGCAGGAGACCCGACCCCTAGACTCGAACACGTGCACGAATTGCCGCCCGACCTGCCGCGCCTCCGCGTCCTCGAGACGTACCTCCGGCTCCAGCTCGCCGCCGTCGAGGCCGCCATCGTGAAGGCCGAGAAGCGCGGGGGCCGGACCGACGTGGAGTGGTGGGTCATCTGGGAGCGGACCCGGCCCGGCGTAACGCGACGCGGCACCATCCACCGCCGCGGCTGCTGGAGGGAGGGAGAGCCGACGCTCAACGCCGACCAGGCGACGAAGGCCCTCCGGGACCCGCGGATCGCCCCGTGCGACCTGTGCATGGGCGAGTTATTGCGCCGCGGCATACGCCCGGATCCGGCCTGACGAAGACGTCGGTCCTCCGCCCCGGAGGCGGAGGACCGGGAGGATCTTCCGCGTTGACAGGCGGCCACCGGGTGGTTGTAATGATGGGCGTGTCGCGTGACGCCGACCAAAGAGCAGTGGGCCGGTTGGCAGTTGGGCGGGCACCCTTCGCGAAGGGACGATGCCATGGGTTCGTATTCCACAGGCCGCGACTGACGTAAGTGCCGCCGCGCGAGGTCCCTTGTTCCGCGCGTAGCCCCTTGTTCCCGCGGTGCCCGGATGCCTGGCACCGCCGGGTGTGACGTCAGTACGCCCCCCAAGTACGCCATGCTGCAGACGGCTGCCGTGTGCCCGTGTCCCGGCGAACCGTCCGCGGATCCCCGCACCTCCCCACACTTTCTCTGGAGACCCGACACCGCATGCCCACGCCCACATCCTTCAACCAACCGATCATCGAGGAGTTCCGAGCCAACGGAGGAAAGGTCGGTGGTCCCTTCGAGGGCGGCGACCTCCTTCTGCTGACCACCACCGGCGCGAAGTCGGGGCAGGAGCACACCGTTCCCCTCGGCTACGTTCGCGACGGCGACCTGCTGCTGGTCGTCGCATCCGCCGGCGGCGCGCCCCGTCATCCCGCCTGGTACCACAACCTGCTCGCCCATCCCCTCGTACGTGTGGAGATCGGCACCGAGGTGTTCGAGGCGGTCGCGGTCCCCGCCGAAGGCGCGTGGCGCGACGGGCTGTTCGCGCGCGTGGTGAGCGCGGAGCCCGGATACGCCGACTACCAGTCCCGCACCACCCGAACCCTGCCGGTCGTGGTCCTGGAGCGCTCCGAGCCCGAGGCGGGGGAGGGCCGCCGTGAGGTCCGCGAGGCCGCCAGCCTCGCCGACAAGCTCCTGGAGGTCCACACCTGGCTGCGCTCGCAGTTGCGGCATGTACGCGAGGAGGCCGACGCCGTCTTCGCCGCGCGGGCGGCCCACCGGGGCCCCGGCGAACCGCCAACACTGGGCCTGGGCCTGCAACTCCGGCAGCACTGCCTGGCGTTCTGCCAGTCCCTGGAGTTCCACCACACCAGCGAGGACGCCCACGTTTTCCCCGCACTCGCGAGCCAGTACCCCCACCTCGCCGACGCCCTCGACCGGCTCGACGCCGAACACCGGACGGTCGCGCGCATCCAGGGCGAACTACTCGCCCTGCTGGCCGACATCAACGCTGCCGACCCCCAGCGGTTCCGCACCGAGCTGGACCGTATGTCGGAGGAACTGCGAGCCCACCTCGACTACGAGGAGGAGTCCCTCCTCCCCGTCCTGTCCGAGATCCCCCTGCCCCCGGCCCCACCGGCACCCGACGCGGTCTGAAGCGCAATCTGTCCGCGCACGTCTGCCTGGACCTGGGCGACCACGACTCCGCTGCCACCTCTCTCGCACGCTCAGCCCGCTTTGTCTTCGTACAGCTTCCAGGCCGGATAGCGCATGGCGGTGCCTGCGTGCTTGCCGCCGTCCAGAAGCTTCTTGCGGTGCAGCATGAGCCGTAGGTGTCGTGCCGCGTTGCTGTCGTCGCTCGGACCAGAGTCGAACAACACGGCAGTCGGAGCGTCCTCGGCCTTTCTCATGATCGCATCGGCGGGGTGCCCATTGATCTTTTCTCCGAGCGCGACGCTGGTACCCGGTTGTTTGGACAGCTCTTGGTAGAGGCGTTTCAACAGCTCGTCCGTCTCGCCCTCGCCGGCACGAGGAACGATGTCACCGGCAGCCTCCAACAGGGTCGCGGCGACACCGCCCCTTTTTCTCCAGAGGTCCGCGTCTCCCACCACGATGAGGTGGCTGCGGGCTCGGGTGATGGCGACGTTCCAGAGGTTGAGCTGGCGGTCGACCCAGCCGATTGCGCCGGGGTACATCCCTGCACCGGCGACGAGAGAGAACACCATGACGTCGCGCTCACCGCCCTGGAAGGTGTGCACCGTGCCGACGCGCAGCCGTTCCTGGTCGTATCGGCGCAACTGGCTGCGCAGCTCTTCGGCCTGGCCCTTGAAGGGGGTGACCACGCCGATGGTGGCTTCGGCCGGCAAGTGCTCCAGCAGGTCCCGTACGAAGCGTTCCACCTGGCTGATCTCGTCGCCGTTGACCCATGAGCTCCCGTAGTGAGGGCGAGCGGCCCTTCCTGCCACATGCGACCAGAAGATCGGGGGACGAGGTAGGGACGGCCGGTCCCGGGTGTCGGTGAGGACGGTCAACCCGCCGTCGTAGAAAAGCTCGTTGGAGACGGCCGCGATGTCCGGGTGGCAGCGGAAGTGCTCGTTGAGGAGCAGGGTGCCTCCCGCGGAGCGTTCGGCAGCGTGGAAGGCGGAGTGCCGCCGGTACGCGAGGCGCTGCTTTTCCTGCCAGTCGGAACGCAGCCCGGCCGTGCGCCGGATGAGGGCCTCGCGCTCCGGGCCTATCTTCGCGATGTGCGGCAGCTGCATGGCATCGCCGATGACCAGGGCGCGTCGCGCCCGGAAGAGCAGAGGCAGGACGTGCGGGATGGCGCACTGGCTGGCCTCGTCGATGATGACCAGGTCGAAGAGTGCGGGCTCGGGTGGGAATCGTCGCGCCGAGAGGCTGGTCACGGCCCAGGCGGGCACCGCGGGCAGGGCCGCTTTCACTGCTGGCCAGTCGCTGCGGCCACTGTCCCGCGCACTCAGCAGGCCGAGGATGGGTTGACGTCCTCTGCGGGCATTGGTCTGGACTGTGGTCTCCAGGAGGGCACGCGAGCTGGTCTGGACGGCCTGCTCCGCCATGTTCAGCGCCGCAGCCAGTTCGTCATCCTGCACATCCGCTGCCTGCCCGTGTCTGCGGCGCCAGTTCGCCTCCGCGGCCGCGAAGTCGGCAAGCGCGATACAGCCCTCGGCGGAGCCACCGTTGTAGGTGCCAAGGCCGACTCGGCGCAGCAGGCGGTTGCGCCGCTGTCTGCCGAGGATGCGCGCGCGGGCGAGGCGTTTCGCCTTGTGCATCACCTGATCCAGGTCCGTCACCTCCGCCAGGAGGCTGACCAGTTCGGCCGTCGGCATGCCGAGCTGATGGGCGTGTTCCTCCCGGGCCTCGCCTGCGCGGCGCAGTTCCTTCTCGAGTGCTGCTGCACGAGCGAGGTCCTGCCGCACGCGTGACAGCCGGCCGCTTGCCACCTCCGCATCCATGGCCACCGTGGCCACGGTGCGTGCGGGAATCGCCATGGCGCGCAGCGCGTGGAGGGCGGTGGCCTCGGTCTGCGTGTAGTCCATCGCCTTCGCCCGGGCGGAGCCGGTGCGCACCACGGTGCCGGGGACTAGCTTCTCGCAACGACGCCAGACCTCGTCCACGGCCTCGTTGTTGGTGGACGCCACGAGCACGGATTGGCCGCCGGCCACCGCGGTGGCAACGAGGTTGGCCACGAGCTGGCTCTTTCCAGTGCCCGGTGGCCCGGTCGCCACGGTGAGGCGGTGCGTCATCGCGGAGTTGAGGACCGCGGCCTGAGCCTCGTTGCAGGGCAGAGGCGTCACAAGACGTGCGGGCGCCGATTCCGAGTGCGCGAGAGCCTGCGTCCGCTCTGCCTGATCGGGGGAGAGGGCGGCGAGTGCCGTCGAAGGTATGCGGGTCGTGAGTCTTGCGATGGCGTCGAAGTCGTCGATCAGCTTCTTCGTGAAGTTGGTGTCGGGAAGCGCCAGGAAGAGGACGGCGGCGTTGCGAGCTCCGTGGCCGGGCGTACGTACATCGATGTGGTCGTCAAGCTGATCGGGGCGTGGCTCTTGCACGCACGGCAACTCGAATTCCTGCGTGAGAAGGTTGCGTACCTCGACGGCCATGCGATCGTGCTGCCCGCGATGCCAGGTGGGCTGGTACGTGTCGGCAAGCTGGGCGGCTTCTTCTTCACCCAGCCAGTCCCGGGCCAGACGAGGATGCGGCTGGACGGGACCGTACGGCTTCAGACGCACCTGGCCGTCCTGGTGGACGATCTCGACGCGGCGCACCAGCAGCGGAGCGAACTTCGGGTGGCGCCAGGGGCGCCCACCGCGCGGTCCGTTGAGGACCACGGCGGGATAGCCCGCCCAGAGTTCGGCATCGCGCTCCGCCGCCGACTCGACGAGCGAGGCTGCCTCCGCGGGGAGAGCCGTGCAGCCGTCATCGTCCACGTCACCGGCCAAGAAGCGCTCCGAGCCGGAGAGGCAGACGTACGACGTGTCGTGATCGCCGACCGACATCAGTGGCGTCTCGGTGTCGTCCGACAGAACGCACTCCCGGTAGTAGTCAGGAGATCGTTCCATGTGGGCTGGGGCAGCGCCGCCTTGGGCTGGGGACGCGCTGGACCCTCTGGCTGTGCCGCCGGCCTACGGCTCAGCGGCACGAGGAGCGGGGCGCTGCCGAGCGGGCAGCTGGCGAGGACGATGCGGTCGTCGACGCCGTGCGCGGACTTCACCGGCACCTGACGGCCGCCCTGGGCCCGCATACGCCGGTTGACGTAGTGGAACAGATCGTCCACCGATACTTCGCCGCTGCCGTCCTTGCCCACCTTCCCCGTCCGCAGCGCCTCGATCACCTCGGTCGTGAAGGCGGACGGCTTCACCTCGGCGGTGCTCACGGTGTCGGCGTAGGAGTCCTCACCGGCCCGTGAGGAGGACAGTACGTAGACGCCACGGCTGGTCAGCAGGGACTCCTCGCCGGACTTCGCCACCGACGCGGCTTGCCGGTCGGAGGTGCGCAGCCCCACGGCGAATCCGCCGCTACGGCAGCAGTCGATCATCATGACCTTCTGCGGGGCCCAGCACTGCTCCAGTTGCTCGTTGACGAAGCCGGCGCTCACTCCGGTCTCCGCGATCCGGTCGAAGTCCGTGTCCGTGGCGATGAAAGAGAACTCTCCGCCGGACTGGACCAGTCGGGTTCCGTGCCCGGATACGTACACCAGGGCCAACTCGTCCTGGTCACAGCTCTCGAGGAACTCGCTGATGGCCTGCCGCATGTCGTCGGCGGTGAGGTCGGTCAGGGGCATGACCGAGGCGAAGGCGCCGATGTTGCGGTGCTCCAGGACCTGGCGCAGTTCCCAGATGTCCGCCTGAGTGGACGGCAGAGCGCTGAAGCGACCGTCGTCGTACCGGTCGTTGCCGATCAGCAGGGCCCTGCGACGGATCAGCCGGGTCACGAGGCGTCGCCTCCCGCACTGCCGTTCACGTCGCCGCTCACCTTGTCCAGGAAGTCGCGGACCATTCGCTCCTGAGCCGCGTCCGGCCGACCTGTGATCGTGACGGAGTTTTCTTCGTAGGTGAGCTCGACCTTGCGGTGCCGTTCCTTGCCACACCATTCCGTGATCAGCGTGATCAGGATCTGGGAAATCGGGCGGGAGGCTGCGACTGCGGCCGCCCATAGCGCCACATCTCCCACACCGGCGCCTTTGTGACCGGCCTCGACGGACTCGTCGCCATCGACGAACCCGACGGCGAGCCCGTCTGCGTTCCCCAGCGCGAAATGTAGGTCTCGCGTCAGCCGTTCTTGCCGTAGTGCGTCGCCACCGGCTGGAACAACAAGCTGCCACCGGCGCCCCCCGTTCTTCATGCGCCGCTCCTCAGTTGGGCGGAGGATGAGTGAACCTGTACGTTCCACGGCTTCGACAGGTCCTTCAGTACTTCCGCTGCGTCCCTCACCATTGGGCCCCCGAATCACGCTCAGTGGTACGGCAAGGGCCGGACGCTAACGCCGGTACGCGGGGCGCACACAAGGGCGCAGACGCGCACGGGTCTCCGCATCGTGATTCCTTACGGATTTCCCCCGAGCGAGCTGAAGAATTCGGACAGATTTCCGGGGTGTTCGAATTCCTGGCCGCGCATGTCAGCGGGATCTGGCACCCTCCGCCTGTAGGGGAACGATCGCAGCGGCGGGCGCCGCACGAGAGCTGGGAGAGCGGGAGTTGACCTTGCTGAGGCCGACGGAGGAGCAAGAGGCTGCCATTCGACGATTCACTGCCGGCGACGATCTGGTCCTGCAGGCCGGCGCGGGCACGGGGAAGACTTCCACCCTGGAGCTACTGGCTGCTTCCGACCTCTCGCGCCGCGGTGTCTACATCGCGTTCAACCGGGCGATCAAAGACGAGGCGGCCAGTCGATTCCCGTCGCGCGTACAGTGCAGCACGGGCCACGGACTCGCCTATCGCGCCGTCGGATATCAGTACCGGCACCGGTTCGGAGGTGCACGCGTACCGGCATGGAGGACGGCGGAAATCCTTGGCCTCCGCAGGGCATTGACCGTGGGGCATAAGGTCTTCGAGGCAACTAATCTGGCATATGTCACCAAACAAACAGTGCTGCGGTACTGCCAGTCCGCGGACCGCGAGCTGGGCCCTCAGCACGTTCCCGTTCAGCGCGGCGCCGAGGACCCGCAGATCCATCGTGTCCTTACGAGCGCTGTCCTGCCCTACGCACAGCACGCCTGGGAAGATCTTTGTCGCCCCGACGGTGACAAACTGCGGGTCGACCATGACCACTACCTGAAGGTCTGGCAGTTAACTGATCCCTACATCGCCGGCGACTACCTACTCCTCGACGAGGCTCAGGACACCAATCCCGCCCTGGAGTATGTCCTCATGGGGCAGCGTGATCACGCCCAGTTGGTGTTGGTTGGTGACTCCGCCCAGCAGATCTACAGTTGGCGCGGCGCTCGCGACATCATGACCGGCTTCAATGGCACCCACCTCAGCTTGTCACAGTCCTTCCGGTTCGGCTCTGCACTGGCAGATGAAGCCAACCGTTGGCTTGCCATCACGCGCTCCCCGCTACGCCTGACCGGGCACTCCGAGATCACGACACGGATCGAGGAGGCCAAGAGTCCGGACGCGATTCTGTGCCGGACCAACGGTGGAGCGATGAGCGAAGTGCTACACCTCATGGATGACGGTCGTCAGGTTGCCATGGCCGGCGGAGGCGGCTCGTTGCGCAGTCTGGCCATGGCCGCACGTGATTTGAAGGCAGGCAAAGGAACCCGTCACCACGAGTTGTTTCTGTTCAAGACGTGGGGCGAGCTACAGGAGTACGCCGAGAACGATCCAAATGGCGCCGACCTTCTCCCCTGGGTCGAGCTGATCGACGACATCGGCACCGAGGCCGCACTCGGCGCCGTGGACCGCCTCGGAGCGGAGGACCAATGCGATGTGACCGTCTCCACCGTCCACAAGGCCAAGGGGCGTGAGTGGTCGAGCGTACGCATCGGTGACGACTTTCCCGAGCCCGAACCAGACGCTCTCGGCCGCCCCGGCCGGATTCACCCCGGCGAAGCGCGTCTCGCATACGTTGCCGTGACCCGCGCCCGCCACCAGCTCGATATCGGCGGCCTGACATGGATCCACTCACACCCCCAAGGCCAGCCAGGTACTGCAAACCCTCTCCCGCCAGGGCGGTCGCATGCATCCAGCCCCTGGGACAAACTCGGGCCCCTTGCGCATGAGGACAAGACCCAGCATGAGTGACGTGGCAGGAGGCGGCGATCGCGGGCGATGCAGTCACGTGGATCACCGACAAGGCCCTCCGCGTCCGGCAGGTCCAGGTGGTGCTCGGGCAGGCATCCGCCGTCATCATCCTGCGGATCTACGCGCACCCTGTGGACCGGCGAATACGACCGCACCCGGTCCGTCATGGACTCCGTGCTCGGAGTCCTGCGGACCGGGTGCGGACCGAAACGTCCTGCGGTGAAGAAAACCACAGGTCAGAGGGGATAAATCAAGATCAGGCGTTCTTGGTCTCCCAGAAGATCTTGTCGATCTCGGCGATCAGATCCAGCAGCTTCTGGCCGGTCGCCGGGTCCGTCGAGCCCTTGGCGGCGCTCGCGGCCTTCAGGGCGTCGTTGACCAGCTGGTGCAGCTGCGGGTACTTCTCGAAGTGCGGCGGCTTGAAGTAGTCGCTCCAGAGCACCGAGATGTGGTGCTTGGCGAGCTCCGCGCGCTGCTCCTTGATGACAATGGCCCGGGCGCGGAAGTGCACGTCCTCGTTGGCCTGGTACTTCTCCTGGATGGCCTTGACCGAGTCGGCCTCGATCCGGGCCTGGGCCGGGTCGTAAACACCGCAGGGCAGGTCACAGTGGGCGCTGACCTGCACCTTCGGGGCGAACAGGCGGGAGAGCATAGAGCTGTCCTTCCTCGTGATCGTCTTCTCAGGTGGGAGATTACTCCCTGGGCGAGGCGTTTTCGCGAGTGCCCCAGGGGGCTTAGGACAAAAGTCCAGTGTCAGGCTGGTACTGGTGGAGGAACGGACCGGGAGCCGGGAGGTGCCGGATGCCGGAAGGTGGCCGGTGGCAGGGTTTTGAACACGGCGAGCGCGGTGAAGACGGCGAGCGCGGTGATCGCGGCGTACGCGGTGAACACAGCGGACACAGCGAACGCGGTCAGCGCCGTGGGCACGGTCTCGGGCGCGAGCCGGAGCCGGACCGTGAGCAGCGGGCGGCTCGGGCCTTCGGGCTCGCCGACGTCGTCGGTCCTTCGATGGTGCCGACGCTGAAGCCGGGCGACCGGCTCGTGGTCCACTACGGGGCCCCGGTGCGCCCCGGTGACGTCATCATGCTGCGCCACCCGATGCAGCAGGACCTGCTGATCGTGAAGCGTGCCGTGGAGCGGCGCGAGGACGGCTGGTGGGTGCTGGGCGACAACCCGTACACCGAGAACGACAGCCGGGAATTCGGCCCCGTGCCGGAGGAGTTCGTGCTCGCCCGCGCCCGTGTGCGGCTGCGCCCGCTGGGCGCGCTCGACGGTCAGCGGTCGCCGGCCGCGCTGCTGGCCTGGGTCTTCTCCGCCGTGCGGCTCGTGCGCTCCGCCGCGCCCTCGTCCGTAAGGTCGCCGGGCGGCCGGCCCGACCGCTCCGTCTCCAGGCGCTTGCGCGCGCGGTAGGCGGCCACGTTGGCGCGCGTCGCGCAGCGGTCCGAGCAGTAGCGCCGGGACCGGTTCGTCGACGTGTCGAGATAGGCGTTCCGGCAGGGCGTGGCCCGGCAGATGCCGAGGCGGTCCACGCCCAGGTCGGTGAGCTGGAAGGCGAGGCCCATGACGGCGGCCGCGGTGTAGCCCGCGGTCGCGTTCGCCGCGTGGTCGGCGATGTGCATGTGCCACTTGGGGCGGCCGTCCTCGTCGCGGAGCTCGTGCCCGGAGACCTGCGGGCTCACCGGGAACTCCATCAGCAGCGCGTTGAGGAGGTCCACCGCCCGGACCTCCTCGCCCTCGTCCGCCGCCTCGAAGACGGCGCGGAGCCGGGCCCGTACGGCGCGCAGCCGGGTCACGTCGGCGTCGGTCGCGCGCCGCGCCGCCTGCGAGCCGTCACCGAAGAGAGCCCGTACGGCATCGACCGACGTGAGCCCGTCCTTGCCGCGGGGCGGGTCCTCACTGTTGACCAGGCGGACGGCATAGTCCGAGTAATAGGCCAGTTCCACTTGTAGTCCTTACGGATGCGGTCTCGCGTCGGTCGCGGGCCCGTGTAACAGACGTTGCCGCTTCGAGCGTATTACGAGTGCGGACGAGGTGGAGGGGGACGGGATGACGGAGACGGTGGCCCGCGCGCCGACTGGGCGGCCTGGCAGGCCAGGCCGGCGGCCGAGCGTTACAAGATCTTCGGCAACCCGGCCGCGCGGCGACCTCGGGCTCCAGTGAGCCCACGCCCGTACGACCGCACAAACGCGTGCTGCCGCACGACGCGTGGGGCCCTCCGCAGCAAGCGCACTGCGGAGGGCCCCACGCGATGTATGCCTACAGCACCTTCGACAGGAACGACTTGGTGCGCTCGTGCTGCGGGTCGGTCAGGACGTCGCGCGGGTGGCCGGACTCGACCACGACGCCGTCGTCCATGAACACCAGCGCGTCGCCGACCTCGCGGGCGAAGCCCATCTCGTGGGTGACCACGATCATGGTCATGCCGTCCTCGGCCAGGCCACGCATGACATCCAGCACGTCCCCGACCAGCTCAGGGTCCAGCGCCGACGTCGGCTCGTCGAAGAGCATCAGCTTCGGCTCCATGGCCAGCGCGCGGGCGATGGCCACCCGCTGCTGCTGACCGCCGGACAGCTGCGAGGGGTAGGACGCGGCCTTGTCGCCCAGGCCCACCCGGTCCAGCAGCCGCAGCGCCCGCTCCCGTGCGACCGCCCTGGTCTCCCCCTTCACCTGGACCGGGGCCTCCATGACGTTGGCCAGCGCGGTCATGTGCGGGAAGAGATTGAACCGCTGGAACACCATGCCGATGTCGCGCCGCTTGCGCGCGACGTCGCTGTCCTTGAGCTCGAAGAGCTTGTCGCCCCGCTGCTGGTAGCCGACCAGCTCGCCGTCCACGTACAGCCGCCCGGCGTTGATCTTCTCCAGGTGGTTGATGCACCGCAGGAAGGTGGACTTGCCCGAGCCGGAGGGTCCGATCAGGCAGAAGACCTCACGCGGGGCCACCTCGAGATCGATGCCCTTGAGGATGTGGGCGGCGCCGAAGGACTTGTGCACGCCCTCGGCCTTGACCATCGCGCTCATGCCCGCACCTCCGGGGACCGCTTGAAGATGCCCAACGCCCTGATCCGCTGGAGCGGGGTGAGCGGCAGGCTGCGCACCGTGCCTCGAGCGTAATACCGCTCCAGGTAGTACTGGCCGACGCTGAAGACGCTGGTCAGCACCAGGTACCAGAACACGGCCAGGAACAGCATCTCGACGACGGCGCCCGAGGTCTGGCCGATGTCCTGGGTGGAGCGCAGCAGCTCGGGGTACTGGCAGGCGCTCGCCGCGAGCGACGAGGTCTTGAGCATGTTCAGGAACTCATTGCCGGTCGGCGGCACGATCACCCGCATCGCCTGGGGCAGCACCACCCGGCGCAGCGTCCTGCCGTGGGTCATGCCCAGCGCGTGGGAGGCCTCGGTCTGGCCCTCGTCGACCGACTGGATGCCGGCCCGGACGATCTCCGACATGTACGCGGCCTCGTTCAGGCCGAGACCCAGCAGAGCGGCCATGAACGGAGTCATGAAGTCGCTCATCTCGTCCCGGTAGAACCCCAGGTTGATGTAGGGGAAGACCAGGGCGAGGTTGAACCACAGGATCAGCTGGACGAAGACCGGGGTGCCGCGGAAGAACCAGATGTAGCCCCAGGCCACCGAGGAGGTGACCGGGTTCTTCGACAGCCGCATCACGGCCAGCACGATGCCCAGCACCAGGCCGACCACCATGGACAGCACCGAGATCAGCACCGTCCTCCACAAACCCTCCAGCACGCTGGAGTCGAACATGAAGTCCGGGATGGCCGACCAGTTGATGTCGGCACCGGCGAAAGCATTCACCACCAGCGCCAGCAGCCCCAGCACCACGAGGCCGGATACCCACCGCCCGTAGTGCCGGACGGGAATCGCCTTGATGGTCTCAGGCGGCGGGCCCGGCGGCGGCGCGTCCTCCGGGCCCGTCTTGTCGATCGGAACAGTCACGGGTGTTGCCTTTCAGCGTTCCTCGAGAGCCGTACGAATCCGGGGGAGGTCGTACGTCAGGAACCGCCGTTGATCTTGATTTCCTTGACCGCGCCGTCCTGGACGCCCCACTTGTCCATGAGCTTGTCGTACTCGCCGTTCTTGATCACGGACTCGAGGGCCGCCTTCAGGGCGTCGCGCAGCTGGGTGTTCTTCTTGCCGACCGCGATGCCGTACGGCGCGGCCTCGACCTGCTCGCCGACGAGCTCGAAGTCCTTGCCGCCGCCGGAGGTCTTCACGGCGTACGCGGCGACCGGGAAGTCGCTGGCGCCCGCGTCGGCGCCGCCCGCGCGCAGCCGGGTCTGGGCCTCGACGTCGGTGTCGAAGGGCTCGATGGTGATCACCTTCTCGCCCCCCTTCTTGCACTTCGCCGACTGGTCCTTGGCCAGGTCGTGCGAGACCGTGCCACGCTGGACGACGACCGTCTTGCCGCAGAGGTCGTCCCAGGTCTCGACGCCCTTGGTCTGACCCTTCTTGGTGTAGATGGAGACACCCGCGGTGAAGTAGTCGACGAAGTCGACGCCCTCGAAGATCTTCTTGCCGGTCTCCGGGTCGACGCCGTTCTGCCGCTCCTTCGTGTCGGTCATGGCCGACATGGCGATCTGGTAGCGGCCGGAGCGCATGCCGGTGAGCAGGGTGTCGAACGTGCCGTTCTGGAACTCGAACCGCACGCCGAGCTCCTTGCCCATAGCGTCGGCCAGGTCCGGGTCGAGGCCGACGGTCTTGCCGCCTTCCTTGAACTCGACCGGCGGGTACGCGATGTCCGAGCCGACCTTGATGACCTTGGAGTCCTGGATGTCCTTGGGCAGCTTCGAGAACAGGGGCGCCTCGGCGCCCGCGGCGGTCGAGTCGCCGTTGCCGCCCTTTTCGGTCTGGTCACCGCAGGCGGTCAGCAGCAGGGCGCCCGCGACCGCGATCGCGCCGGCGGCGGCCAACCGGGTACGGGCAGCGGCCGGGCGACGAGTGGTGCTTGCGGTCATTGGTGGTTCCTCCGGAGAGTCAGGGAGTAGCCGATGGGTCGGGCACAGCGTCGAGTGTCGCGACCTCGTGTGATTGATTGAGGCATCTTGCCATCCGGACGGCTCCGAACAGGGGGCCAGCCATGTCAAAATCGGATAACGGGCGATCCCGTCACCGGGATCACGTAACCGCATGTCGAGCGTATGCCGCCGCCCGCTGAAGTGCGGTTCCCGCAGTGCGACTCCTTTGCGTGATATGTCCCCGGCCGGTTGGCGGGGGCCGAAAAACCTCGCGCCGTACACCCGCGTGACGAAAGCGACTCGTTCCAGGCCGCAGTCGTGCGGTAGAAACGATGGTTACACCCCTCACCCGGGGCTCAGGGCGCGTGTGCGGCGCGCCCGGCGTCCGTACCTCCCCCCGCGCAGCGGCCATCCGCCGCGCAGGGCCGCGGACGCGGTGCCCGCCCGCTCCTCATTCCTGGAGCGGCCACCCTCGACAGAATTCAGACAAAGGGGTCAACAAGTGGCAGCGGAGATCGTGAATCCTCGCGGCGATAGCGACACGACGGACGACGGCGAGCCTTTCGATCCGGCCTTCGCCCTGCACCGCGGCGGCAAGATGGCCGTCCAGGCGACCGTCCCGGTCCGGGACAAGGACGACCTGTCCCTCGCCTACACGCCGGGTGTCGCGAAGGTGTGCAGCGCCATTGCGGAGCAGCCGGAGCTCGTCCACGACTACACCTGGAAGTCCCAGGTCGTGGCCGTCGTGACGGACGGCAGCGCGGTGCTCGGGCTCGGCGACATCGGGCCGGAGGCCTCCCTTCCGGTGATGGAGGGCAAGGCCATCCTGTTCAAGCAGTTCGGTGGCGTCGACGCGGTCCCGATCGCCCTGGACTGCCGGGACGCGGACGAGATCGTCGAGACGGTCGCCCGGTTCGCCCCGTCCTTCGGCGGGGTGAACCTGGAGGACATCTCCGCGCCCCGCTGCTTCGAGATCGAGCGGAAGCTCCAGGAGCGTCTGGACATCCCGGTCTTCCACGACGACCAGCACGGCACGGCCGTCGTCACGCTCGCCGCGCTCCGCAACGCCACGCAGCTCACCGGGCGTACGCTCGGGCAGCTGCGCGCCGTGATCTCCGGCGCGGGCGCGGCGGGGGTCGCCATCGCCAGGATCCTCGTCGAGGCGGGCATCGGCGATGTCGCGGTCTGCGACCGCAAGGGCATCGTCAGCGCGGACCGCGAGGACCTGACGGATGTGAAGCGGGAGCTGGCGGGCTTCACGAACAAGGCGGGGCTGACCGGGTCGCTGGAGTCGGCGCTCGACGGTGCGGACGTCTTCATCGGGGTGTCCGGCGGGACGGTTCCGGAGTCGGCGGTGGCGAAGATGGCGAAGAAGTCGCTGATCTTCGCCATGGCCAACCCCAACCCGGAGATTCACCCGGACGTTGCGCACAAGTACGCGGCCGTGGTCGCGACCGGGCGCAGCGACTTCCCGAACCAGATCAACAACGTGCTGGCCTTCCCCGGGATCTTCGCGGGCGCGCTGCAGGTGCGGGCGTCGCGGATCACGGAGGGGATGAAGCTGGCGGCGGCGGAGGCGCTGGCGGCGGTGGTCGCCGACGAGCTGAGCGCGGACAAGGTGATTCCGTCGCCGTTCGACGAGCGGGTCGCTCCGGCGGTCACCGCGGCCGTGGCCGCGGCGGCGAGGGCGGAGGGCGTCGCACGGCGGTAGCCACCGCCGGGCGGATCGTTCGTACGGGCCGTGGCTCGCCCCTCGGGGTGGGCCACGGCCCGTCTCGCACCCTGACGCCCGCCCGCGGCGGGCTCTTCTTCCCACCCGCCCACCCGAGCAACCGGGCTCGGCGGTTACCCGTCCCCCCGGACGAGGGCTGACGGGTCGTAGGGAACGGCCCGCGCCGCCCTCATCGTTCCGCTGCGGTCTTCCGCTGGTTCACTCGTGACTGGTGGGATGCCTGATGCCTGAGTCGCAGCGCCGGACGGGGAGTTGGGGAGGCATACGCCAGTGAATCTCGTAGTCAACGGGGACGCCGAGAGCGGGCCGGGAGGGACCGCCGAGCCGGTCCCGTCGGTCACAGGATGGACGGTCGGACAGGGCGCGCCGGCGCTCGTCGGGTACGCGGTCGGCGGGGGATACCCGACGCCGAGCGACCCCGGGCCCGCGCAGCGCGGCAGCCGGTTCTTCTCCGGCGGCAACTCGCCCCGTACCGCCCTCGTGCAGGACGTGACCCTGCCCGCGACCGGGCGCACCGGACACCCGGCCGTGGACGCGGGCGACGTGCGGTTCACCGCGAGCGCCTGGCTCGGCGGCTACGCGACGCAGGAGGACGGCGCCCGGCTCTCCGTGGAGTTCCGGGACGCGCAGGGGACCCCGCTCGCGCTGGCCGTGCTCGGCCCGGTCACCGCGGCCGAGCGGAAGTCGGCCACCGGCCTCGTCGAGCGGAAGGTCGGCGCCGCCGTGCCGCCAGGCGCACGCACCGCCCGGCTGCTGCTCGTCTTCACCCGCTCCGGCAGCGGCACGTCCAACGACGGCTACGCCGACGCGATATCGCTGACCCTCGAGCCCACCGGAGGCACCAACGCCGGAGGCCGGTCGTGAAGCGTCGTGTCCTGACCCTCGAAGCCACCGCCGGAGGCCGGTCGTGAAGCTGAACCGCCGTGATCTGCTGAAGGCCGCGGCCGCAGCGGGCGCCCTCAACCTCGCCTGGCCGCTGAGCCCCGGTCTCTCGCCCGCGCAGGCGCGCGAGGCCGCCGAGGCGCTGGGCGCCGACTACGACCCCGCGCCCTTCACGCTCGGCGTGGCCTCCGGCGACCCGCAGCCGAGCAGCGTCGTGCTGTGGACCCGGCTCGCGCCCGAGCCGCTCGCCGCCGAGCAGCAGCTGCCGGAGATCGTCGAGGTCGGCTGGGTCGTCGCCGAGGACAGCGAGCTGAAGCGCGTCGTCGCCCGCGGCACGGCGCCCGCCTCCGCGACGCTGGGCCACAGCGTGCACGTGCCGGTCGGCGGGCTGCGCGCCGGGCGGCACTACTGGTACGCCTTCACCGCGCTCGGCAAGCGCAGCCGTACCGGCCGTACGAAGACCGCACCCGTCGGCAGCGTCCCGCGGGTCCGCTTCGCCTCCGCCAACTGCCAGGCGTTCCACGACGGTTTCTACGCCGCGCACCGCGGCATCGCCCGCGAGGACCTCGACTTCGTGATCCATCTCGGCGACTACATCTACGAGCACGGGCCGGTCGGCGGCGACGCCGTCCGCGACCACAACGGGCCCGAGATCTTCACCCTCGCCGACTACCGGGTCCGGCACGCCCTCTACAAGGGCGACGCGTCCCTGCGCGAGGCGCACGCCGCCCACCCCTGGTTCCTGACCTGGGACGACCACGAGGTCGCCAACGACTACAGCGGCACGGGCGGCGGCGCGCCCTTCATGCAGCGCCGCGCGGCCGCGTACCAGGCCTGGTACGAGCACATGCCGCACCGCGACAGCGGCGCGTCCGCCCTGCCCGACCCCGAGATCCACCGGGTGCGGAGGTGGGGCGACCTGCTGGAGGTGACGGTGCTCGACCTGCGCTCGTACCGGTCCGCGCAGAACCTCGCCGACGGCACGATCCTGGGCGCCGAGCAGAAGAGCTGGCTCAAGCAGGGCATCGACCGGGCGCCCGACGCCTGGCACTGCTGGGCCAACTCGATCATGCTCAGCCAGTTGCGCGGCAGGCCCGGCGGCCCGTACATGTTCACCGACCAGTGGGACGGCTTCCTCGCCGAGCGGAAAGAGGTGCTGACGCACGTTCACGACTCCGGCCTCGAGGACCTCGTCATCATCACCGGCGACTGGCACTCCGCCTTCGTGGACGACGTCCGGCCCGACTTCGACGACGCGTCCTCACCCGTCGTCGGCACCGAGTTCACGGCCCACTCGGTCACCTCGGGCGGGTACTCCGCGGACTGGAACCAGACCAACGGTCCGGTCATGGGCAGGGCCAACCCGCATCTGCAGTACTTCGAGGGGAATCGTTACGGCTACGACGTGTACGAGGTCACGCCGGAGCGGTGGTCCACCCATATGCGGGTGATCGCGGACCGCCGCGACCCGGCCTCGCCGGTCACCACGCTCACCACCTTCCACGTGGACCGGGGCAGGGCGGGCTCGTACGAGGACCCGGAGACCAAGGACTCGCCCGCGCAGTACCGGAGGGATTGACCGCCGCGATCGTCCTCGGCAGGACGGGCGGTACGCCACCAGCAGCCGCCATCCGGCGGGGATTGACTGATACGGCATACGGGTCGTGGTTCGCCCCCCGGTGATCGCGGGCCTCGGGGCTCCGTCACCCCGGCTGTGAGCGACCGCGGCGCGCGTCACACCGGTGTGCGGTTCCGCCGCGTCCGGCCCGCGTCATAGTCTCGGGATCATGTTCGCCGCCTATGCCGCACGTATCGACCGTGACCAGCCGCTGAACGGCCTCGAGCTGGGCGATCGTCCCGCCCCGGAGGCGCGCCCCGGCTGGACGACCGTCAACGTCAGGGCCGCCTCGCTCAACCACCACGACCTGTGGTCGCTGCGCGGCGTCGGCCTCGGGGAGGAGTCGCTGCCGATGATCCTCGGCTGCGACGCCGCCGGGACCGACCAGGACGGCAACGAGGTCGTCATCCACTCCGTCATCGGCCAGACCGGCCACGGCGTCGGCCCGAAGGAGCCGCGCTCCATCCTCACCGAGCGCTACCAGGGCACCTTCGCCGAGCAGGTCGCCGTCCCCGTCTGGAACCTCCTGCCCAAGCCGAGGGAGCTGTCCTTCGAGGAGGCGGCCTGCCTGCCGACCGCCTGGCTGACGGCGTACCGGATGCTGTTCACGAACGCGGGCGTACGGCCCGGGGACTCCGTCCTCGTGCAGGGCGCGGGCGGCGGGGTGTCGACCGCCGCGATCGTCCTCGGCAAGGCGGGCGGGCTGCGCGTGTACGCCACCAGCCGCGACGAGGCCAAGCGCAAGCGGGCCGTGGACCTGGGCGCCATCGACGCGTACGAGCCGGGGGCGCGGCTGCCGGAGCGGGTGGACGCGGTGATCGAGACGGTCGGCGCCGCCACCTGGTCGCACTCCGTCAAGTCGCTGAAGCCGGGCGGCACTCTGGTCATCTCCGGCGCGACGAGCGGCCCCAGCCCCAAGTCCGCGGAGCTCAACCGGATCTTCTTCCTGGAGCTGAAGGTCGTCGGCTCGACGATGGGCACCAAGGACGAGCTGGAGGACCTGCTCAACTTCTGTGCGGCCACGGGTGTACGGCCGGTCATCGATTCCGTGCTGCCGCTGGACCGGGCCCGGGAGGGCTTCGAGAAGATGGCGGGCGGGGGCCTCTTCGGCAAGGTCGTGCTGACGGTCTGAGCGCGGGCGCGCGGTGAGTGCGGGGGCGCGGTGAGCGCGGCCCCGCGATGGGCGCGGCCCCGCGGTGAGCGCGGCCCGCAGAATCGATCTGGCACGGCGAGCCTCGCCGACACCCGTAACTTCCCCGTCCATCCATCGGATGAGCACGTCGGCAGCCGATCGGGCTGTATCCGATGGACGAGGAGACGCGGGTGGACGACAAGCGGGCGAGGAACTGGGCGTTCCTCATCGGGGACGGCTACCGCTGGGGCTGACGCCTCAGGACCGCGGGGACCGCGGGGAGCGGGTGCGCAGCACCGCGCCGATGTGGGCCGCCGCCGTCGAGAGGTGGCGGCGGGCGTCCTTCAGCTGTTCGGGGCTCACCCCGTGGTCGCGGGCCGCGTCCCGGACGTCGTCGCGGAAGCGGTCGAGCATCCGCTCGAGGTCGCGGGCCGGGTCGTCCGAGGGCGCGGCGGGCTCCCGGGCCCACTCGGGCTTCTCCGCCTCCTCGGCCGCAGTCCCCTCGGCAGTCCCCTCAGCCGTCGCCTCGGGCGCCCCCTCTGTCGCCGTCCCCTCGGCGGCCTCCGGGCCCGCCTGCTGCGCCACCCGCCGCATCTCGCGCGTGACTTCGGCGAGCGCATCGCGTACGGCGTGCTGCCAGTCGCCCGCGCGGATGTGGTCCTGGGTCTGCTCCTGCACCCGCTTGACGATCTTCTGGATCTCCTCGCGCGCGAAGATCTGCGCGTCCCGCGCCTGCTTACGGGCCCGCTGGGCGTCCTCCTTGGCGCGCCGGCTCTCCTCCTTGGCACGGCGGGCCTGCTCCTTCCACTCGTCCTTGGCGCGCCGCATCTCCTCCTTGGCCTGGCGCCAGGCCTCCTTGTCGCCCCATGACCCCTCCCAGCCCTCCTTGGCGGCCCCCTCCGTCCGGGCCTGGCGGGCGGCCGCGCGCATCTCGCGGCGGAGGTCGCCCGCCACGCCGCGGACGTCCTCGCGGATCTCTGCCGCCAGTTCGGAGACGGACTCGCGGATCTCCAGCTCGAGATCGGCGAGTTCGCCCTGCCGGTCGGCGAGCTCGGCGCGTCCGGCGTCGGTGATCGAGTAGACCTTCCGGCCGCCCTCGGAGGCGTGGGTGACCAGGCCCTCGGCCTCGAGCTTGGCGAGGCGCGGGTAGACGGTGCCGGCGGACGGCGCGTACAGGCCCTGGAAGCGCTCCTCCAGCAGGCGGATCACCTCGTAGCCGTGGCGCGGGGCCTCGTCCAGCAGCTTCAGGAGGTAGAGGCGGAGTCGGCCGTGGGCGAAGACGGGAGGCATCAGAGGACCTTTCCTGGGCTGGTCGGGGCGGCGTCGTCCGGGCCGTCGCCGTCCGGGCCGTCGTCCGGGCCGCCGTCCGGGCCGTCGTCGTACGGTTCTCCGTCCTCGGCCGGCGGGCGGCGCAGCAGCGCGATGGCTCCGGAGATCGTGGTCGCCTTCAGCCGGCCGCTGCCCGCGCCCAGCGTGCCGGTGATCCGCTTGGCCCCCCACTGGCCGGTCACCCTGAGGTCCTCGAAGGCGTTGGAGATCGAGCCGCTCGTGGTGTTGGCCTCGACCTCGGCGTCCGCGGGGTGCGGGAGACGGATCGCGATCTCACCGGAGATGGTGGTGAGGGCGAGGTCCGCGCCCTTGCCGTCCACGTCCACGATCATGTTGCCGCTCACCGAGTCGGCCCGTACCGAGGAACCGCACGCCTCGATCACGGTGAGGTCGCCCGAGACGGAATTGAAGCGCAGGTCCCCGGTCAGCCCCTGGGCGTCGACGCCGCCGGAGACCGTGTCGGCGCGGACCGCGCCGGTGAGCCCGACGAGTGTGGTGTCACCGCTGATGCCGCGCACATCGGTGGGGCCCTCGATGCCCGAGACCACGGCGTTCGCGCCCACGACCCCCACCTCGACCCGGGTCCCGGCCGGTACGGCGAGGGAGACCGCGGCGCTGCGGCGCCAGCCCTTGCGGTCCAGCCACTTGAGGAAGCCCTTCCAGGGCAGGTCGTCGTACGTGACCGTGAGCGTGCCTCCCTCGTACGTGACGGTGAGCGGCGGGCCTTCGATCTCGCTGACCTCGAGGCGGGCGGTGTCCTCGTCGGTGCCGACGACGTTCACGGCGCCGTTGACGATGCGGACGCTGAGGTGCTTGACCGGTTCCTCGAGGTCGAGGGTGCGTGGTTCGGAGACCGACCACTCGTTGCTGGCTGACACTGCTCCGGCCTCCCCTGGGACAGGCGTACGGGCGTACGGCGACATATCGCGTCTCTCAAAAGACACGATATATCGCGGAGGTCGGAAGTCAAGGGAAGAGGGGCACGGGGATGGCGCCGGGCGAGCGCCGGCGCCAGGCCCGTACCCGGACGTGTACTACTCGTCCTCGTCCTCGTCGTCGAGGCGCGCCAGCCAGGTCGCGAGCCGCTCGACCGGGACCTCGAAGTCCGGGTTGAGGTCGACGAACGTACGCAGCTGCTCGGCGAGCCACTCGAAGGTGACCTCTTCCTCGCCGCGCCGCTGCTCCAGCTCCTCGATGCCGCGGTCGGTGAAGTACAAGGGGGCGCTCCTGATACAGCCTGGTCCGGATGGTTCCTCCCCTCCAGGGTATTGCGGCGCCTGGCGGGGCCCCCGTTCGGGGAGGCCGGGGTCTCGCCTGCCGTCGGTGCAGGCCAGTACCCTTGCAGAGCTCCAAGTGGGAGCAGGGGAGAGCGAGTTGCTGTCAGGAGCGGGGGAGCCGTGACACGCATCCAGAAGATCGAACTGCCCGGGGGCGCCGAGGTGTTCGCCCGCGTCAGCAGCGCGGGGGGCTACGGGGAGGACGACGAGGACGTCGGCGTGCTCGACGCCGCCGCGGCCAAGGTCGAGCAGCTCGGAGAGGTGATCAGCGGGGTGGGCGCGGCCGTGCTCGACGCCGCCGCCGCGGTCGGGCCGGACGAGGCGAGCATCACCTTCGGCATCGAGCTCGCCGCCAAGCCCGGCAAGGCCCTCGCCGTGCTCGCCGACGGAGAGGCCAAGGCGTCGATCGAGGTGACCCTGACCTGGCAGCTCGGCCGTGGGAGAGCCGGAGGGCGCGCCGCGGCCGCCGACCCTGGGCACGACCCGGCGCGCGCGAATGGGTGAGGCCGGGCATCTCGACGCGCTGACCCGGGCGGCAACCGTTCAGCTCATGCCTGCCGCGGACACCACCGCGCAGGCCGGCACCGCTGAGGCCGGCACCGCGCAGGCGCTGACCCCACAGGCCGGGCCCCCGCAGGCCGGGACCGGTGCGGCGATGTGGGGCAGCGGCTTCTTCATCGCCCCCGGCTGGGTGCTGACCTGCGCCCACGTACTGCGGTCGTATCTCCGGGAGCAGCAGGACCGGGTCTTCGCCGTCCGCAATGAGGTGGTGAACGGCGGCGCGCCGGTGGAGGCGCGGCTCGCGCACTGGCTCCTGTCCGACCTGCGGAACGACAAGGTGCCGGTGGCGGAGGATCTCGCGCTGGTCCGGCTGCTGGACGACAGCGTGGAGCACGAGTGCGTCTGGTTCACCGACCGCGCGGAGCAGCCGGGCGGCGCCCCCAAGACCGCCTACGGCTTCCGGCCCGGGGAGCACGGGCGCGGGCAGGCCGTCCCCTGGAGCGCCGACGCCGAGATCAACCAGCGCGACGACACGTACGGGATGCGCTTCGCGCCGCAGGCCGAGTTCCCCAAGGGCGCCTCGGGCGGGCCGGTCCTCGACCCCGCCGCCGGTGCCGTCGTCGGCATCATCAAGTCCCGCAGGAGCGAGCGGGACGGCGGGCTGGCCATCGCGGCCGCGGCCCTGCGGCAGTTCGGCGATGTCTACCAGGAGGTCATGGCCTGGCACGACCGCTGGCACGGCGGCCGGTCCGCGGTCACCTCGTACCACTGGACCGCGGAGCAGGCGAAACTGCCCGGACGCAGCAGCGTGCCCCCGAGTGGCGACCAGTGGACTCCGGAGGACCGCACCGAGGCGCTGCGCCTCCTCGCGGAACTGGACCCGCCGCGGGCCTCGCCCGATGTCGCCGCCCTGGTGGACCGGGCCCGGGGCGAGCCCCCGCCGCCCGGCCGCGCCCCGCTGCTGCACACCTGGCGCGACGGCCACGGCAGGCTCTACGAGAACGACAGACCGCTGGAGGCCATCGCCTTTCTGCACTACCTCCGGCTCGTCGCCCTCCTCGTCGAGAGCAGGGACGGCGACGCCAAGGCGCTGTCGGACTGGGTCGAGCGGCGGCTGACCACGGTGCGCCCGCCGCTGCGCACCGTGGTCACCGACGCCCGGCTGCCGGAGCGGCTCACCGTGCGGCAGGCGGCGGAGAGCGACCCCGGCCAGGTCGTCATCCCGTACCCCGGACCCGGCGAAGGCGCCACGGTCGTCGTCGAGCTGGAGCCCGTGCTCTACGAGGAACCCACCCGCTTCTACTGGCGGATACGGGTCGACGACGGCGATGACGGCGACGGTGGCGGCGAGCCCTTCGCGGCGGAGGAGACGGGCCGCGGGGTCGCCCCCGAGGACCTCGTCCAGCGGCTGCGCCAGCCGCTCGCCGAGGTCTTCCACGGCGTCGACACCCCGCACAGCCCGGCCCCGCTCGAAGTGGCCCTGCCCGTCGGCCACTTCGACACCGCGGTGCACCGCTGGCAGCTCAGCCAGATGGCCAAGCTGTACGACGCGGCGCATCTGCCGCTGGGGGCGCGCCGCCGGGTGGTGCTGCGGGACATCGCGCGCCGGGGAGATCCGGACAACGTGTGGCGGGAGCGCTGGGAACGCGCGGCCGGAGCCGGGGAGTTCAGGGCGTCCCGTACGCCGCCGCTCGGGCAGATGCCGAAGTCCCGGCAGTTTCAGGAGATGCCGGCCACCGCCATCCCCGTACTGTGCCGCCCCGCGAGCAGGGGCCTCGGCCGCAAGGCCATCGACATGGCGCTGGAGGCCGGGCACGGCATCGCGCTCTGGCACACCGAAGGACACACCGCGAGCGGCTGCCTGGACCCGTGCGAGACCTTCCATGCGGGTGCGGCCGAGCTGCTGGGGCAGCTGGGCGCAGCGGCTGAACTGCCCGACCGGCTGCGCCGTATCAGGGAGGAGATTTACCAGGAGAGGGACGCCAGCCACTGGGCGGAGGCCGTGGCCGTGCTGTACGACGACCCCAGACGGCCCGTCCCCGCAGGACAGGCCGGGACCGTGGACTCGCCGTGAACACCTGGAGCCGATGAAGCCGGTGAAGCCCGTGAGAGCCATGAGACCCATAAACCACTGTCCGGATAAGGCCGTTGTGCGGACGCCACGCGGGTACATTTTCAGGGGCCCGTTGTGGGCACAGCCTGCCCCCGTCGGCCAGGACGCGGCATCCCACCAACCGCCGACGAGGAGCGAGCAGTGAGCGAGTGGCTGATCTACCGCGGCACAGGAGAGCCCGATCCCGAGCGGATCCGCGAGCTCCCGCCGCCCCCGCCCTGGCGGAACTTCGAGGGCGGCCCGGCCGTGGCGGCAGCGCCTCCCATCGACGCGGCCTCGAAGCGGCGGCTCGGCGAACGGGCCGTGCCGCTGCCCACGGAGGACGAGGAAGCCCTCCAGCTCATCAACGCGGCGCTCTATCTGCGGCGGCCCCTGCTGGTGACCGGCGAGCCCGGCTCGGGCAAGAGCACCCTCGCGCACGCGGTGGCCCACGAGCTGGGCCTCGGGCGCGTACTGCAGTGGCCGATCGTCAGCCGCACGGAGCTGAAGGACGGGCTGTACGCGTACGACGCCATCGGCAGGCTGCAGGACGCGCAACTGTCGCGGAACAGCGGCGCGAGCGGCGGTCCCACCGGCCGTTCCGGCGGCGGTTCCGGCGGCGGCCCCGAGGACGACATCGGCCGGTACATCAGACTCGGCCCTCTCGGTACCGCCCTGCTGCCCGGCGAACTGCCGCGCGTCCTGCTCATCGACGAGCTGGACAAGAGCGACCTCGACCTGCCGAACGACCTGCTCAATGCCCTGGAGGAGGGCGAGTTCGGCCTCCCCGAGCTCGAGCGCATCGCCGACCGCCCCGGCCAGGAGGAGGTGGCGGTGCTGGACGACGACGGCCGCCGGGTGCCGGTGCGGGGCGGCAGGGTGCGCTGCCGGGCCTTCCCCTTCGTCGTCATGACCAGCAACGGCGAACGGGACTTCCCCGCGCCGCTGCTCCGCCGCTGCATCCACCTCCACCTCGCGCCGCCCCGCGACGAACGCCTGGCCGCCATGGTTCAGGCCCACTTCGGGGCGGGGACCGACGAGCAGCACCTCGACCTCATCAACCTCTTCACCCAGGGTGCGCGCGCCGGCGAACTCCGCCCCACCGACCAGCTCCTCAACGCCATATTCCTCACCCAGTACGCGGCCCGGGAGGCGGGCGTCAGCCGCGAGGACGTCGCGGACCTGCTGATGCGACCGCTAGACCACCGGCAGCGGTGACCGTGTCCGCCTCCCGTACCGGCCCAGCCGGCGCCGTGAGCCAGAAGACGCTCACGGCGCTGGTCGCGCGGCTCCGGGAGGCGGGGATCGAGCCGACGGCTGAGGAACTGGCGGACGCGCTGTGGCTGGCCACGTTGGCCAGCCCGGACCGGGGTGCTGCCGGCGGCCGTCCCGAATCGGCTGCCGCCGCGGACCCGGCCGCGCAGCCTGCCTCCGAAGACACCGCTTCCGGCGCGAACGAACCACCGGCCGCGGCGCAGCCGGAGCCGGTCGACGCGAGGCGGCCGGGCAGCCGCCGCCGGGCCGAGCTGTTCGCCCGTCCACCGCACCGGGACCGGGGCGGCGGCGACAGCGGAGACGGCAGCGAAGGCGGCACGCTTCCCGTACGCGTACCGGTCGCGGCCGCGCTGCCCGACCCGGGCTCGCTGCAGCGCGCGCTGCGCCCGCTGAAGCACTTCCGGGCACCCGCGCCCCCCTTACGCACGGCGCTCGACGAGCAGACCACCGCCGACCGGGCCGCCGACACCGGCCTCGTCGTACCGGTGCTCCGGGGCGTGCGGCGGCGCGAGGCCCGCGTCCAGCTGCTGATGGACGTCTCCACTTCGATGGCCGTATGGGAGCAGACCCTCGACGAGTTACGGCAGGTCTGCGAGCGGGCCGGGGCCTTCCGCGAAGTGCGGGTGCACTACGTGCACGAGGACGAGGGCGGGGCTCCCGGAATCGGCGCGACCACCGCACCCGGCTCCGTACTGCACGCTCCCGCGCAGTTCGCCGACCCGACGGGGCGACTGCTCACCCTGCTGCTGAGCGACTGCGCCGGGCCGATGTGGCGCAGCGGGCGGATGCAGCGGCTGCTGCACCGCTGGACGGCCACGGCGCCGGTCGCCGTCGTACAGCCCCTGCCGCAGCGCATGTGGCGGCGCACGCACCTGCCGGCCGTGCCGGGGGTGCTGCGAAGGCGCGAAGGCCCGGCGGGGCGCCTGGAGTTCACGCCCTCGCGGGGCGGCGATGGGCAGGGCGGAACCCCGGTGCCGGTGCTCGCGCCCGCGCAGGCGGCGCTCGGCACCTGGGCCCGGCTGGTCTCCGGCACGGCGGGGCTCTCGCTCAACGCGGCCGCGGGGTGGGTCCGCGCGGACCACGCCGGGTCCACGGCCGCCCGCCGCTCGTCCGATCCGCGCGAAGCCCCCGCCCGGGTCCAGGCCTTCCGCCGCTCCGCCTCCCCCGAGGCCGCACAACTCGCCGTCCATCTGTCCGCCGTGCCGCTCGTGCTGCCGGTCATGCAGCTCGTCCAGCGCGCGATGCTCGCCGGGTCCGGTCCCTCGGTTCTCGCGGAGGTGCTGCTCAGCGGACTGCTGCGGCGGACCACCCCCGAGGGCGGGGAGGGCGATGGGGGCGAGGACGGCGGCGGCGAGCTCTGGTACGAGTTCCTGGACGGCGTACGCGAGGAACTGCTGCGGCAGCTGCCGATGGGCGACGCGCAGCTCGTCCTCAAGCACTGCTCGCAGTACGTGGAGCGGCACTTCGGCCGCAGGGCCCGCAACTTCCCGGCGATGGCCGCGGCGTATCTGGCCGGCTCGGTGGAGCGGCCGACGGCAGGGCAGGGGGAGGCGGATGCCCCGGGGCTGCGCCGGTTCGCCCGGGTCTCGGAGCAGGTGCTGCGGAGGTTCCTGCCCTCCGGGGCGGTGCCGGTGGCGCCCGAGTTCGTCGTGGGCGGCCCCGTGGCCCTCGTCGAGCAGGCGCGCCAGTTCCTGGTGCGCTTCGAACGGGACGGCACCGCCCGCGACCTGGACGAGGCGGTCCGGCTGCTCCAGGTCGCGGTGGAGGTGGAGCCGCGGGAGGAGACGGGGGCCGCAGTCCACTCCCTGTTGGCCGATGCGCTGTTGCTGCGCTGGGAGGCCCGGCGCGTGAGCGAGGACCTCCGCGCCGCGTGGGCGGCGGCCGACCGTGCCGCCGAGCGGGACAGGTCTGCCCTGCTGACCCTCGGGCGGATCCTGACGGAGATGGCCGGGGAAGAGCAGGACGAGCAGCTCGCCTTCCAGATGCTGCTCCAGGCGGATCAATCCCTGGCCCACATGCCAGACGTGGCCCGGACCTCGATCGAACACGGACTGCGTTACGGGCTCCTGCGCGTGGACGTGCTCCGTAAGGCGGCAGAGGCGGGACGGGACATCGGCGTCACGCCGGCCCATGCCCCCTGGGATATCGAGCCCGGTGAAGACTGGTACGTCACGACGATGGGCCGTGCCGTCCGGGCTTCGGACGCGCTGCTGGAGTGGGGGCCGGTCGCCGACGCGCTGGCTGCGGTGCTGATCATCAAAGGGCGGTTGCTGCTGGACGTCGCCCGCCACTACGCGGGTACCGGATCGGTCAGCGGGACAGCCGATCCGGCCCGTCCCGGGCATGTGCGCGAGTACGCCGCGTCGGCACGGACCCGTATCGAGGAGGGTCTCGCGGAGCTCGCCGAGGAACCGTGGCCGGACGATGAGCTGGCGCGGGTGTGGCTCGACCTCGCCGAGGCGCGGGAGCTGGCGGCGGGCGGGTTGATGGACGACGCGGTGTACGGCTCGGTCAAGGAGGCCCTCAGCCGAGCGCGGCAACTGGCCGAGCAGAATCGGGAGCTCCGGATCGAATGCCTGTGGAAGTCAGCCGAAGCGGGCTGGTCCCGTCACCAGCAGACAGGGGGCATCGGCGAACTCGCACTTGCCGAGATGTGGCTGGATGCCGCGGCCAACCTCGCCGGAAGGAACCACCCCCTCCACGCGCAGCTGCTCACCTTCCGCGGACAGGCGCTGTCGAAGAGCGCGCCGCTCAGGGCATCGGCGGCCGACGCCGAGCAGGCCGTACGGTGCCTGCGCGAGGCGCTTGCCGAGACCCCGGACGGGCACCCGGAACTCGCCCGCCGCCGCCTGCTGTTCGGTGACGCACTGCGCCTGCGCTTCGAGTACGGGCGGTCCCTCGTCGACCTTCATGAAGCCGACTGGATACTGGGAGCGGCCGCCCGCGAGTCGGAGGAACCCGAGATCGTGGCCAGGGCTTCCTTGCTGCGCGGGGACGTGGCGGTCGCCCTTGCCAGGATCACGGGCTCGCGTGAGCGCAGGCAACGCGGAGCGGACGACTACCGGCGCGCCGCCGTGTTCGCCGAGCGCCAGGGCAACCCCGTTCTGGCGGCTCAGGCTCGGCTGCGCCGAGGCAGTGTCCTGGAAACCACGGCCGGTCCTGCACACGCCCTGGAGGAGTACCGCAAGGCGGTGGCCTTGCTCGAGGACGCCGGTGGCCTCGATCAGGCGGATCCGATCGCCGCGGTCTTCATCGCCGCCCGCATCGAGGCACTCGAGGCGGGCGACGCGTGACGCCCGCATCCGACGAGAGCGACACACCGCTGCCCGAATTCGCCGGCCTCGGCCTCGGCCCCGGCCCCGGCCCCGAGAAGCTCCCCGACCACCCCGTCCTCTCCGCGATCCTCGCGGGCCTCAGGGACAGGGCGGCCGCGGATGACGAGACCGTCGTCGCGTACTACGAAGACGCGCCGTGACCACGGACGTCACACGCGACGACCCCGCCCCCCTCTGGCCGCACCGTGGCCTCGACGTCGCCGCCCTCCGCCGCAGAGGCGTACGCCCCGTCCCCTTCCGGCAGTTCGTCCTCAAGGTGCACAGCCGCTGCAACCTGGCCTGCAGCTACTGCTACATCTACCAGGGCCGGGACGACAGCTGGCGCGACCGCCCCGCCCGCGTCCCCCCGCGCACCGTGCGCCACGTGGCCCGCAGGATCGCCGAGCACGCCGCCGCCCACCGCCTGCGCCGGATCCGTATCGAGCTGCACGGCGGCGAGCCGCTCCTCGCCGGGCCCGAACCCGTGATCGCGTACGCCGAGGCGATACGGGATGCGGTGCCCGCCGACTGCGAGGTCACCGCCTCCGTACAGACCAACGGCACCCTGCTCACCCCGTCCGTGATCGACCGCCTGGCCGCCGCCCGTATCCGGGTCGGTCTGAGCCTCGACGGCGGCAGCCACGCTCTCAACCGCCGCCGCAGCGATCACGCGGGCCGCCCCTCATGGCCCGCGGCCTCCCGTGCCGCACGGCTGCTCGCCCAGCGCCCCGGGCAGTACGCCGGGATCCTCTGCACGGTGGACCTCGCCGCCGGCCCCGCCGAGGTCTACCGCTCCCTCCTCGCCCTCCGCCCGCCCGCCGTCGACCTCCTCCTCCCGCACGCCAACTGGGCCTCGCCGCCCCCCGGCCTCGAAGACCTGCCCCCCGTCCCCGGCCGCAGCCGCCCCCGCCCCACCCCGTACGGCGACTGGCTGGCCCAGGTCTTCGACCTGTGGTGGACCGCCCCTCACAGCACGACTGACGTGCGGCTCTTCCGCGAGATCGTGGCCCTGCTTCTCGGCGCGCCCAGCACCGCCGAGTCCGTCGGACTGTCCCCGATGGCGGCCGTGGTCGTCGACACGGACGGGGCGATCGAGCAGGTCGACTCGCTCAAGTCCGCGTATCCCGGGGCCCCGGCCACGGGCCTCGACGTCTTCCGCGGCACCTTCGACGAGGCGCTGGAGCACCCCGGTGTCGCGGCGCGGCAGATCGGCGCGGAGGGGCTCGCCGCCGACTGCGCGGGATGCCCGGTGCGGCAGGTCTGCGGCGGCGGCAACTACGCCCACCGCTATGCGCGCGGGACCGGATTTCTGCACCCCAGCGTCTACTGCGCGGACCTCGAACGGCTCATCCGGCACGCCGCGGGCCGTCTCGGGGACGTACTGCACACAACCCGCCCGAGTGGCACCAAGTCGGCCCCGGCAACCGCACTTTGACGGACAATTGAAGAGCTTCGCCCGCTGGGGGTCATCGCTTTGCTGGAGAGGGAGACGGTCGCAGTGACCGAGAAGCCTGAGCACGTCACGGTCGTCTTCGCGGGCCTCAGCCAGTCCTGGGCCGAGTGGATCGCGGAACAGTTCGAGGCGGCGGGCCGCACCACCGGCATGGTCCGCTGGGATCCCGTGCACCGTGCCCCCTCCGCTTCGGCCATCACGGGCCTGCTGGGCGGCCACGGCAGGGTGCTCCTCGTGCTCGACGACTGGTACCTCAGGTTCGAGTCCGGGCGGAACGAGGCGTGGGGCGAGGCGCTGCGACTGGCCGTGCCGCCCCACCGCGACCGTATCGCCGCCGTCAGCGTCACCACCCGCCCGCTCCCCGAGGACGCGGCCGCCCTCGACCCCATCGGCCTGCGCGGACTCGGGCCCGAGGAGGCCAGGCGGCGCCTGCTCGCCGCCGTCGGGGCCGAGGCCACCGGGCCCGCGCCGGTCGAGCTGGCCCGCAGCCGCCGCTTCCCCGACGACCGGCCCGAGATCTGGAACTCCCCGCGCCGCAACCGCCGTTTCACCGGCCGCGAGCAGGTCCTCGAGCGGCTCCACGACGCGTTCGCGGCGGGCGGTGACCAGACGGCGGTCGTGGCGCTGCACGGCCCGAGCGGGGTCGGCAAGACGCAGGTGGCCACCGAGTTCGTCCACCGCTTCGCGGGCGAGTACGACATCGTGTGGCACGTCAGCGCCGCGGTGCGGGCCGCGGCCCGGGAACAGTTCGCGGCGCTCGCAGAAGAGCTCGGCATCCGGGCGGACCATGAGGTCGGCGGCCTCATCGAAGCCGTCAGGCAGGAGCTGCGCACCACTCGCCGCCGCTGGCTGGTCGTCCTGGACGGCGCGGAGGAGCCCGAGGAACTGGAGTCCCTCGTCCCCGAGGGCCCCGGCCACGTCCTGATCACCACGCGCCGTACCGCTTGGTCCCAGCAGGGCGCCGAACTGGTCGGACTGCCGCCGTTCGACCGCAACGAGAGCGTCGCCTTCGCGTGCCGCCGCGCCTCCCGGCTGACCGAGGAGGACGCGGACCGGCTGGCGGACGCCCTCCAGGATCTGCCGTTGCTGCTCGACCAGATGGCGGCGTGGCTGGACAACAACCCCACGGCCTCGGTCGGCGACTACGTGGCGGACATCCGCACCGGCGACCCGAACGACTTCGGCGTCCTGCCCTCCAAGGACTACCCCCGCGGCTTCCAGGTCGCCTGGGCGATCACCCTCAACACCCTCCGCGAACAGTCCCCGGAGGTGGACGAGCTCCTCAAACTGCTCGCCTTCTTCTCGCCGGACGTCGTCCCCGTACGGCTCCTGCAGTCGGCGCGCGCGAGCGACCTGCCGCCGCACCTCGCCGAGCTGGTCGCCGAGCCCAGCAGCTGGAACACCGCGCTGCGCACGCTCTCCGAGGCCACCTCCATGCGGCTGGAGTACGAGACCGGGCCCCGCATGGACATCCTCACCGTCGGCACGCTCCGCATGCACCGGCTCTTCCACCGCTTCGTGCGCACCAGCATGCCGCCCGACGACCGCAAGAAGGCCTCGGCCACCGCCTGCCGGGTGCTGGTCGCCGCCGACCCCCGGGAGCCCGCATCCCCGCGCAACTGGGCGCGCTACGCCGAGCTGATCCCGCACCTGGATCAGTCGGGCGCGCTCGACTCGGCCGAGGAGGACGTACGGGAGCTGGTCCTCAACTGCATCGAGTACCTGCGGACGCGCGGCGAGTACCACGACGGCTGGTGGCTCAGCCGGCAGGCCGTGGACCGGTGGCGCGAAGCCTCGGGCCCCACTGACCGCACCGTGCTCGTCGCCGTCCACCAGCAGGCCAACATGCTGCGCAGGCTCGGGCGGTACGCGGAGGCGGAAACCGTCGGCCGGGACGTCCTCGGCCGGCTCACGGCCGACACCGGCGCCCGCGTCATCGAGGTGCTGCGCGCCAAGGACGGCCTCGCCGGGACCCTGATGGCGCTCGCCAAGTACGACGAGGCGACCGCCCTCTTCGAGGAGGCCGCGGAGGAGGCCGCCGCCTCACTCGGCGAACAGGAGGTGCCGCGCACACTCGCCATACGCAGCAACCTCGCCGTCGCCCTCGGCCTCCAGGGCCGGTACGAGGACTCACTCCGCCTCCACCGCTCGATCCTCGAGGCCAGGGTCGGCCTCCTCGGCGGGCGCAACCCGCTCACCCTCAACTCCGCGCTGCACACGGCCTGGATGCTCCGGCTGCTCGGCCGGTACGACGAGGCGCTGGCCATCCAGGACCACAACTGCCGCCTGCACCGGCAGGTCCTGGACAAGAACCACACCCAGACGCTGCTCGCCGAGCACAACCTCGCCCTCTGCCTGCGGCGCGACGGCAATGTGCAGTTCGCCCGCGCCATGATGCGCAAGGTCCGCGATCGGCTGGTCAAGCGGCGCGGCCTGCAGCATCCCGAGACGCTGATGGTCTCGGCCGACTTCGCCATGCTGCTGCGGTACGAGGGCGAGCTCTCCCAGGCCCGCGAGCTCGCCGAGTCGACCGCCAAGCTCTACGGCGCCCAGCTCGGCGAGGACCACCCGTACGCTCTCGGGGCGCGCGCCAACGTCGCGCTCATCCAGGGCGAGACGGGAAACCCCGGCGCCGCGGTGCGGGCCGCCCAGGCCACCCTGGACGCGATGGCCGGGGCCGTGGGCGACGGACACCCCTGGACGGTCGGCTGCGTGCTCAACACCGCGCTGGCGCGGCACCGCGCCGGGGACACGGCGGGTGCCGTCCGGCTGGGGCGGGACGCCCTGGACCGGGCGCGCGGGGTGGTCGGCGAGCGCCACCCACTGACCCTCAACTGCATGGCGGGCCTCGCCCAGGACCTGCACGCGTCGGGCCGGGCCGACGAGGCGGACGCCCTGCGGCAGCAGGTGATCGGGGCGGCCACTGAGCTGCTGGGCGAGGACCACGCGCACACCCGCTCCATACGCGAAGGCGTCCGCCCGTACTGGGACTTCGAGCCCCAGCCCATCTGAGGAATCCCGGTCCACGCGCGCCACCACGGGCGCGCGTGGACCAACGGAAGGGGACAGAAGCGCCGGAGGGCCCGGCCCCGCATCGCGCGGGGCCGGGCCCTTTCCGTACGTGCCGCAGTGCCGGTCAGATGTCGAATGCCTCGCTGACCAGGGCCTGCTGCTCGACCTGGTGGCGCTTGGCCGAGCCGACCGCGGGGGAGGAGGAGTGCGGCCGGGAGACGCGGCGCAGGCGCTCCTTGTGCGGAACGTCGGCGCCGACCGCCAGGTCCAAGTGGTCGATCAGGTTGAGCGCGATGAACGGCCACGCACCCTGGTTCGCGGGCTCCTCCTGGGCCCAGACGAACTTCTCCGCGCCCGGGAACTTGGAGATCTCGGCCTGGAGCTCCGCACCCGGCAGCGGGTACAGCCGCTCGAGCCGGACGATGGCCGTGTCGTTCGCGCCGCGCTTCTCCCGCTCCGCCACCAGGTCGTAGTAGACCTTGCCGGAGCAGAAGACGACCTTACGGACCGCGCCCGCGTCCATCGCGCCCGAAGCAACCGCGGTGTCGCCGATGACCGGGCGGAAGCCGCCGGTCAGGAACTCGTCCGTCTTCGACGACGCCGCCTTGAGCCGGAGCATCGACTTCGGGGTGAAGACGACCAGCGGCTTGTGGTGCGGGTTGTGGACCTGCCAGCGCAGCAGGTGGAAGTAGTTCGACGGCAGCGTCGGCATGGCGACCGTCATGTTGTTCTGCGCGCAGACCTGCAGGAAGCGCTCGATACGGGCCGAGGAGTGGTCCGGGCCCTGGCCCTCGTAGCCGTGCGGCAGGAGGAGGGTGACGCCGGAGGTCTGGCCCCACTTCTGCTCGGCGGAGGAGATGAACTCGTCCACGACGGTCTGGGCGCCGTTGACGAAGTCACCGAACTGCGCCTCCCACATCACCAGCGCCTCGGGACGGGCCAGCGAGTAGCCGTACTCGAAGCCCATCGCCGCGTACTCGCTGAGCAGCGAGTCGTAGACGTTGAACCGGGCCTGGTCCTCGGTCAGGTACAGCAGCGGGGTGTAGTCGTCGCCGGTCTCCCGGTCGACCAGCACCGCGTGCCGCTGGCCGAAGGTGCCGCGGCGGGAGTCCTGGCCCGCCAGCCGGACCGGGGTGCCCTCCATCAGCAGCGAGCCGATGGCGAGGGTCTCGCCCATGCCCCAGTCGATCGCGTCGTCCTCCACCTGGGCCGCGCGGCGCTGCAACTGAGGCAGCAGGCGCGGGTGGACAGTCACCCGGTCGGGGACGTTGACCTGGGACTCGGCGATCCGCTTGACGACCTCCTGGCTGATGCTGGTGTCGACAGCGACGGGGAACTCGGCCTGCGGCTCCGGGACATGGGCCGGGGCCGGGTGCGAGGTGGCGTCGCGGACCTCGGTGAAGACCTTCTCCAGCTGGCCCTGGAAGTCCTGCAGCGCCTGCTCGGCCTCTTCCAGCGTGATGTCGCCGCGACCGATGAGGGACTCGGTGTAGAGCTTGCGCACCGAGCGCTTCTTGTCGATCAGGTCGTACATCAGCGGCTGTGTGAAGCCCGGGTTGTCGGACTCGTTGTGGCCGCGGCGGCGGTAGCAGATCAGGTCGATGACGACGTCCTTGTTGAACGCCTGGCGGAACTCGAAGGCCAGCCGCGCGACGCGCACCACGGCCTCCGGGTCGTCACCGTTCACGTGGAAGATCGGCGCCTCGATCATGCGCGCCACGTCCGTGGCGTACATGGAGGAGCGGGCCGACTCCGGTGCGGCGGTGAAGCCGACCTGATTGTTGATGACGATGTGGACCGTGCCGCCGGTGCGGTAGCCGCGCAGCTGCGACATGTTGAGGGTCTCGGCCACCACGCCCTGGCCCGCGAAGGCCGCGTCGCCGTGCAGCTGGACCGGCAGGACCGTGAAGTCCGTACCGCCCTTGCCGATGATGTCCTGCTTGGCGCGGGCGACACCCTCGACGACCGGGTCCACGGCCTCCAGGTGGGAGGGGTTCGCGGTCAGCGAGACCTTGATCTGCTCGCCGTCCAGGCCGGTGAAGGTGCCCTCGGCGCCCAGGTGGTACTTCACGTCGCCGGAGCCGTGCATCGACTTCGGGTCGAGGTTGCCCTCGAACTCGCGGAAGATCTGGGCGTACGACTTGCCGACGATGTTCGCCAGCACGTTGAGCCGGCCGCGGTGGGCCATGCCGACGACGACCTCGTCCAGGCGCGACTCGGCGGCCGAGTCCAGCACGGCGTCGAGCAGCGGGATGACGGACTCGCCGCCCTCCAGCGAGAAGCGCTTCTGGCCGACGTACTTCGTCTGCAGGAAGGTCTCGAACGCCTCGGCGGCGTTGAGGCGGCGCAGGATCCGCAGCTGCTCCTCGCGCTCCGGCTTGGTGTGCGGGCGCTCGACGCGGTCCTGGATCCACTTGCGCTGCTTCGGGTCCTGGATGTGCATGAACTCGATGCCGGTGGTGCGGCAGTACGAGTCGCGCAGGACGCCGAGGATGTCGCGCAGCTTCATCATCGACTTGCCGGCGAATCCGCCGACCGCGAACTCGCGCTCCAGGTCCCACAGGGTCAGCCCGTGCTCGGTGATGTCGAGGTCGGGGTGCTTGCGCTGCTTGTACTCCAGCGGGTCGGTGTCCGCCATGACATGGCCGCGGACCCGGTAGGAGTGGATCAGCTCGAAGACCCGGGCGGCCTTGGTGACGTCGTCGTCGTGCGAGACGTCGATGTCCCGCAGCCAGCGCACCGGCTCGTACGGGATGCGCAGCGCCTGGAAGATCTCGTCGTAGAACTCGTTCTCGCCGAGCAGCAGCTGGTGCATGATCCGCAGGAACTCGCCGGAGGCGGCGCCCTGGATCACGCGGTGGTCGTACGTGCTGGTCAGCGTCATGACCTTGGAGACGCCCAGCCGGTTCAGGGTGTCCTGCGAGGTGCCCTGGAACTCGGCGGGGTAGTCCATCGCACCGACGCCGATGATCACGCCCTGGCCGGGCATCAGGCGCGGTACGGAGTGGACGGTCCCGATGCCGCCGGGGTTGGTCAGCGACGCGGTGACCCCGGTGAAGTCCTCCATCGTCAGCTTGTTCGCGCGGGCGCGGCGGACGATGTCCTCGTAGGCCTGCCAGAACTCGAAGAAGTTGAGCGTCTCGGCCTTCTTGATCGCCGCGACGACGAGCTGGCGGTCGCCGTTCGGCTTCACCAGGTCGATGGCGAGGCCGAGGTTGACGTGCGGGGGCTTGACGAGGGTGGGCTTGCCGTCCTTCTCCGCGTAGGAGTAGTTCATCGACGGCATCGCCTTCAGCGCCTGCACCATCGCGTAGCCGATGAGGTGCGTGAAGGACACCTTGCCGCCGCGGGCGCGCTTGAGGTGGTTGTTGATGACGATGCGGTTGTCGAACAGCAGCTTCACGGGAACGGCACGGACGGACGTGGCCGTCGGCAGCTCCAGCGAGGCGTTCATGTTCTTCGCCACGGCGGCGGACGGGCCGCGCAGCGGCACGAACTCCGGCCCGGCGGGGGCGGCCGGCTCAGCTGCCTTACCGGCGGCAGCCGCCGGCCGGGCGGGCGCGGGTGCGCCTGCGGCGGGCTTGGCGGGCGCGGCGGCAGGCGCGGCGCCTGCGGCCGCCCCGCCGCCCGGCTTCGCCGGGGCGGTGGTGGCGGCAGCGCCGGGCGCTGCCTGCGCGGCGGGCTTCGCCGCCGGGGCAGCAGTCCGCGGTGCGGCCGGGGCGCCGGCGCCGGGCCTGGCCGGGGCGGTGGCGGTGCCTGCGCCGGGCGCTGCCTGCGCGTCGGCTGGAGCCTTCGCGCCAGCGGCTGCGGCGCCGTTCGCGGAGGGGGCCGTCGGAGCGGCGGTGGTGGGAGCACCTGCAGCTCCTGCGGCCGGAGCCGCACTGCCCGCGGCCGTCCGGCCGGTCGTGGCAGCAGCGGCAGCGCCCGTGGCAGGCGCAGCCTGCGCGGCGCTGGGCGCGGGGGCCGTCGGGGCCCCCGCCCCGGTCGTTGCCTGCGGTGGCGAAGCCACCGCAGAGCCGGTGTCGTGTCCCGGCTTGTAGTCGGCGAAGAAGTCCCACCAGGCTCGGTCTACCGAGTGCGGGTCCTGGAGGTACTGCTGGTAGATCTCGTCGACGAGCCACTCGTTGGGACCGAATGCGGTCGCGGGGGACTTCCCCTGCCCGTCTTCGTCGGTCGAGATGCTCGAGGTATTGGGGGACTGTGGCGACACGGCGGCAACCGCCCTCTTCCGCTTCCTTAGGTGGTGGACAGCGGAAATAAAGGCTACGCCTCTTAGACGGTTCGGTGCAGGCCGGGCCGGTCAGTCGTCGTGCAAGTCACATTGATCGACTGGTTTCGCCGAATGATCAGGCGGGAAACATCGCCGGTTACGCCCGGAACGAGCACGTCCGGGCGCGGTTGCGGCTTCCTCAGCTACCCGCTGCGTGCCCCAGCCGCTGCCGTCCGGGCCCGTACCGTTCGACCTAAGTCAACCCTGCGCCTTCGGGGCCCCGGGGAGGGTGACCCGTATCCGGCACCCCCGAGGTGATTCGGCCACCCCGATGCTGCCGCCGTGAAGATCCACCGCCCACCGGGCGATCGCCAGCCCCAGACCCGTACCGCCGTCGCTCCCCGGCCCGTGCGGCGTGGACACGCTGCCCCGGTTGAAGCGCTCGAAGATCCGGTGCCGCTCGGGCTCCGGGATGCCCGGGCCCTCGTCCAGGACCTCCAGGTCCAGGCTGCCGGGGCCGGTGCCGCCGCGGCGGGCGCGCAGCGTGACGCGGCCGTGCGGCGGGCTGTGCTTGACCGCGTTGTCGACCAGGTTGGCCACGACCTGGTGCAGCCGCTCGGCGTCGGCGTGCGCGGTCAGCTCGGGCGGCGAGACGTCCAGGTGCAGGTGGATGTCCGCGCGGGCGCCGGCCCCGCCGATGTGGGCGCGGGCCGCGGCCGCCAGGTTGGCCTCCTTCAGGACCCCGGACAGGTACGGCCACACCTCGAAGCGCCTGGTCCGCAGCGGTACGACGCCGTTGTCGAGCCGGGACAGGTCGAGCAGGGTCTCCACCAGGCGGCCCAGCCGCTCGGTCTGCCGCAGCGCCGTCCGCATCGTCTCCGGGTCGGCCTCGGAGACCCCGTCCACGACGTTCTCCAGCACCGCCCGCAGCCCGGCGATCGGCGTCCGCAGCTCGTGCGAGACATTCGCCACCAGCTCCTTGCGGTGCCGGTCGACGGCCTCCAGGTCGGCCGCCATGTGGTTGAAGGTCGCGGCCAGCTCGCCGAGCTCGTCCCGCCGTACGGCCTGGACGCGCCGGCTGTAGTCGCCGTTCGCCATCGCGCGGGCGACGGTCTTCATCTCGTCCAGCGGCGAGGTCAGCCCGTGCGCCACGAACTGGGTGATCAGCATCGTGGCGATGATCGAGAAGATGGTGACGATCCGCAGCTCGGTCGACGTCCGGATGGCGACGAGCACCAGCAGTGTGGTGATAGTCACCGAGACGAGGACCAGGGCGCCCAGCGCGGCCTTGACCGACCGGTACGGGTCGAGCGGGCGCAGCGCCTCCCAGGCCCGGGCCCAGAGGCCGGGCCGCACGGGCTCCGGCGGCCGGTTGTTCATCCGCGGGTCCGCCGTCCGCCGGTCAGGTCGCCGGGGTCGCAGGGGTCTCCAGCGCGTAGCCGACCCCGTGGACCGTACGGATCCGCTCCGCGCCGATCTTGCGGCGCAGCGCCTTGATGTGGCTGTCGACAGTGCGGGTGCCGGAGGCGTCCGCCCAGTCCCACACCTCGGCGAGCAGCTGCTCGCGGGAGAGCACCGCGCGCGGCGTGTTCGCCAGGCACACCAGCAGGTCGAACTCGGTCGGGGTGAGGTGCACGTCCTCGCCGCGCACCCGCACCCGGCGCTGTGCGTGGTCGATCTCCAGCTCGCCGAGGCGCAGGATGCCGCTGCGCGGGGTGGTCGCCGCCTGCGTGGCCCGCTCCACGCGGCGCAGCAACACGTGCACCCGGGCCGCAAGTTCGCGCATGGAGAACGGCTTGGTCATGTAGTCGTCCGCGCCGACACCGAGCCCGACCAGCATGTCGGTCTCGTCGTCGCGCGCGGTGAGCATCAGCACCGGCACCGGCCGCTGCGCCTGTACGCGGCGGCAGACCTCGAGCCCGTCGAAGCCCGGCAGCATCACATCGAGAACCAGCAGGTCGGGCTGCCAGGCCTCGGCGGTGTCGACGGCCGCCGGGCCGTCGCACGCCGTCTGCACCTGGAAGCCCTCGGCGCGCAGCCGCACCGCAATGGCGTCCACTATCGTCTGGTCGTCCTCGACGACCAGAACGCGGCGCTGGGCGCCGGGAGTGGCAGCCGCGCTGCTCGCCACGCCGTTGTGTGTCTGCTCCATCGCCCGCCCCTGCATGTTCCCCGTGTCCTGCCGAGCCTTGCTTACTTACCGTCGCTGCACGGAGCAGCGTACGGGCACGGTGCGTACCTCGGCTACGCAGGAGTCCCCGGCCTTACGGCGAGGTGGACGACATCCGGGACACCTCGGGTGACCTGGACCTCTTCGGTCCTTACGCCAGTGAATCCGGCATTCCGCAACATTTCCTCGAAAGCGGCCGACGGTCTGGCGGACCACACGGCGAGCACCCCGCCCGGCGCGAGACGCTCCCGGCAGGCGGCAAGACCCGCCGGCCCGTACAGGCTGTCGTTGTCCTCGGTGACCGTCCAGTCGGGGCCGTTGTCGATGTCCAGGCACAGCGCGTCATATGCCTCGCGATATGTCTCGCGCGGGGTGCGGACGTGGGCGACCAGGTCAGTGTGGAGGATCGCGGTGCGCGGGTCGGCGAGGGCCTCGGCGGAGATCTGTGCGAGCGGTCCCGCGCGGTGCCAGTCGATGACGGCCTGCTCGCGCTCGACGACGGTGATCCGGCCCCAGCGCGGCTCAGCGGCGGCGCGGGCGAGCGAGAAGCCGACGCCGAGACCGCCGATGAGCAGGGACGGCTCGTCCCGGTCCGCGGGGAGGGCGGCGAGCGCGGCGTCGATGAGCAGCCGCTCCGAGCGCCCGTCGGAGGTGTCCATCAGGAAGCAGCCGTTGGCGATGATCTCGAAGTGCTCGCCGCGCTGCCGCAGCACCACCTCGCCGAACGGGCCCTCGCGGCGGTCGACCGTGACCGGTGCGGCGGGGGCGCTGGGCAGGGGCGGCATGGCGGACGGTCTCCGGAAGGGGCTCGACGGGACTCTGACGCGCCCAGGGTAGTCGTCGCCGTCAGGGCCCCGTCGCCGAGCCGGGGCGCACGATCATGAGGACGGTGACCGTCGCCCACAGGAGGTTGAAGACTCCGGTGAACATGGCCAGCCGGGCGGGCCCACGCCGGGCCGACTCGGTGTCCGATCGCTCACAGCGAACGGCGCCCGGGGAACACCCGGGATCCCCGACGCATTGAGTCATTAACGCTCAACTTGAATGCCGAAGGGGAGATCATGGCTTCCACGTCCGCATCGCTCACCCTGCCCGTTCTGCCGCTCGACGACGAGGTCGTTCTGCCCGGGATGGTGGTGCCCCTCGACCTGTCCGACGCCGAGGTGCGAGCCGCCGTGGAGGCCGCGCAGGCCGCTGCGCGATCCTCCGGGCGCAAGCCACGCGTGCTGCTGGTCCCCCGGATCGACGGGACGTACGCGGCGGTGGGCACGCTCGGGTCGGTCGAGCAGGTCGGCCGGCTCTCCGACGGCGACCCCGGCGCGCTCATCCGCGGTGTGAGCCGGGTGCGCATCGGCGCCGGGACGACGGGGCCCGGGGCCGCGCTCTGGGTGGAGGGCACCCAGATCGACGAGGTGACCCCGGACCCCATGCCGGTCCCGGTCGCCGAGCTGATGAAGGAGTACAAGGCCCTCGCCACCAGCTGGCTGCGCAAGCGCGGCGCCTGGCAGGTCGTGGACCGCGTCCAGCAGATCGACGACCCCGGGCAGCTCGCCGACAACTCCGGCTACTCGCCGTTCCTCAACCCCCAGCAGCGCGTCCAGCTGCTGGAGACCCTCGACCCGGTCGCCCGCCTGAAGCTGGCCACCGGCTGGCTCAGCGACCACCTCGCCGAGCAGGACGTGGCCGAGTCCATCGCCAAGGACGTCCAGGAGGGCGTCGACAAGCAGCAGCGCGAGTTCCTGCTGCGCCGTCAGCTGGAGGCCGTCCGCAAGGAGCTCGCCGAGCTGGGCGGCGACCCCGGGGACGAGTCCGACGACTACCGGGCCCGCGTCGAGGCGGCCGACCTGCCGGAGAAGGTGCGGGAAGCCGCCCTCAAGGAGGTCGACAAGCTGGAGCGGTCCTCCGACCAGAGCCCGGAGGGAAGTTGGATCCGCACCTGGCTCGACACCGTCCTGGAGCTGCCCTGGAACGAGCGGACCGAGGACGCGTACGACATCCCGGGCGCCAAGGCCGTACTCGACGCCGATCACGCCGGTCTCGACGACGTGAAGGAGCGGATCACCGAGTACCTGGCCGTACGGAAGCGGCGCCTGGACCGTGGCCTCGGTGTCGTCGGCGGGCGGCGCGGCGGGGCCGTGCTCGCGCTCGTCGGCCCGCCCGGCGTCGGCAAGACCTCGCTCGGCGAGTCCGTCGCCCGCGCCATGGGCCGGAAGTTCGTCCGGGTCGCGCTCGGCGGCGTGCGCGACGAGGCCGAGATCCGCGGCCACCGGCGCACGTACGTCGGCGCGCTGCCCGGCCGGATCGTCCGCGCCATCAAGGAGGCCGGGTCGATGAACCCGGTCGTCCTCCTCGACGAGATCGACAAGGTGGGCTCCGACTTCCGCGGCGACCCGGCCGCGGCGCTGCTCGAAGTCCTCGACCCGGCCCAGAACCACACCTTCCGGGACCACTACCTGGAGGTGGAACTGGACCTGTCGGACGTGGTCTTCCTGGCGACGGCCAACGTCCTCGAGGCGATACCGGAGGCGCTGCTCGACCGTATGGAGCTCGTGCGGCTCGACGGCTACACCGAGGACGAGAAGGTCGTCATCGCGCGCGACCACCTGCTCCCGCGCCAGCTGGAGCGGGCGGGCCTGGAGCCCGGCGAGGTCGTGCTCGAGGACGGCGCGCTGCGCAGGCTCGCGGGCGAGTACACGCGCGAGGCGGGCGTACGGAACCTGGAGCGGGCCGTCGCCCGGCTGCTCCGCAAGGTCGCGGCCAAGCACGAACTCGGCGAGCAGGAACTGCCGGTGACCATCGGTCCCGACGGCCTGCGCCCCTGGATCGGGCGGCCGCACCACATGCCGGAGTCGGCCCAGGATCCGGAGGAGCGGCGTACGGCGATGCCGGGCGTGGCCACCGGGCTCGCGGTCACGGGCGCGGGCGGCGACGTGCTCTACATCGAGGCGTCGCTCGCCGACCCGGAGACCGGGGCGACCGGTCTGCAGCTCACCGGCCAGCTCGGCGACGTCATGAAGGAGTCGGCGCAGATCGCGCTCTCCTTCCTGCGCTCGCACGGCGCGGAGCTCGAACTCCCCGTCGGCGACCTGAAGGAGCGGGGCGTGCACCTGCACGTGCCGGCCGGAGCCGTGCCGAAGGACGGCCCGAGTGCGGGCATCACGATGACGTCCTCGCTGGCCTCGCTGCTGTCCGGGCGGCGGGTGCGCACGGACGTGGCGATGACGGGCGAAGTGTCGCTGACCGGCCGGGTGCTGCCGATCGGCGGCGTGAAGCAGAAGCTGCTCGCCGCACACCGCGCCGGGATCACCACCGTCGTGATCCCGAAGCGGAACGAGGCGGACCTCGACGACGTGCCCGCCGAGGTGCTGGAGAAGCTCGACGTGCACGCGGTGAGCGATGTCCGGCAGGTGCTGAAGCTGGCGCTGGAACCGGCCCGCACTGCGCCGGAGAAGGAAGTTCCGGTGGCGGCGTGACGGATGCCACCGGAGCGGCGCGGCCCCTCTCCCGCCGAAGGGAGAGGGGCCGTTGGCCGCCGAAGGGAGAGGGGCCGTTGGCTTTTCCTTCTACGCCTTTACGCCTTCCGCGTCTTCCGCGCGGACTTCTTCGTGGGGCAGTCCAGCCACCTGGTCTGGTAGTCCAGACGCGGCTTCTTGTCGTCCTTCAGGACGGGAGTATGGGTCGTCAGGTCGATGTGCTTCACGACCCGGTTGTTTCTGTCGCCGGGCTCACCACCCCAGTAGCTCATCTCCAGGTAGCCGGAGCTCTTCTGGAGCCAGGGAGCGTACTGGAAATACGCTCTCTTTCCTTCCGGGATGTCGACGCTGATCGTCCTCTCCTTCGTCTTGGTGTCCGTGTACTCCGTGGACTCACCTTTCGTACGACTGTGTTCGCGGGCCCAGAGGTCGCCCACGGTCGTGGATCGGCCGAGGCTGATGGTCAGCACTTCCGCGATGGTCGCGGAGATCTCCGCCGAGACGGTTCTCTCGATGAAGTGCTCGTGCCTCTTGAGCCGCTGCTTCTCCCGCGACTTCGCCTTCGACCTGGCCAACGAGTCGCCGGCCGTCAGCTCGACGCCCCACGCCGGCCCTTCGCAGGCGCCGTAGGTGTCCGATACGACCCTTTGGCTGAGGTCCACGTACTTGGACTTGTCCTTGATGACGAAACGGCACGTCGCGTACTTGCCGTATCCCTCACTGTGGTTTTCTGCCCGGGCCCATTCCTTGTTGCTCAGTTGGCCGGAACGGTCGTAGCCGTTCTCCTTTCCGACGCAGTCGGAGATCTTTGGGCGGTCATGGGTTGCGTGGGCAGCGGGAGAGGCGAACCAGCCCACGAGACTGGCCGAAGCGATGCCGACGACGATCACATTCCGTCGGATCCGAGGACGCACAGAACGCACGGTGAACCCCATTCTTGAGAGAATTACCGGGAGGAACTGCGGGCTACTCGGGGAAACGATGATTCTCGTTTCCGGCAACGACGGATCACCCCAATAGGCGCTTTTCTCACGGGGGAATTGGATCGAGGAAGCCGGGAGAGGCGGCGTAACGGGCCATCCAGAGTGGCGGAGGGGATGGGCGGCCCCCTGCCGCGAAGGAGAACTGCCCGCGCAGCAGGGACCGTTGCCCTGTCGGGCCGTTCGGATCGTTCGACTCTCGGAGCCGAACGGTCCGAAGACAGAGGCGAGCGTTAACCGTTGGCCAGAACCTTGAGGCGGTCGTACGATCCGTTGAACTTGTCGTGGTCGCCGACGATCGGCCCGCTCGAGGTGTACTGCCAGAAGGTGTGGTACGCCCAGCCGTTCGGCAGCGTGCCCGGCGTCGTGTTGTAGCGGGCGATCCAGAGCGGGTTCGTCGACCCGAAGCTCCCGCTGTTCCCGGTGCACTGCGTCCACCATCCGGTGGTCGTGTAGATCACCGCATCCCGCCCGGTCCGCGCCTTGTAGGTGGTGGTGAAGTCGCGTATCCAGCTGACCATCGCGGCCCGGCTCTTGCCGTAGCACGTCGCGCCGTACGGGTTGTACTCGATGTCGAGCACGCCCGGCAGCGTCTTGCCGTCGCGCGACCAGCCGCCTCCGCGGTCGACGAAGTAGTTCGCCTGGTTGGCGCCGCTGGAGTCGTTGGGCGTCGCGAAGTGGTACGCGCCGCGGATCATGCCGATGTTGTACGAGCCGTTGTACTGCTGGGTGAAGTAGGGGTTCCGGTAGTAGTTCCCCTCGGTCGCCTTGACGTAGGCGAAGCGGACGCCGCTGTTCCAGAGGGCCGACCAGTTGACGTTCCCCTGGTGGCTGCTGACGTCCACGCCCTCGACGCTCGCGGCGGCGAGTGAGGGCGCGGGGATGGGGTTGGCGATCCCCGGCTCGTGCTTCTGGACGGTCGAGCCCATCCAGTTGAGCTCGGGGTGGCGTCCGGCGGGGCCGGGCCGGTCGGCGGCGCTCGCGGTGCTCACGGCGAAAGCCGGACAGGTCAGGGCGATCAGGAGGGCGAGGAGGGCGACGAATAGGCAGCGAAGGGAGCCGTGCACGGACATGCGTGCCTCCGGTGACCAGGTGCGGGGGAGGGAGGGGGGAAGCAGGGGGTGGGCATCGGGCCATTGGTGTGGCCATGCCATAAGGCCCATACCCGCTGGCCACGGGGGTCAAAGAGGACCAACGCGCTGCCGATGGTCTACTCCTGCGAAATACTGGCGGGATACTGGCCGAGCTGCGATGACAGCGGCAGCTGAAAGAAATCGGCCGCGGAGGAAAGGTGCGGAAGGCGTGAGTGGCGTGGACCGTGAGTTTCTGGCGCTCGAACGGGAGTTGGCCGTCTTCCTGCGCCGCGCCCGTGCCTCCTCCGGCGAGATGGCGCGCGAGGTCCACCCGGACCTGGAGCCCGCCGCGTACGGGCTGCTCCTGCGGCTCGAGGACGCGGGCGAGCAGCGCGCCACCGAGCTCGCCGCGTACTTCGGCGTCGGCAAGGCGACCATGAGCCGCCAGCTGCGGGCGCTGGAGATCCTGGGCCTGATCGCCCGCCGCCCCGACCCCGCCGACGGACGCGCCTCCCTCGTCGCCCTCACAAGCGAGGGCCGCGCCCGCTTCGCGGCGGTACGGAGCGCGCGCCGCGAGCAGTACGTCAAGAAGCTGGAGGGCTGGGACCGCGCTGAGATCGCCGAACTGGCGCGGCTGCTCCACCGGTTGAATGTGCTGGGCGGTGCGGACGACTGACGAAAGCCGCCCGGGCCCGCCCGGACGGGAGTTCCGGGGCGCAACACGGCCTTCGTAACCTGGATGGCTCAGAGGCCGCGAGCACGGTTTCCCCCGCTCCCGCACTTTGGAGGGCGTTATCGGTTCTGTACGCGTTGTCTTCGCTCCGGGGCTCCCTGCGGAACACCCACGTGCGGTAGGACCAGAAGCGGAATCCGGTGGCCAAGCCGAGGCCGACGACGTTCTTTGCCAGGTTGTCGGCCAAGGGCGAGGTATGGCCGAAGCCGTAGTGCGACAGGGCGAGCACACCGTTCTGGATGACCATGCCCACGCTGCTGAACAGCACGAACAGGGTCGCTTCACGGGTGGTGCGACTCTTGTCCCGGTGGCGGTAGGTCCAGTAGCGGTTCCCGACGTAGTTGGTGCCGATAGCGACCGCGTTGGCGATCAATCCGGACCGGACCGTCTGCAGGTTCACCATGTGCAAGCAGAGGTTGAACACCGCCGTGTCCACCAGCCAGCCGACAGCGCCCACGGCACCGAATCTGCCGACCTCACCGCCAATCCGCTGCAATTTCTGCCGCAGTACCGCTAATCCCGCGATGGTCAAGGTGCGAGCCTTGTCTGTCGACTGCCATGGCCGGTACATGTTAACTGCACTCTTCAGCCAGGGATTTGGGACCCCGCTTGCCGTGTCAGTCGTCCCCCAGCCCCTCCATGTTGGCGGCAATTACCCCGCCACGGGGCTTCGCGCTCAGTCTTCGCTTGTGGCGGTGGGCAGTTTGCTCTGGATGAGTTCCATGACGGAGGAGTCGGTGAGGGTGGTCACGTCGCCGAGTGTGCGGTTTTCGGCGACGTCGCGGAGCAGTCTGCGCATGATCTTGCCGGAGCGGGTCTTGGGGAGTTCGGCGACTGGGAGGATGCGCTGGGGTTTGGCGATGGGGCCGAGTGCGGTGGCGACGTGGGTGCGTAGTTCCTCGG
>NZ_JBQQBX010000023.1:0-162279 GCF_052245475.1 Streptomyces sp. 7N604 | reverse complement strand
CCTGGGCCCCGCGCCCCGGGCCCGTACGTACCCCCGTGCCGGAGTCAGACCTTCACCCGCTCCGGCTCGTCACCGCCGTCCAAGGCGGTGGTTCTCGGCTGGGCGGCGAGCGCCGACTCGTCGTGCGACAGGTCGGGCAGGCGGCGCAGCCACCTCGGCAGGTACCAGTTGTGCTCGCCCAGCAGCGCCATCACCGCCGGGAGCAGGACGCCCCGGATGACGGTGGCGTCGATGAGCACCGCCGCCGCGAGCCCCACCCCCATCTGCTTCATGCTCTGCATGGACAGCGTGCCGAAGATCGCGAAGACCGCGACCATGATGACCGCCGCGCTGGTCACCACGCCCGCCGTCGTGGTGATGCCGTGCGTGATCGCACCGCGCGTGGTCAGCCCGCGCACCCGGGCCTCGCGGATCCGGGACACCACGAAGACGTGGTAGTCCATGCTCAGCCCGAAAAGGATCACGAACAGGAAGAGCGGCAGCCAGGACACGATCGCGCCCACGCCCTCCGCGCCGACCAGGCCCGCCCCCCAGCCGTGCTGGAAGACGGCGGTGAGGATGCCGTACGCCGCGCCCACCGACAGCAGGTTGAGCACGATCGACGTCACCGCGATCGTCAGCGACCTGAAGCACAGCAGCATCAGGATGAAGGCGAAGACGACGACGAAGGCGAAGACCGGGGCCACGCTCGAGCCGAGCTTGTCGTTGAAGTCCATCGAGGCCGCGGTCTGGCCGCCGATCGGGGCGCTGACGCCCGGCACTTCACCGAACGTCGCGGGCCGTACGTCCTCACGCAGGGTGCGCAGGCTCCGCTCGCTCTCCGCCTCGTCGGTGCCGCCGGAGAGGGGCACTTCGAGGACCGCGACGTCCTGCTTCTCGTGCACGGTCATCTCGACCGGGCCCGTGGAGGCGCCCGAGGAGACCGCCCGGTTGCGGAAGTCGTCGAGGGCGGCGCGTACCGGGGCCGCGGTGATGTCCTCGGCCTTGACGACGACCTTGGCGGGGTCGGGGCCGCCGGGGAAGGCCTCGTTCATGTGCTGGTACGCGCGGACGATCGGCAGGTCGTCGCCGAGCTCCTGGTCGAGGGTGAGGTTCGCGGTGTTCATCCCGATCGCCGGGAGCGCCAGCGCCACCAGCGCGCCGCCCGCCGCCACGACGCAAAGCCGCGGCCTGCGCAGTACGCCGCCGAGGACCTTCCGCCAGAACCGGCTCTCGCCGTTACCGCCGCCCCGCTTGATCCTGTGCAGGAACGGCACTCTGCCCTTCTCCACCCGCTCGCCGAGCAGTGACAGCAGCGCGGGCAGCACCGTCACCGAGCCGACCATCGCGACCGCGACCACCATGAGGGTCGCCAGACCCATCGCCTGGAACTCGGCGATGCCGGTGAAGAGCATTCCGGCCATGGCCACGATCACGGTGACTCCGGAGACGAGGATCGCCCGGCCGCTGGTCGCCGCCGCGATCCGCAGCGCGGTCTGCGCGTCGTGCCCCGCCGCCCGCTCCTCGCGCTCGCGGCGCAGGTAGAACAGGCAGTAGTCGACGCCGACGGCCAGACCGACCAGCAGCATCACGGAGTTGGCGGTGTCGCTCATGTGCACGGCGTGGCTGACGACGGCCACCAGACCCGTGGTGGCCAGGAACGCGGTCATCGCGAGCGCGACCGGCAGCAGGGCCGCGACGAGCGCGCCGAACGCGATGAGCAGGATGCCGAGCGCGATGGGCAGCGCGGAGAACTCGGCCTGCTGGAAGTCGTCGCCGAACGCGTCGTTGAAGACCTTCTCGGAGCTGGCACTGCCGAACTGCTCGACCCGCAGGCCCCGTTCTTCGTGCGCGTCCGCGACCTTCGCCACCGCGTCGACGACCGGCTGGACCCGGTCGGCCGCGGTGTCCGGGTCGCCGCGGATCTGGAACCGGACCAGCGCGGAACCGCCGTCCTTCGAAACGGACTTGGAGTCGTACGGGGAGGTCACGGCGGTGGCCTCGCCCGTCTTCCGCACCGCGGAGACGACGTCGTCCACGGCGTCGCGGAAGACGGTGTCGGTCGCTTTGGGACCGCCCTTGGCCTCGGCCGCCTGGACGAGCACCATCTCGCCCGCCGGGTCCTCGATGCCCGCCTCGTCGAGGATCTTCACCGCGCTGCCGTACTCACCGGGCACCTGCTCGGTCTCCGACACGTCCACCCGGCCCGCCATGGACCCGATGAACAGCGCGAGTACGACGAAGACCAGCCAGGCGCCGACGGCCGTCCACCGGTGCCGTGCGCTCCAGCTCCCGGCGCGGGCCGCGAAGCCGCGCGGCCCGCGCCCGGCATCCGTCCTTGATCTCGGGTCGTCCGTCCCTGGTGTGTGGCTCGCCACGTTTCCCCCCTCGGGCGCGGCGGCGGCACCGTGCCGCCACCTTCGCTATGACGCTAGGGTGCGCGTGGCGTCGCCTCATCCTGCTGCCCGGTGATCCCCTGGAACGCGGCCTCCACCATTTGGAGTGGGGCTCTCCCCACTACGGGGGACCATGACCCCTTACACGTAAAGGGAATTGAGGCGATCAGCTTCAACTTCGTCCATTCTGTGGCGATTTCTGAAGCTTGCAGGTTTGTTGCGCACGTCACACCTGCGAGCCGCCATTGATTTGAGCGCGTCAATCAGACAGGGTTTCGAGCCACCCGGGCGCAGATCTTGCTGCGTGCCGGGGCGTTGGCAACAACGCTTTCAACCCCCCACACAGCACACGAGGAGATCTCTCTTCATGGCTACACACAAGCGTTCCAGCAAGCGACGGCTCACGGTGGCGATATCCGCCGCGGTCGCCGCAATCGCCGGAGGAACCCTGCTGACGCTCCCCGCGGGCGCCGCGCCCGCGGAAGGCAAGATCTACGGCGCCGATGCCAAGGGCGCCGTCGACGGCAGCTACATCGTCATGCTGGACAAGAAGGCCGACAAGAAGGCCGAAAAGAAGGAGCTGGCCCAGGAGTACGGCGGCAAGCTCAAGCGCAACTACTCCTCCGCCATCAACGGCTTCTCCGCCAACGGGCTCAGCGAGACCGAGGCCAAGCGGCTCGCCGCCGACCCGGCCGTCGGCAAGGTCGTGCAGAACAAGAAGTTCAGCATCAACGCCACCCAGGAGAACCCGCCGTCCTGGGGCCTGGACCGGATCGACCAGGCCGACACCGAGGGCGACAAGAAGTACACCTACCCGGACGGCGCCGGCGAGGGCGTCACCGCGTACGTCATCGACACCGGTGTGCGGATCAGCCACGAGGACTTCGAGGGCCGGGCGTCGCACGGCTTCGACGCCGTCGACGGCGACGACTCGGCGGACGACGGCAACGGCCACGGCACGCACGTCGCGGGCACCGTCGCCGGTGCCCAGCACGGCGTCGCCAAGAAGGCCAAGATCGTCGCCGTCCGCGTCCTGGACGACCAGGGCTCCGGCACCACCGAGCAGGTCGTCGCGGGCATCGACTGGGTGACGGAGAACCACCAGGGTCCGTCCGTCGCCAACATGAGCCTCGGCGGTGGCGCCGACGAGGCCCTGGACGCGGCTGTGCAGAAGGCGATCGCCTCCGGCGTGACCTTCGGTGTCGCGGCGGGCAACGAGTCCGCCGACGCGGGCGAGGGCTCCCCGGCCCGGGTGAAGGAAGCGATCACCGTCGCTTCCAGCACCGAGAACGACGAGCAGTCGGACTTCTCCAACTTCGGCAGCGTGGTGGACATCTACGCCCCGGGCTCGGAGATCACCTCCGCCTGGAACGACAGCGACACGGGCACGAAGACCATCTCCGGTACCTCGATGGCCACGCCGCACGTCGTCGGTGCCGCCGCCGTCTACCTCGGCAACCACACGGACGCCGCGCCTGACGCGGTGGCGACCGCGCTGACCGAGGGCGCCACGCCGGACAAGATCTCCAACCCGAGCGAAGGCACCCCGAACAAGCTGCTGAAGGTCGTGGAGTAACCCTCCCGCCGTCGCGCCGCTTTCAGTCGCCGGCCGCCGCGCCCTCCCCCACGGGGCGCGGCGGCCGGTTCCGTGTTTCCTCCGTGTTTCCGGGCTTCCGTGTTTCCGGGCTTCCGGGCTTCCGGGCTTCCGGGCTTCCGGACTTCAGGGCGTCGGGCTTTCTGGCTTCCGGCCCGAGTTATCCACAGGATGCGATCGCCGGAGGCGTGATTCGGCGAGTACGGCTACTGTCAGTGACGTAAACGGCGTGATGGGCCGACGCTACGTCACGGGGCAGCAGCGAAACGGGGGTACGGGATGCACGGGGGTCTGCCGTTCATCGGCCTCAGCACCATCGTCTACGGCGTCATCGGGCTGGCCACGGTCGTGGGCAGCGGAGTTCTGAAACTCGGGGGGAATCAGCTATGCGGAGCGTCACGGTCATCGTCCCGGCTCACAACGAAGAGGAGGGCCTTCCTGCCACGCTGGAGTCCCTCTCCCGGCAAACGGTCCCGGCGGACGAGGTCATCGTCGTCGACGACGGCTCGACCGACCGTACGGGAGAGGTGGCGGCGGGCCACGGCGTGACGGTGCTGCGGCCGCCGCGCAACCTCGGCAGCAAGGCGAAGGCGCAGAACTACGCGCTGCCGCACTGCGACACCGATCTCGTGCTCGCGGTTGACGCCGACACCGTGCTCGCCCCCGACTACATCGAGCGGATCGGACCGGCCTTCGACGACCCCGGTGTGGTCGTGGCGGCGGGCAATGTGCAGACGCGCTTCACGCGGACGGTCTGGGAGCGCGGGCGATCGGTCGAGTACCTCTTCGGCTTTCACTGGCAGCGGCCGATCCAGAACCGCGCCAACAGCCCCATGGTCTGCTCGGGTTGCTGCTCGGCCTTCCGGCGCGACGTCCTCGTAGCGTCCGGAGGATTCCCCGAGCGCACGATCGTCGAGGACATGGACTTCACCTGGTCCCGGCAGATCGAGGGCCGCAGAGCCGTCTACGTCGGCGACGCGGTGGCGTGGGCGGCCGACCCCGAGACCCTCAGATATCTGCGCAAGCAGGTGTGGCGCTGGATGGCGGGCTTCTGCCAGAACGTGCGCCTGCACCTGGGACCGCTCGTCACCAGGAAGCCCCTGCTCGCCCTCTGGATCCTCCTCGCGCTGGTGGAGATCCTCACGGCACCGCTGTGGTGGGCCACGCCCTTCGTCCTAGCGGCGACGACGGAACAGTCCCTGGCATCGGCCCTGGCGTGGTGGGTCGCCGCGGAAGTCCTCCTCACCGCACCACCCCTCGTCTACGCGGCCCACCGCCGCAGACTCCCCGTCCTCGGCGTGCTCCTGAACATCCCCTGCGTCTACCCGAACAAGGTCGTCAACCTCTACTACGCCTGGAAGGCCCTCGCCGTCGAACTCCTCCTGGTCCCGCTCCGGCTGTCCCGGGGCCTCACCGTGTACGAGAAGGGCCGCGCTTCGACCCCCTGTCCGGCAGGGTGAGCACCGGGATTCGCGTAGGGTGCAGGCGTGACGACGTATGTGGCGCTGCTGCGCGGGATCAATGTGGGCGGCCACAAGAAGGTGCCGATGGCGGCCCTGCGGGAACTGCTCGGCGGGCTCGGTTACGGCGACGTCCGCACGCTTCTGCAGAGCGGGAACGCGGTCTTCAGCCGCGACGAGCAGGACCCGGGCGGGGTCGCGGCCGAGCTCGAGCGGGCCCTGGCGGACCGCTTCGGGTTCGAGGTGGCGTGCGTCGTCCTCAGCGCGGCCGAGCTGCGTGCCGTCGTCGAACGGAACCCCTTTCCGCCCTCGTCCTTCGAACCCGCGAAGTTCCTGGTGACCTTCCTGTCGGGACCCGTCGATCCGGGGCGGCTGAGCGGCATCGACCCGGAAGCGTACCTGCCGGACGAGTTCCGGCTCGGCGAGCGCGAGATCTTTCTGCACTGCCCGAACGGCATCGGCAGAAGCAAGCTCGCCGAGGTCCTGGCGAACGCCAAGCTCGGCGTCACCGCCACCGCCCGGAACTGGAACACCGTCACCAAACTGCTGGCGATGACGGACGGCTGACCCTCCGTCAGTGGTGACCCCCGCCGTGACCACGGCTGTGCCGCCGCCAGGAGAAGCCGCCGGGCAGCCGCACCGTCGTCGTACGTCGGCCGTGGCGGTGCCAGGTGATGTGTGCCTGACGCGGTCCGAACGATACGGACCAACCGTGCGGGCTCAGGTTGAGGTGGACGAGCTTGGGGACGATCGTCACGCGCTTGTGGTAGCGGATCGGCATCGGGCACCTCGCTTGGATCGATGGATCGATGAATCGACGGGTCAACGGGGTCAACGTATCGATCGGTCAACGGGGTCAACGGGGTCAACAGGGTCGACAGGGTCGACGGATCTACAGGGTCGACGGATCTACAGGGTCGATGGTTTTCTTCCCATGATGTCGGATTGCCGGTCGTGTCCCGGGGGCCGAGACTGGGCGTGTGAGCCGTCCGTACCAGGTCGTACTGGTCGGCGTGCCCATCCACTGCGTGGGCATGCCCGAGCCGGGCGACCCGCCCACCGGCACCGAGCTGGCCCCGGCGGCCCTGCGGGCCGCGGGCCTGGCGGACGCCGTCGCAGCCGCCTCCGACCTCGGTGATCTCGACGTACGCCTCGTCGGCCCGGTCAGGGACGCCAGAACCGGTGTCCAGGGATGGCCGTCGGTGCGCGCCGCCACGGGGGCGCTGCGGGCCCGGCTCGCCGACATCGTGCGCGAGGGCACAGTGCCGCTCGTGCTCGGGGGCGACTGCACCCTGCTGCCCGGAGCGCTGGCGGGCGCGCGCGACGCCCTCGGCACTGTGGGCCTGGCCTACCTGGACGGGCACCTCGACCTCTACGACGGCCGGACGTCGACCACGGGCGAGCCCGCGGACATGCCGGTGGCCGTGGTGACCGGCGCCGGTCCAGCCGCGTGGTGTGACGAGGTGGCCGCCCCCATCGTCTCTGCCGACCGGCTCGCCCTCCTCGGACCGCGGGACCGCGAGGAGGCCGCGGGGCTGGCCTCGGTCCTGCCGGAGGAAGTCGGACTGCGGCCCGAACTCAGCCCCGCGGACCTGCGTTCCCGCGGTATGCGCGAGGCCGGGTCGGATGCGCGGGACCGCCTGGCCGCCGGCACGCCGGACGGCCGCCACTGGGTGCACCTCGACGTCGACGTCCTGGACGAGCAGGCCCTCCCGGCCACCGACTACCTGATGCCGGGCGGCCTGACCACCGCCGAACTCCACGACCTGATGCACCCGCTGACCGCGGACCGCGGCCGCCTGGCGGGCCTGTCGATCGGCTGCTACAACCCGGCCAAGGACCCGGACGGTTCCGGAGCCGAAGCCCTGGTCGGGCTGCTCGCAGATCTGCTGGCGCGCTCGTAAGGGCCGCTCTCCGGCCATCATGCGCCGGATCCGGGCGAGGGACGGCGAGACCGAGACGGGCCGTCACGCATACGCGTACCGCCTCACGCGCATGCGTACCGCCTCACGCGCGATGCGTACCGCCTCACGCGCGATGCGTACCGCCTCACGCGCATGCGCACCTGGGGGCCTTGCTCTGCCCCAGCAGCCCAACAGGCCCGAACCTTCCCGCTTGGAGCAGCCCCGGCTCCATCAGGCCGTCAGTGCCGCGATCCTCGGTACGCGGGCCTCGTCGTAGCGCTGGAGCAGGAGCCGGGCCAGTTCGGGGGACGGGCCGAGGACACCGGCCAGCGCGTCGGCGCCGGCCTCCCACGCGCCCGCGGCGATGCGGTCCGGCAGGAAGCCGGGCGCGACGACGTACGGCGCGACAGCCACCCGCCGCGCGCCCTCGGCGCGCAGCTGCCGCACCGCGTCCTCGGTGCGGGGAAGTGATGCGGAGGCGAACGCAGGTCGCACGGCGCACCAGCCGGTGTGCCGCCACTCCCGCGCGATTTCAGCGATCACTGCGATCGCCTCCGGGTCCGAGGAGCCCGCCGAGGCCAGCACGACCCCGGTCGAGCGCCGGTCGCCGGGGCGCACCCCGGCTTCGTACAGCCGCCGCTCCAGGGTGGCCGTGAGGAGCGGGGACGGGCCGAGTACGTCCGCCTGCCGGATGGTGAGCCGGGGGAGGCGGGCAGACGCCTCGCGCAGGACGGTCGGGATGTCCGACTTGGCGTGGAAGGCGCGGGTGAGCAGCAGCGGCAGCGCTACGACGTCCCGAACGCCCTCGGCGGCCGGCCGCTCCAGGCTGAGTTTTTCCAAGACCTGCGGCACGCTGGGCGCGTTGAACTCGAGAAAGCCGGTCTCGACGCGCAGCCCGGGCCGCAGCGACCGCACCCGCTCGGTGAGCGCGGTGACGGTCGCCGCGTGCCGCGGGTCGCGGCTGCCGTGGGCGACGACGAGGAGTACGGGCGAGGGCGCAGGGGCGTGCATGGGCTTCAGCGCATTCAGCTCTTGACGAGGAGACCGCGGTTCTTCAGCACCCACCGCTCCAGCGGGCTGAAGAGCAGCAGGTCGATCGCGATACCGACGAGGAGGATCAGGAGGATGGCGAGGAAGACGCCGGGCATGTCCGCGTTGTTGCGCCCGTTCTCCAGCAGCTGCCCCAGACCCAGGCCCAGTTCGGGAGACGAGGCGATGATCTCCGCGGCCATCAACGAGCGCCACGAGAAGGCCCAGCCCTGCTTCAGCCCCGCCAGGTATCCGGGCAGCGCGGCCGGCATGACGATGTGCCGGGTGCCGCGGAGTCCGGTGGCACCCAGGGTGCGTCCGGCGCGCAGGAACAGCGGGGGCACCTGGTCGACGCCGGAGACCAGGCCGTTGGCGATCGAGGGGACCGCGCCGAGCAGGATCACGGCGTACATCATCGAGTCGTTGAGCCCGAGCCAGATCACGGCCGGCGGCACCCAGGCCACCGACGGCAGCGACTGAAGGCCGGACAGGATCGGGCCGATGGCCGCGCGCACGAACCTCAAGCGGGCGACCAGCAGGCCAAGCGGGGTGCCGATGGCGAGCGCCAGCAGGAATCCCAGCAGTCCCCGGGAGACGCTGGTCCAGATGACCTCGTGCAGCTCGCCCTGGAGCCACAGGTCGGTCACGCTCTCCCAGACGGCGGACGGCGCAGGGAGCTTGTACTCCTCGGTGACCTTCGCCCAGACCAGCAGCTGCCAGACGACCATCACCAGGGCGACGGCCAGCAGCGGCGGGAACACCTTCTGCACCAGGGCCTGGCGCAGCGGGGTGCGCCGCACCTGCACCGTGTCCAGGGCGTCCAGGCCCGCCTCGAGCCCGGCCAGGTCGTTCGCGTCCTCGGTCTTCTGCGGCAGCACCGCGTCCTTGGTCTCAGTGCTGGCCATGACGGCGGATCTCCCCACGCAGTTCCTCGGTGATCTCGACGGACAGCTCCGCCACCGCGGCGTCCTCGATGCGGCGCGGCTGGGGGATGTCCACCTTCCATTCACGGGCGACCCGGCCCGGCCGCGAGGACAGCAGCACGACGCGCTGGGCGAGCCGTACCGCCTCCCGCACGTTGTGCGTGACGAACAGGATGGAGACGTCCGTCTCCCGCCAGATACGGGTCAGCTCGTCGTGCAGCACGTCGCGCGTGATCGCGTCGAGCGCGGCGAACGGCTCGTCCATCAGCAGCAGCCGGCTGTCCTGGGCGAGCGCCCGGGCCAGTGCCACGCGCTGCCGCATTCCGCCGGACAGCTCGTGCACCCGCTTGCGGTACGCGCCGGTGAGCCGTACGAGCTCCAGCAGGCGCTCGGCCTCCTCGCGCCGCTCGCCGCGCGGCACTCCGCGCAGCTTCAGTGCGAGCTCGATGTTCTTGCCCGCGGTCAGCCACGGGAAGAGGGCGTGCTCCTGGAACATCAGGGCCGGCCGGCCGCCGGGGACTTCGATGCCCCCGGCGGACGGCCGGTCGAGACCTGCGACCAGGTTGAGCAGGGTTGATTTTCCGCAGCCGGACGCTCCCAGGAGGGTGACGAACTCACCCGGAGCCACATCGATGGTGATGTCGTCCAGTACGAGCTGCTGCGCACCGGGTCGGCCGAAGGACTTCGAGACGTGCGCGATGCGGGCGGCGTAGGACGCCGCCGTGTCGGCGTCGGCAGCCTTGGTGAGCGTGGCGGACATGGGTGTCACCTCCTGGAAAGGTCCGGCGTGCGATTACTTGGCGCTGAGACCGGCGTCGTCGACCTCGGGCTTGCCCTCGGCCTTCAGCACCTTGTTCAGCGGGCCGAGGTCGTAGATGCCCTTCAGGTCCGGCTCCTCCAGCAGGCCGGCCTTGACCGCGTGCTCGGCCTCGGTGTTGAGCGTGGCGGCCAGCGGGTCATCTGTGATCTCGATGCTCTTCCACGCCGGGTCGAGCACCTCGGGCGGCAGGGCCTTGCCGGACAGCTTCTTGAGCGCGGCGTTGGCGGCGGCCTTGGCCTTGTCCGGGTTGTCCTTGATCCACTGGTTGGTCTTCACCGAGCCGCGCAGCACGGCCTCGACGACGTCCGGGTGCTCGTCGAGGAAGCTCTGCGACACGATGAGGTTCGTGATCACGAACTTCTTGTCGGGCCACAGCGTGCCCTCGTCGAGGAGGACCTTCCCACCCTCCGCGACGAGCTTGGAGGCCGTCGGCTCGGGCACCCACGCGCCGTCGATGGAACCGGACTTGTAGGCGTCCGGCGTCACCTTGTTGTCCGTGCGGACGACGGACACATCGCCCTTGCCGCTCTCGGCGTCGACCTTCCAGCCCTGCTCGGCGATCCAGTGGAGGAACGCCACGTCCTGCGTGTTGCCCAGCTGCGGGGTGGCGATCTTCTTGCCCTTGACGTCGTCGAGAGTCTTGATCTTCTTCGGGTTGACGACCAGCTTCACGCCGCCCGAGGCGGAACCGCCGATGATCCGCAGGGCTTGGCCGTCGGACTTGGCGAAGCCGTTGATGGCGGGGGAGGGGCCGATCCAGCCGATGTCGATGGAGCGGGAGTTGAGCGCCTCGATCTCGGACGGTCCGGCGTTGAAGGCGGCGGAGGTGAGCTTGGTGCCGCCCAGCTCCTTCTGGAGGATGCCCTCCTGGTCGCCCACCAGCGCCGTGGCGTGCGTCAGGTTCGGGAAGTAGCCGATCTTCACCTCGTCGACGGAGAGCTTCTTGCCCTTGGGAGCCGGCGAGCTGGTGTTGTCCCCCTCCTTGGCCTGCGAGCCGTAGCCGCAGGCACCGAGGGCGCCGGCCAGAAGCGGGAGGACGGCGGCCGCGGCGAGGAGGCGGCCGCGGCGGGATGGTCGAGCGGAGGTCGTGCGATCGGCAGACACGGGAGGTCTTCCTCTCGTAGAGGCCGGCGTCCGGTCAGGGGACGCCCGGCAGGTCGGTAGGTCTTCGGCGCGGTGGGTGAGGCCTGGGGATGTGGCTCATGAGCGCACACATCGCCCGGTCCCGCCCTGACCGCTGCCGAGGACACCGCTGCCTATGCGGCCGCCCTCCTTGGCGAAGGTCGAGAAGACGTCGACAACCATGCTCAGAAGTCCCATCCCTCGTCGTCCGCGGCCGCCTCGTCCGCCGTCGCGGAGGCGCCGAACGCGGTGCCGACCATGCCGGCCGTCAGGGTCGTGCCGTCCGCCGGGTCGATCAGCAGGAAGGACCCGGTGCGGCGGGAGTCGGCGTACGCGTCGAGGGCGAGGGGCTCCGCGGTGCGTACGACGACCCGGCCGATGTCGTTGGCGGCCAGCTCGCCCGGCGCCGGGTGCTGGGACAGATCGTCCAGGGTCAGCCGGGAGGGGATCTCCTTGACGATCGCCTTCACCGTGCGGGTGGTGTGCTTGAGCAGCACGCGCGCACCGGGCTTCAGCGGACGGTCGTGGAGGTGGCAGACGGTCGCCTCGATGTCCTGCGTCGTGGCGGGGGCCGAGGCGGTCGGGACGATGATGTCGCCGCGGGAGATGTCCAGGTCGTCGGCCAGCCGGACGGTGACGGACTGCGGGGCCCAGGCCACGTCGACGGAGTCGCCCAGCGCGTCGATGCCCTCGATCGTGCTGGTGAGGCCCGACGGCAGGACGGTGACCTCGTCGCCGGTGCGCAGCACGCCGGAGGCGATCTGGCCCGCGTAGCCGCGGTAGTCCGGGTGCTCGGCGGTCTGGGGGCGGATCACGTACTGGACCGGGAAGCGGGCGGGCTCCTGCGATGCGTCGGTGCCCACCGGCACCGTCTCCAGGTGCTCCAGCACGGTCGGGCCGCCGTACCAGTCCATGTTCGCCGACGCCGTCACCACGTTGTCCCCGGCCAGTGCGGAGATCGGGATGGCCGTGATGTCCGGGACGCCGAGGGAGGCGGCGTACTGCGTGAACTCCTCGGCGATGGCGGCGAAGACGGGCTCGGCGTAGTCGACGAGGTCCATCTTGTTGACCGCCAAGACCACGTGGGGCACCCGGAGGAGCGCGGCCACGGCGGCGTGCCGGCGGGTCTGCTCGACCACGCCGTTGCGCGCGTCGACCAGGACCACGGCGAGCTCCGCGGTGGACGCACCGGTGACCATGTTCCGGGTGTACTGCACGTGCCCGGGGGTGTCGGCCAGGATGAACCGCCGCCGGGGCGTGGCGAAGTAGCGGTACGCGACATCGATGGTGATGCCCTGCTCCCGCTCCGCGCGCAGCCCGTCGGTCAGCAGCGCCAGGTCCGGCGCCTCCTGGCCGCGGCTGCGCGAGGCGTGCTCCACGGCCTCGAGCTGGTCCGCCAGCACCGACTTGGAGTCGTGCAGCAGCCGGCCGACCAGCGTGGACTTGCCGTCGTCGACGGATCCCGCGGTGGCGAAGCGCAGCAGCGAGGTGGCCGCGGCCTCCTCGATGATCGCGCTCGTGGTCGAGCTCGTGCTGGTCATGGCTAGAAGTACCCCTCGCGCTTACGGTCTTCCATCGCGGCCTCGGACAGCTTGTCGTCGGCGCGGGTCGCGCCCCGCTCGGTCAGCCGCGACGCGGCGATCTCCGCGATCACGGCCTCGATCGTGGTCGCGTCGGAGTCCACGGCGCCGGTGCAGGACATGTCGCCGACCGTTCGGTAGCGCACCAGCCGGGTCTCGACCCGCTCGCCGTCCTTCGGGCCGCCCCACTCGCCGGGGGCCAGCCACATGCCGCTGCGCTGGAAGACCTCACGGTCGTGGGCGTAGTAGATCTCCGGGAGTTCGATCTTCTCCCGGGCGATGTACTGCCACACGTCCAGCTCGGTCCAGTTGGACAGCGGGAAGACCCGGACGTGCTCGCCGGGGGAGTGGCGGCCGTTGTAGAGCTGCCACAGCTCGGGGCGCTGGCGCCGGGGGTCCCAGCCGCCGAACTCGTCCCGCAGCGAGAACACCCGCTCCTTGGCGCGGGCCTTCTCCTCGTCCCGCCGCCCGCCGCCGAAGACCGCGTCGAAGCGGTTCTTGTCGATGGCGTCCAGGAGGGGGACGGTCTGCAGCGGGTTGCGCGTGCCGTCGGGGCGCTCGCGCAGCTCGCCGCGGTCGATGAACTCCTGGACGGAGGCGACGTGCAGCCGCAGTCCGTGCCGGGCGACCGTACGGTCCCGGTAGTCGATGACCTCGGGGAAGTTGTGCCCGGTGTCCACATGCAGCAGGGAGAAGGGGATCGCCGCAGGGGCGAACGCCTTCAGCGCCAGATGCAGCATGACGATCGAGTCCTTGCCGCCGGAGAAGAGGATCACCGGCCGCTCGAACTCGCCCGCCACCTCGCGGAAGATGTGCACCGCCTCGGACTCGAGCGCGTCCAGGTGTGTCAGGGCGTACGGGTTGTCGGTGCCCTCGCTCACGATCGCGGCCGTCGTCACGCTGCACCCCTCTCGTTCGCCCCGCCGCGCCAGCGGCTCATGTCACTGCCGCCCGCGCGGCGCAGAGGTGCGGCCTCCCCCAACCTCCGGCCGGGGGTGCCCCCAGTCGGCTGCGGCCCGGCGGCCGCGCGTGCGTCGCTCACGCCAATCCCCTCTCAACCAGCAGCGCATGCAGCGCGGCGGCGGACTCCTGCACGGTCTGGTTCTGCGACTCGATCCGCAGGTCGGGGGACTCCGGCTCCTCGTACGGGTCGTCGACCCCGGTGAGCCCGGAGATCTCGCCGGCCGCCTGCTTGGCGTAGAGACCCTTCACGTCGCGCACGGAGCACACCTCGACGGGGGTCGCGACATGCACCTCGACGTACGCGGTGCCCTCGGTCTGGTGGCGCTTGCGCACCGCCTCCCGAGAGTCCGCGTAGGGCGCGATGACCGGGACGAGCGCCTTCACGCCGTTGCTCGCCAGCAGCTCGGCGACGAAGCCGATGCGCTGCACGTTGGTGTGCCGGTCCTCGCGGGAGAAGCCGAGACCGGCGGAGAGGAACTCGCGGATCTCGTCCCCGTCCAGCACCTCCGCCCGGTGCCCCTCACCGCGCAGCCGCTCCGCCAGCGCGTAGGCGATCGTCGTCTTGCCCGCGCTCGGCAGACCGGTGAGCCACACCGTGGCGCCCAACATTGGCGCGCTCGCCTCCGGGCGCTCAGACCCGGTGTCGCGCGCGCCGTGGCCTGTCACGCTCATGTCCCGTCCTTCGCGTATTCGTTCCGTCATCAGCCGTGCAGCCCGCACTCGGTCTTGCTGCGTCCCGCCCAGCGGCCGGCGCGCGCGTCCTCGCCCTCCAGCACCCGGCGGGTGCACGGCGCGCAGCCGACGGAGGCGTAACCGTCCATCAGCAGCGGGTTGGTGAGCACGCCGTGCTCGGCGACGTACGCGTCCACGTCTCCCTGCGTCCAGCGGGCGATCGGGGAGACCTTGACCTTCTGCCGCTTGGCGTCCCAGCCGACGACCGGGGTGTCCGCCCGGGTCGGGGACTCGTCGCGGCGCAGGCCCGTCGCCCACGCGTCGTACCCGGTCAGGCCCTCCTCGAGCGGCTTGACCTTGCGCAGAGCGCAGCACAGGTCCGGGTTCCGGTCGTGCAGCTTCGGCCCGTACTCGGCGTCCTGCTCGGCGACCGTCTGGCGGGGGGTGAGGGAGATGACGTTGACGTCCATCACGGCCTCGACCGCGTCGCGGGTGCCGATGGTCTCCGGGAAGTGGTAGCCGGTGTCGAGGAACACCACGTCGACGCCCGGGCGGGCGCGCGAGGCGAGGTGTGCCACCACGGCGTCCTCCATGGAGGAGGTCACGCAGAAGCGGCCGCCGAAGGTGTCGGTGGCCCAGCGCAGGATGTCGAGCGCGGACGCGTCCTCCAGGTCGCGGCCCGCCTGCTCGGCCAGCTCCTGGAGTTCAACTGCCGTGCGCTGCTGTGCGGTTGTCATGCGGTGTTGCCCCCTTCGCTGCGGTCGCGCTGCAGACCCTTGGCCAGCAGCCCGAGGAACGACAGGCGGAACGCGCGGTTGCAGGACGCGCATTCCCAAGCTCCGTGGCCCTCCTCGGAGGGCCGCAGGTCCTCGTCACCGCAATACGGGCAATAGAAGGGCGCCGCTCGCTCACTCACGACAGCGCCTCCTCGGACGCACGCGCCGCCCACTGGGCGAACCGCTCGCCGTCCGCGCGCTCCTTCTGGAAGCGCTTGAGCACCCGCTCGACGTAGTCGGTCAGTTCGGCGGAGGTGACCTTCAGGCCGCGGACCTTGCGGCCGAAGCCGGGCTCGAGGCCCAGTGCGCCGCCCAGGTGCACCTGGAAACCCTCGACCTGGTTGCCGTCCTCGTCCAGGACCAGCTGGCCCTTGAGACCGATGTCCGCGACCTGGATACGGGCGCAGGCGTTGGGGCAGCCGTTGACGTTGATGGTGATCGGCTCGTCGAAGTCCGGCAGCCGGCGCTCGAGCTCGTCGACGAGCGAGGCGCCGCGCGCCTTCGTCTCGACGATGGCGAGCTTGCAGAACTCGATGCCGGTGCAGGCCATGGTGCCGCGGCGGAAGGCCGACGGCTTGACCTGCAGGTCAAGCGCCTCGAGACCGGCGACCAGCGACTCGACCTGCGACTCCTCGACGTCGAGCACGAGCATCTTCTGCTCGACGGTGGTACGGAGGCGGCCCGAGCCGTGGGCCTCGGCCAGCTCGGCGATCTTGGTGAGGACGGTGCCGTCGACCCGGCCGACGCGCGGGGCGAAGCCGACGTAGAAGCGGCCGTCCTTCTGGCGGTGGACGCCGACATGGTCGCGCCACTGCTGGACGGGCTGGTCGGGGGCGGGCCCGTCGACCAGCTTGCGCTTCAGGTACTCGTCCTCGAGCACCTCGCGGAACCGCTCGGCGCCCCAGTCGGCGACCAGGAACTTCAGCCGGGCGCGGGTGCGCAGCCTGCGGTAGCCGTAGTCGCGGAAGATCGAGACGACGCCCTCGTAGACCTCGGGCACCTCGTCGAGCGGGACCCAGGCGCCGAGCCGGACACCGATCTTGGGGTTCGTCGACAGGCCGCCGCCGACCCACAGGTCGAAACCGGGGCCGTGTTCGGGGTGGTTGACGCCGACGAACGCGACGTCGTTGATCTCGTGCGCGACATCCAGCAGCGGGGAGCCGGAGATCGCCGACTTGAACTTCCGCGGCAGGTTGGAGAAGGCCGGGTTGCCGATGATGCGGCGGTGGATCTCCTCGATGGCCGGGGTGCCGTCGATGACCTCGTCCTCGGCGATCCCGGCGACCGGGGAGCCGAGGATGACGCGCGGGGTGTCGCCGCACGCCTCCGTGGTCGACAGGCCGACGGCCTCCAGGCGGCGCCAGATCTCGGGCACGTCCTCGATCCGGATCCAGTGGTACTGGACGTTCTGCCGGTCGGTGATGTCGGCCGTGCCGCGGGCGAACTCCTGGGAGATCTCGCCGATGACCCGCAGCTGCTCGGTCGTCAGCCGCCCGCCGTCGATGCGGACCCGCATCATGAAGTACTCGTCGTCCAGCTCCTCCGGCTCGAGGATCGCGGTCTTGCCGCCGTCGATGCCGGGCTTGCGCTGGGTGTAGAGGCCCCACCAGCGCATACGCCCGCGCAGGTCGGCACCGTCGATCGAGTCGAAGCCGCGGTGGGCGTAGATCGTCTCAATGCGCGTCCGCACATTGAGACCGTCGTCGTCCTTCTTGGTCTGCTCGTTGGCGTTGAGCGGGGTGAAGTGGCCCTTGGCCCACTGGCCCTCGCCGCGGTGGCGTCCGGCCTTGCGGCGGGTCGTTGCAGCCGTAGCGCGTTCTGGGGTGGCGGCCATGGGTGTGATGTCCTTCGGGGCGGCTCAAGGGGGCGGACCGGGCTGGCGGCACCCTGTCTGACCTGCCGATATGCAGGTGTCCCCGGCACAGCGCGGAGGGCGCGTGCAGCAGTGGGGGACCGGGGGCGTCAGCTCGTCCGCGACGATGGGGACGGCGGTGGGTGCGGCAGTGCTGTGACTATCAGCCCGCCGGACAGATGGCGCTGGACATGCGGCCGAGGTCGACGTGCCGCCGACTCACCAAGGCAATTCCAGCTCGAGACATGACGAAAGCGTGTCATGGGGGTCTCGGGAGCGTCCACCGGTATCCATCATGTGGACAGCAATGTCCCGTTCCGTGAGATGATGTGGTGCGGGTCACGCATCCGGCCAGGGGCCAGGTGCGGGCACCTCCGGTTCCTCCTCGGTCTTCGTCCCGAAGAGCCGGAAGCCGCGGCGCCGGTAGTTGTCGAGGGCGTACGGACCGTCCTTGCTGCAGGTGTGCACCCACACCCGCTTGGTCGGGGTGAGCCCCGGCCAGCGCTCGGCGAGGTCCCAGGCACGGGCCGTGCCCTCGCTCAGCAGGTACCCGCCGACACGCCGCCCCCGGAAGGCGGGGATCAGCCCGAAGTACGAGATCTCCACGACCCCCTCGTCCTGGGCCTCCAGCTCGATGTACCCGGCGGGGGTCCCGCGGACGTAGGCGACCCAGGTCTCGACGCCGGGCCGGTCCAGGAACGCCTGCCACCGCTCGTACGGCCAGCCGAGCCGGTCGGTCCACGTCACGTCGCCGCCGACGGCGGTGTAGAGGAAGCGGCTGAACTCGGGTGAGGGCACCTCGGACCGGACGATCCGTATGCCGCTGCCCGCGTCCGGCCGGGTGGCGGGCGCGAGGTCGGCGGGCGAGGTCTGCTCCAGGGACCAGGTGGTCACGGTGATGCTCATACCTCACAGCCAACCACGCGCGCCGGACACCCTCACCGGCGGAGGAGCCGCCGCGGCGGCTCCTCCTGTGACGTCCGCTGTGACTCATCGCACGTCGGTCATCCTGGCGAAGACGACGACGTTGCCCGAGTAGCCGTTGGTCTTCGAGAAGCCGCCGCCGCACGTTATGACCCGGAGCTCCGGCCGCCCCGTGTCGCCGTAGACCCGGTCCGCGGGGAAGTTCCGCTTCTCGAACACCTCGATGCCGTAGATCTCGAACACCGCGGTGCGGCCGTCCTCCCGGACCACCTCCACCCGGTGCCCCTTCCTGAGGGCGCCGAGGTTGTAGAACACGACAGGCCCGGTCTGGTTGTCCACGTGCCCCACGATGACCGACGTCCCGCTCTGGCCGGGGGAGACGGCGTCCTTGAACCATCCGGCCAGGTTCTTCTCCGTCGCCGGCGGCGCGTCGACCCAGCCTTCGGGGTCGAGGCCCACCGGCATCAGCGGGGCGTCGATCCTGATGGCGGGGATTACCACCCGGCTCGGGGTGGACGCGGGCAGCGGTCCGGGCAGCGGGCTGGCGGGTGCGGAGCTCTTGTGCGCGGCCTCGGACCGGTGCTCGGCCGCGGAATCGGAGGTCGGCTGCGGCGGACCCGACTCCGCGTGCGACCCGTTCCTTATGAGGGCGACCCCGATGAGAAGGACGAGGATTATGAACCCCCAGGGCGAGCGCTTCGTCCGCACCGGCGTGTAGCTGCCCCGGCCCGGGCTGTCCTTCGCACGCATCTCTCACCCCTCGGGCCCTTCGGGCGCGGTCGCCTCCGCGCCTGGTTCTAACGGCACGTTAGGACCGGGAGGTTGGGGCGGCGACAGCAGGCGGGCGAACGGGTGGCGGGGCGCGAGGGGGCCGCCCGTCCCCACCCGGCCGGAGCAGCGCGGCATGCGCGTCCCGCCGGGCCGGGCGAGCGTAGGAGCATGCACGCCTCCCGGACCCTCGTTGCCGCCGCGCTCGCCGTGGCGGCTCTCGGCCTGCCCGCTCCGCTCGCCGCCGCGGACCCCGGCCGCGAGGGCCCGAGCGACATCGTCGTCACACCGGTGACGGTGAAACAGGGCGGCACCCTGACGATCACCGTCGACGGCCGCAGCTGCCGCGGCACGGGCCGTGCCTACGACGCGATCGTCGAGTCCAACGCCTTTCCGCGCACCCGGCTCAGGGGGCAGCCCGGCACGTCCTCATCGGTCGCCAGGCCCAAGGTCTTCGGCGCCGTGGAGCCCGGCACGCACACCGTCTCCGCCACCTGCGGCGGCTGGACGGTCACGGGCGGGCGCTTTCGCGTCGTAGCGCGCGAAGCCGGTCGGCGGGCGGAGGAGGGGAACGCGACCGCAGGCAACGCCCGCACGGCAGACAGCGCCCACAAGGACCGCAAGGCCCATAAGGCCGACGAGGCCGCTGAGGCCGCTGAGGCCCGCAAGAAGAGAGCGGCCGCCGCCGGGACCGTGGACGAGGACACATCCCGCGCCTCCGGCGGGACCGTCGTCGTCCCGCCGCACGGTGTCGCCACCGCGGCACCGCCCCCGGTCCACAGCGCCCCGGCGATCCCGCGGCGCCCGGTGAGGGCCGGTCTCGGCGGCGGCGGCTCGCACGTACCCCCGGTCACCGTCGCCCTCGGTATCGGACTCGTCGCGGGCTCGCTGGCGGCCGGGGGCTACTACCTCATCCGCCGCCGCCCGGCCGACTTCGGCTGACGCGGGCAGTCTCTCGGAGTCAGCCCGGGGCGGACCGCGCCGCGAGCAGAGCGGGCGCCGTCGAGTGCGGCAGCAGGTCCGAGGCGTCGGCCGGGGTGAGCAGCTCGACCCGCATCCCGTCGGCGAAGCGGTACGGCCGATGGTCCAGCAGCCCGCCGAGCGTCCGCCGGACCCGGGACAGCTCGGCCCGCACGGTCACCGTACGCGCCGGGTCGCCGAACAGGTCCGCGGCCAGCTGCGACGCCGTACGGCCCTTGCGGTGCCGGGCGAGGACGTACAGCAACTCCGCATGGCGCGGGGTCAGTTCCTGGCTCCAGCTGCCCGCCGCCCCCGTCACGGACAGCGAGGGCTGCCCGGCCCGCCGCAGGTCCAGCACGACCCGGCCCGGCGGAGCGCCGCGCCCCTCGCCACCCGGACCCTCGCCGTCGACCCGCAGCAGCCAGCCGTCCGGCAGCGGCTCCGCGCTGCACATGCCGAGCGAGGGGATCCAGACCTGCCCGGCCCGGAGGGACTTGGGCAGCGACACCCGGTCCGGCGGCAGCATGCCGGTGACCCCGGCCGTCCAGCCGTTGCGGTCCACGGCCAGCGCCCGGCCGCCCACCCGGGCCAGGACCGGCGCGGCCACCGAGCGGAGCCGGTCGACCGCCTCCCGGTGCCGCTCCCGTATCTCGCCCTCGGCGACCCTGGCGACCGCGCTGACCAGGGCGAGGGTAGCGGGATGGATGGCGGCGGCCGGTCCGGTCACATTGGCCACGCCCAGCAGGCGCCCGTCGCGCGGGTCGCGTACGGGCGCGGCCGCGCAGGACAGCGCGTGGAAGGCGCGGACGAAGTGCTCGGCGGAGTGCACCTGGAGCGGGCCGCGGGAGACCAGCGATGTGCCGATGGCGTTGGTGCCCGCCACTTCCTCGGCCCAGCTCGCGCCCACGGAGAAGCCGAGCTGGTCGGCCTTCTTCTGGACGGTCATGTTGCCGTCCCGCCACAGCAGCCGGCCCTCGGCGTCGGTGATCACCATGATGTGCCAGGCCTCGTCGGCCGCCGCCATCAGGCCCTCGCGCAGGGTCGGCAGGACCGTGGCGAGCGGTGTGGACCGGCGCCGGTGCTCGACCTCGTCGAGCCCGAGCAGGCCCGAGTGGGTGCCCCGGTCGGGGTCGACGCCGTGCCGCAGGACCCGGTGCCACGACTCGTCGATCACCTTGCGGTGGGTGAACCGCGGTGTCCTGCCGTCCAGCGCGGCCGCCCGTACGCCGCTGAGGAGGCGGGTGGCGTGGCGGGGGCCCACGGCCGACATCCGGGGCATGTCCAGCGGTTCGTCGTTCACGGATCCGGTCTCCGAAGTGACGGGAAGGACGAAGGGGCGGCAGGGCGGGCCCGGTCGGCCGCGCCTTCCTATGGTGCCGCCGGTGACCGTGACGGGGAGGGCACTTGGCGTAATTCCTGCAACCCACCGCAACGTTTGTGCCTCGCTGCGCCGCAGGGCAAGAGTGGGGGCGTACGCGGACGGGGTGGTGCCGTGTCGGCGCGGCATCACCCGGTTCCGGCGGACGGGCAGCTCCCGCGGACCCTCAGACCTGCACCCGCGCACGGTCCACGATCGACGCCAGGTCCAGGGTGTGCGGGAGCGTGCCGAACGCCCCGCCCCAGTCGCGGCCGAGCCGCGAGGCGCAGAAGGCGTCGGCGACCTCGGGCGGCGCGAAGCGTACGAGCAGCGAGCCCTGCAATGCGAGCGCCATCCGCTCCACCAGCCGCCGCGCCCGTGCCTCGATCCCGCTCAGATCGGCGAGTTCGGTGAGCATGTCCTTGATCGCGCCGTCCAGGCGGTGGTCCGCGCCGCGGGCCCGGCCGAGCTCGGTGAGGAACGCGTCGAGGGCGGCGGGCTCGCGCTGGAGGGCGCGCAGCACATCGAGGGCCTGGATGTTGCCCGAGCCCTCCCAGATGGAGTTGAGCGGGGACTCGCGCAGCAGCCGCGGCAAGCCCGACTCCTCGACGTAGCCGTTGCCGCCCAGGCACTCGAGGGCCTCGGCAGCCAACGGCGTGCAGCGCTTGGTCACCCAGTACTTGGCGGCCGGGACCGCGAGGCGCAGCAGCTGCCGTTCCGCCTCGCCACCCTCTGTGTCCGCAGCCGCGTCGTACGCCGCCGCCAGCCGCAGCGCCACCGTCGTCGCCGCCTCCGACTCCAGCGCCAGGTCGGCCAGGACGTTGCGCATCAGCGGCTTGTCGATCAGCGGGCCGCCGAAGGCGCTGCGGTACGCCGTGTGGTGCACCGCCTGCGCGACCGCCTGCCGCATGACCGCGGCCGCGCCGGTCACGCAGTCCAGCCGGGTCGCCGCGACCATGCCGATGATGGTGGCGACGCCGCGGCCCTCCTCGCCGACCCGGCGCGCCCAGGTCGTCCCGTCGAACTCCACCTCGCCCGAGGCGTTGGAGCGGTTTCCCAGCTTGTCCTTGAGCCGCTGGATCCGGAAGGTGTTGCGTGTGCCGTCCGGGAGGACGCGGGGGAGCAGGAAGCAGGTCAGGCCTCCGGGCGCCTGGGCCAGTACGAGGAAGCCGTCCGACATGGGGGCGGAACAGAACCACTTGTGACCGGTGAGGACGTACTCGCCCGCGGCGGCCAGGGGCTCGGCGCGCGTGGTGTTGGCCCGTACGTCGGAACCGCCCTGTTTCTCCGTCATGCCCATCCCCAGCAGGGCGCCCGGCTTCTCGGCGGCGGGCAGCAGGTCGGGCACGTAGATCCGCGAGGTGAGCCGCGGCTCCCACTCGGCTGCCAGCTCCGGGTCGGTGCGCAGGGCCGGGACCGCCGCGTGGGTCATGGAGACCGGGCAGCCGTGGCCCGCGTCGGTCTGCGTCCACACCAGGAAGCCGGCCGTCCGCCGCAGGTGCCCGTCGGGGCGCGGCCAGGCGCCGGTGAGCCCGGAGGAGACGGCCTTGCGCAGCAGGCGGTGCCAGGCCGGGTGGAACTCGACCTCGTCGATGCGGTGGCCGTAGCGGTCGTGGGTGCGCAGGACGGGCGGGTGGTCGTTGGCCTGGGCACCCCACTCCTGCGCCTGGGCGGAGCCCGCGGCCCGCCCCAGCTCGCCCAGCTCGGCACGTATCTCCGCCAGGCGCCCGGGCGCGGCGTGCCGCGCGACGCCCTCGGTGAGGGCGGCGTCGGTGGTGAAGACGTCGTAGCCGGTCAGCGGCGGAGCTTGATTGGTCACGGTGTGAGTCGAGGCTCCCATGCCAGATACGTTAAGGAGGTGCGAGCAGCAGAGTCATCCCCCAGGCGGTCCACGAGCCGCTGGCGCAGGGCACGCGCCCTTTATCCGCATCTGTCCAAGCGTAACGTGGGGTGGCTGCTGCTCAAGGACACGGTCAACTCGTGCATCGAGTACCGGATCCTCGGCCTGGCCGCCGAGGCGGCCTTCTTCACCCTGCTGTCGCTGCCGCCGCTGCTGCTCGGCCTCATCGGGCTGCTCGGCTACCTCGACGCCTGGACCGGCACCGAGACGATCGAGAGCATCCGGCAGAACATCCTCACCGCGTCGGGGACCGTGCTGTCCGAGCGCGGCGTGGAGGAGATCGCCCGGCCGCTGCTGAACGACGTCACCCGTGGCGGGCGGCCGGACATCATCTCGCTCGGCTTCGCCCTCGCCCTGTGGTCCGGCTCGCGGGCGGTCAACGTCTTCATCGACACGATCACCGTGATGTACGGACTCGACGGCGTCCGGGGCATCGTCAAGACCCGGCTGCTCGCCTTCCTGCTGTATCTGATCGCCTTGGGAGTGGGGGCCGTGGCGCTGCCGCTGATGGTGGCGGGCCCCGACGCGGTCATGGACATCGTGCCGTGGAGCGAGGCGGTCGTACGCGTCCTGTACTGGCCGGTGGTCCTCGTCCTGTCGGTGGCCTTCCTCACCACCCTGTACCACGTGTCCGTACCGGTCCGCTCGCCCTGGGAGGAGGACATTCCGGGCGCTTTGGTGGCGCTGGCGATGTGGGTGCTCGGCAGCTTCCTGCTGCGCATCTACCTCACCAACACGGTCGAGGGCCCGACCATCTACGGGTCGCTGGCCGCGCCCGTGGCCGTCCTGCTGTGGATCGGCGTCTCGGCCTTCGCCGTGCTGGTCGGCGCGGCGGTCAACGCGGCGATCGACCGGGTGTGGCCCTCGGTCGCGACGGCGGCGGCGCGCGAGGCGAACGAGCGTGCACGGGAGGCGGCGGCAGCGGAGCTGATCGCGCGGGCGGCGGCCCAGCGCGCGGCCCGCGCGGGTGCGGACGAGCCGGACGAGGACTGGGACGAGTCCGAGGACGGCCCCGACGCCGAGCCGCCCTCCGAATTCCCCGAAAGGTGGGCGCAGTTCCTGCCGCCGGAGGACGTCCGCGCGCGGCTGCACGCCAAGCGGGAGGAGTGAGCCTCACCTGCGGTGGCGCGGCAGCAGCTGGGCCACGCGGGGGTACTCCTCGTGCAGCAGGCGGCCGACGAGGGCCCCGCCGAAGACCACGAACCCGACGCCCACCAGCCAGGACTGGACGACGAGCACGGTGCCGAACGGGCCGTAGGTGACGGCATTGGACGCGATCAGTGGCGAGAACACCAGCCGGGAGAACACCCGCAGGCCGATGAGGCCGATCACCGTCGCCACAGCGCCGGGCAGCAGGGCGGCCCAGCCGACCCGGCCCACGAGCAGCAGCCGCTGCGACCACCAGAAGAACACCACGGCACTCGCCGCCGCGCTGAGAAAGTGCCAGAGAGAGGTCACGAAGGCGTTCCCGGCCGGCTGGCGGTCCTGGGTGATCTGGGCCGACACGAAGAGGTAGCCGATCAGCGCGGCGAGCCACAGCGCGTGCCGCCACATGGTGTGCCAGCGGGCCGAGGGCAGCTCCCACACCTTCTCGTAGCCGGTCTGCACGGCCGAGCCGAACGTCAGGCCGAAGACGCAGAGGGCGGCGAGGCCGTACGCGGTCGTGGCCTCGAGCGCCTTCCTGGGCTCGGAGAACAGCTCCTCGACCTCCTGCTGGGCACCCATCGACACCCCCAGGCCCTCGCTGAGCCACTCGGCGAACCCCTGGCCGTTCGCCGGGTCGACCGCCGCGACCACGATCAGCAGCGGCACCAGCGTGAGGAACCCGAGCGCCGCGAAGCCCATCGAGCGGTGCATCAGCTCCAGCTCGCTGCCCCGCCGCCAGCCGCGCGCGGCGGTGGAGCGGCGGAGCCCGCGGTACAGCCTCCGCCACGCCGACGCATCGCCCTCGGCGCCGGAAGACTTCTCGCGCATGGAATCTCGCCTACCCGATCGGGGTCATCGCGGTGCGACGGCGCACGGAGAGACCCCGGAATGGCTCAGACCGTCAGCCGTCAGCTCAGCCGTCAGCCGCCGACCGTCAGCCGCCGACTGTCAGCCGCTCACCGGGTGCGATCACCCGGACGTCCGTCCCGGGGGCCGTGACGTGCACGGCGCGGACGAAGTTCTGGGGGTCGCGGTCGGACTTGGTGATCAGTCGGTCGCCGAGCCGCCCACTGGTGTACGCGTAGTGGTGCGGCACCGCGACCCGCGGCTTCAGCCAGGAGGTGAGCGTGGCGGCGTCCTGGGCGCTCATCACCACCTGGCGGTTGAACAGCGGGCGCAGCCGCAGCCCGTTGGTCGGTACGAGCAGCAGGTCGATGTCGGGGAAGCGGCCGGCCAGCTCCTTGAGCTCGGGGACCAGCAGGGTGTCGCCCGCGAAGTAGACGGTCTGCCCGCCGCCTTGTACGACGAACGTGACCTCGTAGACCTTGTGCCTGGCCGGGATGGCGGTGACGGTCAGTTCGCCGCGGCCGGCCCGGTCGTCGAGGCGCGTGCTCTCCCAGGGGTAGAGGGCGCGGACGTGGCGGAATCCGGCCTTCCTGGCGCGCTCGACGACCGGGGCCGCGACGATCATCGGCACGTCCTTGTCCCGGTAGGACGCGAAGGCCTCGAGGTCGCAGTGGTCGTAGTGGTGGTGGCTGATGAGGACGGCGTCGAGGTCCGGAAGGTCCGCCACCGAGGAGGCGATGGGCTCCCCGGGGTGATGGGCGGGCCTCTCGCTGAACCACGGGTCCGTGAGCAGCGTCCACCCGCCGATCTCGATCAGGTGGCAGCTGTGGGTGATCCTGGTGACGGCGAGCTGTCCGTTCATGGCCTGCTCCCGGGTGCTCGGAAGGCCTCTCCCTCACCAGTCTCACACCGCAGCCGCGCCACCGCCCTCCGGCCGTCCGTCCCTCCGTCCGTCCAGGCCGGACGTCCCCGGCGCGGCCCCGTCAGTCCTCCTGGGACTTGCTGATCTCCCAGAAGCGGGGAACCGTCGAGGCGTCGAGGCTCCACGCGATCCCGAAGACGTTGTCCCGGGCGACCGCGTACTGCTTGCCCTGCCACAGCGGCAGCACCGGCAGGTCGTCGGCGACGATGGACTGGATCTCCGCGAACTTCCCGGCGGTCACCAGCCGGTCGGGCTGGGCCACGGTCGCCGGGATGAGCTTGTCGACGATGCGTTTCGACACGTAGTTGTTGGAGATGACGTTGTTCCTGCTGAAGAACGGCGAGATGAAGATATCCGGGTCCGGGTAGTCGGGCACCCAGCCCTTGACGTAGACGCCGTAGCTCCCGGAGGCGATGCCCTTCTCGTACTCGTCGAGGCTCACGCTCTTGACCTGGGCGTCGAAGAGCCCGCTGGCGTTGAGCTGCTGGGCGAGCTCCTTGACCGCGGGCACGGTGCCGGGCCCGAAGCGGATGGGGGTGGCCCACAGCGTCAGCCGGACCTTGCCGGAGATGCCCTCCTCGCGGAGCGCCGCCTTCGCCTTGTCGCGCTGCGGCCGGTCGCCGTACTTGTCGAAGAAGGGCGTTTTGTGGCCGGTGATCCCGGCGGGGATCACCGAGTACAGCGGCTTGGCCGTACGCCGGTACACATCGCGCACCAGGGCCTGGCGGTCGACGAGATACGCGATGGCCTTGCGCACCGCGAGCTTCCCGGCGATCGGGTCGCGCATGTTGAACACCATGTGCATCACCTCGGCGCTGGCGCCGTCGACGACCTCCACGCCCCGCCGGTCGGCGGTCGTCGCGGCCTCCAGCTCCTGGATGTCCTTCGCCGCGAGTCCGCGGTAGGCGAGATCCACGGTGCCCTTCTGCACAGCTCTCTTGAGAGCAGCCGGGTCGCCCTTGAAGAACTTCATCGTCATGCCGGAGTTCTGGACGTCGGCCTCGCCCTGGTACTCCTCGTTGACGGAGAAGACCGCCTCTTTGTCGTCGATCGAGTCCAGCCGGTACACGCCGGAGCCGACGACCTTGCCGTCCGTGCGCAGCTTGTTCTCGGGGTACTCACGGTGGTCGACGATCGCGCCCGCACTCGAGGCGATCTTCATGGGGAAGGTGGCGTCGGAGGTCTTGAGGCGGAAGACGACGGTCTTCTCGTCCGGGGTCGTGACGTCCTTGATGGACTGCAGGAGATACGACGGACCCTTGGGGTCGTTGATCCTGAGCGTGCGCTTGAAGGAGTACGCCACGTCCTCGGAGGTGAAGTCGTTGCCGTTGCTGAACTTCAGCCCGTCCTTCAGCACGCAGCGGTAGACGGTGCTGTTGCCGTCCGTGAAGGAACAGCTCTTGGCGGCCTCCGGCCGGGGGGTGTTCGCGCCGTGCGGAAAGCTGATCAGCGTCTGGAAAACGTTGTTGAACACCAGCCAGGAGCCGATGTTGTAGCCCGACGCCGGGTCGAGGGCCTGTACCTGGTCGGTCGTCCCCAGGACCACGGAAGCTCCCGAGCCGCCGGCCTCGCCGTCACCCGCACCGCACCCCGTGAGCAGCCCGGCGACGACGCCTGCTCCGATCGAGCCTGCCAGCCACTGGCGACGTATCCTCAACTGCACGTTCTTCACACTTTCCGTTCGCCTGCCGGTGCGGTCGGCACCGTGGGGGGAGTGGGCGCCCGCTTCGCCGCCGCCAATTTCCCGTTTTGGGGAGGAAGTTGGGGAAGCTGCTCCTCGGATCCTGAGGAGTGCGGATCCGAGCCCATACCGTAGACGCCGTACTGACCCGACGTACAGCCGGGTGCGGCGACGTGTGGACCGACGGCACCTCCTCTGTGCCGGCGCACTGGGCTCGGCCCCCGGCACGGGGAGCGCCGCGCCGATGGTCCAGCCCGTGGCCGGCGCGGCGGCTGCGCCGGATGTCGATTAGGAGACGTGGCAGCGCGATGTGACGCAGGTCATAGGCCAGGCAACCGCAGGTGCGCGCCCGGGGCATCGGGGGCGGCCGGGAAAAGCGTTGGCGGCTGCGGGTGAACGGCGGCTAAGGTGAGCGCCGTTCAGGGCGCCGGACGCCGTATGGGGCGCGCGGCCGCGCGAGTGAGAGCGGGAGGTGAGGACCGATGACTGTCGTTGCGATGGGCGCTGCCCGCATCCAGAAGTCCATCATTCCCACCCCCGTGGTCTCCGGCTGACCGACGTCGGCCTTCTGCGGGCGGCGTCTTCCGTCTACGGCTCTCTGGCCGACGGCTCTCGTCACCCCGGGACCACCCCCTCGAAGGGTCCATCCCGTTGAACGACCTCACCGCTTCGCACCCGCTCGCCCCCTACGGCTGGGACGACGGGTTCGACGCAGACTTCACTCCGCACGCCGCCGCGGGCCTGCTGCCCGGCCGGATCGTGCGGGTCGACCGCGGCCGTTGCGATGTCGTCACGGCCAGTACGCAGGGAACGGACGGCGGCGGCACGGACAGCGAGGGCACCGTGACCGTGCAGGCGGAGACCGCGCCCGTGTGGTCCCCCGACCCCATGCGGATCGCGTGCACCGGCGACTGGGTGGCGCTCGACGCCGGTCGGCGGGTCGTGCGGGCGCTGCTGCCGCGCCGTACCGCGTTCGTCCGGTCCACCTCCTCCAAGCGGTCCGAGGGCCAGGTCCTCGCCGCCAACGTCGACCACGCCGTCATCGCCGTCTCGCTCGCGGCCGAGCTCGACCTCGGCCGCGTCGAGCGCTTCCTGGCCCTGGCCTGGGAGAGCGGAGCGCGGCCGATGGTCGTCCTCACCATGGCCGATCTCGTACCGGACCCGGCCGGACTCTCGTATCTCGTCGCGGATACGGAGGCGGCCGCGCCCGGCGTCGATGTGCTGGCGGTCAGCGCGGAGAGCGGGCAGGGCATGGACGTGCTCGCAGCAGTCCTCGGCGGGGGTACGGCCGTGCTGCTGGGCCAGTCGGGCGCGGGCAAGTCCACCCTCGCCAATGCCCTGTTGGGCGCCGAGGTCCAGGCAGTCCGAGCCACCCGCGACAGCGACGGCAAGGGACGGCACACGACGACCACCCGCGATCTGCTGCCGCTGCCCGGAGGCGGCGTGCTCATCGATACGCCGGGCCTGCGCGGCGTCGGGCTGTGGGACGCCGAGAGCGGCGTCACCCAGGTCTTCGCCGAGATCGAGGCGCTGGCGCGGCGGTGCCGCTTCCACGACTGCTCGCACACCGTCGAGCCCGGGTGCGGCGTGCTCGGGGCCGTCGAGGGCGGCGAGCTGCCGGAGCGCCGGCTGGAGAGCTACCGCAAGCTGCAGCGTGAGAACGAGCGGCTCGCCGCCCGTACGGACGCCCGGCTGCGCGCGGAACTCCGCCGGGACTGGAAGCAGAAGCAGGCCCTGGGGCGGCACATGGGCGAGCGCAAGCGGGGGACGCGGCGCTGAGACGGTCCGGCGGGCTCGGGCCGCGGTCCTTCCGGCCCGGCCCGCGGCCGGGGGACCTACTCCTCCAGGCCCCAGCTGATGATCTTCCGCGGGTGGATGCGGATGACCTGCTCGCTGACGAACGTGCCGAGGTCGTGCCGGTTGGGCAGCAGCTCCGCCTCACCGCGGATGTCCACTCCGCGCACGACCCACGGCTTGACGCTCGCGACGTCGTCGACGACCAGCGCGACCTTCGGGTTCTGCTGCAGATTGCGCCACTTCTTGGACTGGGCCAGCGCCATGCCGCCGACCAGGATCGTCCCGTCGTCCTGCGGGAAGAATCCGACCGGGTTGGCCTGAGGCTGCCCCTGCGGATCCACGGTGGCCATCCGCCCCAGGGGCTGGCTCTTCAGGTACTCGCGCTCGGCTTCGCTGAATTCCGTCATGCCGCCAGCATCACACCGGGACAGCTCCTCCGCATCGGAGGTGCGGCCTGGTTCGGACCTGGGCCGGAGAGCCTACGGACGGCCGAAAGGCCGCGTCCTTTCGATCTGTAGTGCACGGACCTGGCCGTCATTCGGCAACCGTCACCCCGAGGTCACCGCGCGAGCACCGCGCCGGTCCACGCCCCCACCACGAGCAGGCACGCGAAGAGCTCGATCAGCACAGCGAGGCCGATCGCCCGCATCGCCGTCCGCGTCGACCCCCAGGCGTTGTCGTGGCTGCCGAGCCGCACCCGCTCGGCGCCGTAGAGGCCCCCCACGAAGCCGATGACCGCGCCCACCACCGGCACCAGAAAGAACCCAGCGATCCCGGCCGCCCCGCCGATGTAGAGGGTCTGCCAGGGGATCCCGGCCTCCTTCATCCGGCGGGCGGGGACCAGCCACTTGAGCGCCTGGTTGAGCAGCAGGACGGCCGTCGACCCCATCAGCACCCACCAGGCGAGCCCGGACTTCTCGGTGAGCGCCCACCACAGCACCCCCGACCAGACGACCGGCGGCCCCGGCACGCCGGGGACCAGCACGCCGAAGAGGCCGAGCAGCATGACCAGTCCGACCGCGACCAGTTGCCAGGTCCCCATGGGCCCAGGGTGCCGGAAGGTGACGGGCCGCGCTTCCCGGCGCGGGGCGGGCTGGGCAGGGTCGGTACGGCCTGCCAGGGGCGGGGCCGCGAGGTCAGAGCCGCCCGGCTCTGCGGTCCTCCCGGGCGACCCAGCCCAGCTCGTACGCGTGCCAGCCCAGCTGCAGCCGCGTCGACACCCCGGTCAGCTCCATCAGCCGCTTCACCCTGCGCTGCACCGTGCGCAGCCCGAGGTCGAGCTGCTTGGCGACGCTCGCGTCGGTCAGCCCGGCCAGCAGCAGCGAAAGGATCTCCAGGTCGGTGCCGTCCGGTCCCTCGGGCCTGTCCTCGTACGGTGCGCCGCCCGTGCCCAGGCGCAGCGGCAGCGCGTCCCGCCACACGCTCTCGAACAGGCCCATCAGCGACTCCAGCAGCCCGCTGGCGTGCACGACCACGGCGGCGGGCTCCGAGGTCCTGCGCGTCAGCGGGACCATCGCGAGCGTGCTGTCCGCGACCACGAGCTTCGTCGGTACCCGGTCGACCACCCGTACCTGCTCGTCACGGCCGAGCGCCGCCGTCAGCTCGGTGATCCCGGAGGGTCCGGACAGCACGTCGCGCTCGATCACCACGCGGTAGCGGACACCGCGGGTCGCGGCCCGCTCCTCGGCGTCGTTCTCCGCGCCCGTGACCGTGGTCGGGCTGCCCGTGACCAGGGCGCAGACCTCCCGGGACGCGCCGAGCTGCAGCTGGAGGAAGCGGTGCGCGACGGCGCTCGAGCCCGTCACGACCTCGACCAGGTCGTGCACGGCGGGCTCGGCGGCCTCGGCCCGGTACTCCTGGGCGAGCAGCGCCGCCGCGAGCTCCGCCTGCTCCAGCTCGTGGCGCTGCTGGGTCAGCAGCGCGCCGAGCGCGACGGCGGGCGGGGCCGCCACCCAGCGGCCCGGGCGGGCGGAGGACTGGGCGGCCAGGCCGCGCCGTTCGAGCCGGCGCAGGGTGCGTACGGCCTCCTCCTCGCGCAGCGTCAGGCGGTGCGCGAGGTCGGAGACCTCGGCTGCGCCGAGCGCGACCAGCGTGCGGTACGCAGACTCCTGAACCTCGTCAAGACCGATCGCGCTCAGCATCCGACTCCCCTGACTCCCCTGGCTCCCCTGGTTCCCCCGACGCCTCGTCACGCGACGACGCCGCTGCGGTGGCGACCGGCGGTGGCGGATATGAGCCACGGCGCAAACCCGCCGCCGGACATCATCCCGGCACGACCTGCCACTCTGCCAAGGTGTCGGCACCGTGGTACAGGCCAATACCCGGAGCGCTTGAGGCGCCGCCCAAGGAGGTGACGGCCTGTCACGCCCGCTCCTCTGTTCCGGATCCTGCTTCCAGCTCCTCCGCTCCGACTCTTCCGTTCCAGCCTTGCCTTGCGCGTTTCCGGAAGGGCGGAGAGGTGGACAATAAGGGCATGAGTCAGCAGGGGGCGCGGCGCGGCCACGAGGACGACTGGTGGCGGGAGTTGTACGACGAGGAGAAGCCGGACACGGGGCCCGCGGGCGCCGCGGACTCCCTGGACGACCGCTTCGACTCGGCGTCCCGGGCGGTCGCCTCGGCGGGCCGGTCGTCGCCGGGAGGGTCGCCGCCGGGCGGGTCGCCGCCCGGCCGTACCGCGCCGGATCTGCCGCAACGAGCCGCGGAGGAGGGCGAGTGGTGGCAGAGCGCACCCCCCACCCTCGACTCCTCCCCACCGGGCCCGGCCCCCGAGGAATGGCCCGAGCCCACCTGGCCACCCCGCGGCCGCCCGGCCCCGCGCCCGCCGGCCCCGCGCCCGCCGGTCCCGGGCGATGGTCGGTCGGGCCTGGATCCCGAGCCGGGCGCGGACCGAGCCCCGGCCGAGGAACCGACGCCCGCCCCGCGGTCCGTGCCACGTGCGCGTGCACCCTGGGAGGCGCCCCCGGCGCCGGGCGAGCGTAACGACGACCCCCGCACGCTCCCGCGCGATGACAACGGGCCCGGCCCCGGCGATGCCGACCCGGGGCGGACCGGCGGGGTCGTGAGTGACGGCCCCCGGCCTCCCGCGGAGGCGGAGTTCGTCGGGCGGCGGGCGCCGACGTACGAGGCCGAGCCGATCGCGTTGCCGCTCGCCGACCCCGATGGCATCGGCGACCTCGCCCCGGACACCGTTCTCGACGGCGCCCGGTACGGATCACTCGTGCTGCGCGCCGCGTCGCTGCGCGGCGACTCGGGGCGCTACCGCGGCGAGCCGCGCCGGGACGCGCTGGTCACCGCGCGGTTCGGGACCGGCGACGGCGCGCTGCTGCTGGTCGCCGTGGCCTGCGGGGCCCGGGCCGCCGGCCACGGCGCGCGCCGCGCCGCGGCCGAAATCTGCCGCTGGGTCGGCACAGCCGCAGGCCACAGCCACGCCCGCCTCGCCGAGGACATCCGCGCCGGCCGACGCGGCGCGCTCAAGTCCGGCCTGCACCGGCTCACCGACCGCGCCTACGGGCGCCTGCGCGCCCGCGCGACCGAACTCGGCCTGGACCCGGCCGAGTACACCGCCGCCCTCCGCTGCCTGCTGCTCCCGGCCGACCCCGCGTGCCGTACGCGCGTCTTCTTCGGTGTCGGCGGGGGCGGCCTCTTCCGGCTACGGGACGGGGTCTGGCAGGACCTCGAGCCCGCCGCCACCGAGCCGGGCGGCGGCGCGCCCGTCGTCGGCTACGGCGCCGCGCCCCCGGCCGCCGACCTGCAAACCGCCGACCGGCACACCGGCGACGCGCCCACCGTCGGCCTCGGCGTACGGTCCCCCGGCGCGCCCGAAGCCCCCGCCGCGCCATCCTCCGCCGCCGCGCAGAGCCCCGAGCCGAGCCCCGAGCCGCCCGCTGAACCCTTCCTGTTCCGGGCCTCCGTCGCCCGCCCCGGTGACACCCTGCTGCTCTGCAGCGCGGGCCTCGCGGAACCGCTGCGCGACGAGCCCGAGCTCGCCGGGATCCTCGCCGGCCGGTGGGCGTGCGCCGCTCCGCCCGGCCTCGCGGCCTTCCTCGCCGACGTGCAGCTGCGCGTCACCGGATACGCCGACGACCGTACGGCCGCCGCCGTCTGGGAGGCGTAATCAGGACCGCGGCCAGGAGGCGGGAGCGCCCGGACCGTGGGTTGATGGTCGGGAGGGGAGGGAAGCCCGACCGACCTTGACCCCGAAGGGGTGCGCACCCATGGCCAAGCAGAGCGTGGCGGAGCAGTTCGTCGACATCCTCGTACGAGCCGGTGTGCGGCGGCTCTACGGCGTCGTCGGCGACAGCCTCAACCCCATCGTGGACGCCATCCGCCGGAACTCCGCCATCGACTGGATCCAGGTCCGCCACGAGGAGTGTGCGGCCTTCGCGGCCGGGGCCGAGGCGCAGCTCACCGGTCGGCTCGCGGCCTGCGCGGGATCGTGCGGCCCGGGCAACCTGCACCTCATCAACGGCCTGTACGACGCGCACCGTTCGATGGCCCCGGTGCTCGCCCTCGCCTCGCACATCCCCAGCAGCGAGATCGGCTCCGGCTACTTCCAGGAGACCCACCCCGACCAGCTGTTCCGGGAGTGCAGCCACTACTGCGAGCTGATCTCCAGCCCTCGCCAGATGCCGAGGGTGTTGCAGACGGCCGTGCAGCACGCCGTGGGCCGCGGCGGCGTCAGCGTCGTCGCCCTGCCCGGCGACATCGCCGCTCAGCCCGCGCCGGAGCGGGCCGAGGAGCACGCGCTGGTGACCTCGCGCCCGACCGTACGGCCGGGCGACGCTGAGATCGACGAGCTCGCCCGGATGGTGGACGAGGCGGAGCGAGTCACGCTCTTCTGCGGAAGCGGTACGGCGGGCGCGCACGACGAGGTCATGGCGTTCGCCGAGCGCGTGAAGTCCCCGGTGGGCCATGCGCTGCGCGGCAAGGAGTGGATCCAGTTCGACAACCCCTACGACGTCGGGATGAGCGGCCTGCTCGGGTACGGCGCCGCGTACGAGGCGACCAACGAGTGCGATCTGCTGATGCTGCTGGGCACCGACTTCCCGTACGGCGCCTTCCTGCCGGACGACGTGAAGATCGTTCAGGTGGACGTGCGGCCCGAGCACCTCGGCCGGCGCTCCAAGCTCGACCTCGCGGTGTGGGGCGACGTCCGCGAGACGCTGCGCTGCCTGACCCCGAAGGTGCGGGTCAAGACGGACCGGCGGTTCCTCGACACGATGCTGAAGAAGCACGCGGACGCGCTCGAAGGGGTCGTCAGGGCCTACACCCGCAAGGTCGAGAAGCACACCCCGATCCACCCCGAGTACGTGGCCTCCGTGCTGGACGAGGAGGCGGACCCGGACGCCGTGTTCACGGTCGACACCGGGATGAACAACGTCTGGGCGGCCCGCTACCTCACCCCCAACGGCCGCCGCCGCGTCATCGGCTCCTTCACCCACGGCTCGATGGCGAACGCGCTCCCGCAGGCGATCGGGGCGCAGTTCCTCGACCGGAAGCGCCAGGTCGTCGCGATGTCCGGGGACGGCGGCCTCACCATGCTCCTGGGCGAGTTCCTGACCCTGGTGCAGTACGAGCTGCCGGTGAAGGTCGTGGTCTTCAACAACTCGGCGATGGGCATGGTCGAGCTGGAGATGATGGTCTCCGGCCTCCCCTCGTACGGCACGACCAACCAAAACCCGGACTTCGCGGCGATCGCGGGGGCGGCCGGGGCGTACGGGGTGCGGGTGGAGAAGCCGAAGGAGCTGCAGGGCGCGCTCCGGGACGCCTTCAAGCACAAGGGCCCCGCGCTGGTGGACGTCGTCACCGACCCCAACGCGCTGTCCATCCCGCCGAAGATCAGGGCGGAGATGGTGACGGGCTTCGCGCTCTCCGCGAGCAAGATCGTGCTGGACGGCGGCGTCGGCCGGATGGTCCAGATGGCCCGCTCCAACCTGCGGAACGTGCCGCGGCCGTGACGGTCCGCCGACTGCGGGGACATGCGGCGGGCTGCGCCGTACGAGTGGAAGGCACGCGCGCGTGGCATGCCCGCCGACTCTGCGCGGGATGTTCCGATTGTCGACTGTTGTGCAGCGGGTGACCCGCGCGACCGTCCTCCCCTGAGGCCCGGCACCGTTCTCCCGGCGGTGCCGGGCTTTGCCGTGCGCGGCCCTGGGCATGCATCAGCGTGAGCCAGTACGAACAGATCGACCAGGATGGCTTACGGGGGCGGGGGAGATGGCTGCGCAGCGCGGGGATTCCGTATTGAACAAGCGCCTGCGGAAGGCGGATCTGACAGCGGTCGCCGATGTGCGAGAGGCGCTGAGAGACCTGCTCAGCAGGCGCTCATGGGGCGGGAGTGACCAGGCCGACATAGCCGAGCTGCTCACCAGCGAGCTGGTCACCAACGCACTGATCCACACCGACCGGGACGCGGAGGTGACGGCGACCCTGGTCGGTGGGCGCGGGTCCGGCGGCCGGGGCACGGTCGCCCAGGCCCCTTCGCGCGTGCCGTCCGCGTACCGGCTCCGGGTGGAGGTCAGGGACTTCGTCGCCCGCCGCCCGGTGCTGCGGAGGCCGGACGGAGAGGGGACCGGCGGCAGGGGCCTGATGCTCGTTCAGTCGCTGGCCGACGCCTGGGGCGTACGGCCGCTGGGGGCGGGGAAAGTCGTGTGGTTCGAGCTGGGCGGCGGACCGGCCTGACCTGCGCCGGTACGACGGGGCCGGTCCGCCGTTCCCGCGCTCAGCCGAACTGCTGCTCCAGGTCCTTGAGCTTCCGCTCGAGGGAGTCGAGCCGGGGGATCGTCAGGGTGTCGTCCTCGGCGGTGAGGTCGACGGTCAGCGGCCGCTCCTGCGACCGGTCCCGTCTGCCACCGCCCGAGTCGGGGTCACCGCTGTTCGCGCCCGCGGCCTCCAGCGCCGGGCGGGAGCGTATGGGCAGCGGTCCTCCCTGCTCCGCTGCGGCGGGTTCCGCGCCGACCTGCGTCGCGGAGGCCACCGGAAGGCCCGCGGCGTCCACCTGGCGGCCGAACCGGCGGCCCCACATCCGGTGCTGCCGGTTGAGCGCCCTGATCTGCGCCCGCTCCAGCTTCTCCTGGTCGCGCCTGCGCATCCGGCTCTGCTCCTTCTGCCGCCGGTCCTCGCGCACCTCGTCCACCGCCTCGTCCAGACTCCGTACGCCCTCGAGCAGCATCAGCGACCACGCCGCGAAGGTCTCGCGGGGCGCCCGCAGCCAGCGGACGACGCGGATCTGCGGCAGCGGCCGGGGTACGAGCCCCTGCTCGCGGAGCGCCGCCCTGCGGGTCTGCTTCAGCGCCCGGTCGAACAGCACCGCGGCGGAGAGGGACATGCCGGCGAAGAAGTGCGGGGCGCCCGCGTGGTCGAGGCCGCGCGGCGCGTGCACCCAGTTGAACCAGGCCGCCGCGCCCGCGAACGTCCATACCAGCAGGCGCGAGCCGAGCGCCGCGTCACCGTGGCTCGCCTCGCGGACGGCCAGCACGGAGCAGAACATCGCCGCACCGTCGAGGCCGAAGGGGACCAGGTACTCCCAGCCCCCGGAGAGGTTGAGGTTCTGCTGTCCGAAGCCGACGAGTCCGTGGAAGGAGAGGGCGGCGGCGACGGCCGCGCAGCAGAACAGCAGCACGTAGGAGGCGGAGCCGTAGACGGCTTCCTTGCGCCGTCTGCGCTCCTCGCTGCGCTCCCAGGAGTCCGCGGCAGCGGCGTCCTCCCCGGCGCGGCGGCCGCGGGTGAGGACCACCACCGCCACCAGCATGCCGACGAGCAGCACCATGCCCGGAAGCAGCCAGTTCAGCGATATCTCGGTAAGTCTCATCTGGGGCCCCTTGCCTCGCTTCCGTCACGCTCTTGCGGTGTCGAGTGCGGACGCCGCGCGCCACTCGACGGCCGTCATCTTGGCGGAAACCAGCCTTGCCCCAAGGGGTTTCGGCCCAATACCGGCGAGGGGCATGCGAATAGGGTGAAAAAAGTCGAACTCCCGTGTCAGTAAAGGGAGTTGCGTTCGGATCGCACCACTCGGCCGGGTGGTTCGGCTGGAATCAGCTTGCGGTGAGCCGTGCGATGCGGTCCGCGTCGCAGGTGCGCGGGCAGGTCACGCAGGTGTCCTCGGGACGCAGCGTGTAGAAGAGGCAGCAGCTCGCCCGGTCGCGGGTCGGCAGCGCCTGGCCGTCAGGGCCCGTCAGCTCGCGGAACGCCGAACCGCCGACGTACGGCGTGGTGGAGCCCGGCAGCAGGCGCTGCAGTTCGGCCACCGCGCGCCGCTCCTCGCCGAGCAGATGGCCGACGTACCACAGGCCTTCGACGATCTCGTCCGTCGCCATGCCCCACAGGGCGCGCGGGCCGCGCCGCATCCGCGGCCGGAAGCCATCGAGAACGGGGCCGAGGTGCTCGGCCACCGCCTCGCGCACCTCGGCCCGCAGGGCCCGCTCGTCCGGTACGACACGGGCGTACGGGAGCGCGGCCGCCGGATCGTCCGGCAGACATGCGAACTCCCGTATCCGCACGGTCATCCGGCCCAGGGTGCGCTGGAAGGACACCTGGCCGACCGGGATCCGAGGGACACGGCGCAGCAGGAACCACGGGACGGTGATCAGTAGGCAGGCGGGCCAGGCGTAGCGGTGCAGTCCGAAGCTGGCGATGACATCGGGGCGGGCCTGCTGCCTGTAGTCCCGCAGCACCTGCGCGTTGTCCCAGGCCAGGAACGTGTCGAGGGCCGGGCCACCGGCGGCGAGTTCGGTCGCCGCGACCCAGCCGCCGCCGAAGCGCGGGGGCTCCTCGGTCACGCGCAGTCCGGGGAACACCTCGGCCAGCCGGGCGTAGGCCGCGGCGACGGGCGAGGAGGCAAGGGCCGGTACGGCCGGTGCGAGGGACATGCAGGGACCACCGAATCACGCGATCGTTTGCAGGTAAGCCTTACCTTACCCGAATGCGATCGAGGTTTGATCTGCGGCAGGGGGCCCCTATCGTTCTGGGGAACCTTCAGGGAGGGCACGCATGGAGCAGGCCGGAGCGGAGACGGACGCGGCTGCGCCGCGCCCGCCGGCGCGCGTGCCCGCACAGCCGCCGCCCTCCACGCCCGCACGAACGCGAGGCACGCCCGCCCCCGCACAGGGCGGGCCCGCGCGCCCGTACGAGGCCCCCGAGGCATCGACGCGGGCGGCGGCCGGCCAGTCGGGTCCTGGTGTCACCGCTCCCGCGGTGCGCTCCCCAGCCGGGTCGGGTGCGGTGGCGGAGGCGGTGGCTGCCGAGTCCGGCCCCGGCGCCTCCGCGGCTGCGGGGTCTCGACGGATCGCCTTCGCGTCCCCCGGCCTTCGGCCGGAGGCTGCGCGGGGGGCCTCCGTGCCGGAAGTCTCCCGGCAGGCCACGGCCGCGTCCGAGGGGCGTCGGCGGGACGGCGCCGGGGCGGACGGGCCCGGAGGGACCGCTTCCCGGTCCGCGTCCGGAGCCGAGCGGCTGCGGGCGAGCGCCGGGGCGCCGGGCAGCGCTCGCCTGGACGGGGCCGACGGCTCGCGGCGGAGTTCTGCCGCGCCCGATGGCCTCCGGCCGCGTGACGCCGTGCGGAGTGAGCATGGTCACAGTGCGCCGGAGGGGGCCGCTGGCAGTGACCCCACGGCGCGGCCGCGGCGGGCCGCCGCGGCGACCGATGGGGAGCCGCCCGCTGCGCGCAAGCTTCCGCGGCGGCACTCCGTACGCGGCCAGGTCCTCGACGCGCTGCGCTGCTCGCTCGTCAGCGGGGAGCTGGCTGCGGGCGAGGTGTACTCCGCGCCCGCGCTCGCCCAGCGGTTCGGCGTCTCCCCGACCCCCGTGCGCGAGGCGATGCAGCAACTCGCCTGCGAGGGCGCCGTCGAGGTCGTACCCAACCGCGGCTTCCGGGTCGCCCGCCGCACCGCGCGCGACCTCGCCGAACTGGCCGAGATCCGGGCGCTGATCGAGGTGCCCGTGATGGTCGGACTGGCCCGCACCGTGCCGCGTGAGCGCTGGGACGAGCTCCGCCCGCTCGCCGCGGACACCGTCGCGGCCGCCGCCCGCGGCGACCGCGCCGCCTACGCGGAGGTCGACCGAGCCTTCCACCACGCCCTCCTCGCACTCGCGGGCAACCGCCAACTCTCCCTTCTGGGCGACGACTTGCACCGGCGCGCGCAAGGTCCCGCCGACGACGGGACGATCGTGCGAGCCGCCGACCTGCTCGCCGACGCCGCCGAGCACAACGCCCTGCTCGACGCCCTTGCCGCGCAGGACCTGGTGGTCGTCGAGCAGCTCGTACGCGAGCACTTCGCCGGCGCCGGCCGCACCGGCTAGTCCGCGACCGGCGGATCACCGCGCGGTCTGCAACCTGCCGAGAGCAGGAAACGTGTGCGCCGTGGCACCAGCACGGCCCACAACTGCCCGCAACCGTGGGCCGGTCGGGTCATTCCCGTCCGGATCGCGGCAGGGGATGAGCGTCGCCGCGGTGCCGGTGCCGGGAGTCATCAGCCCCGCAGCGGCCCGGTACTGCTGCGGGCTGACGCCGCGTACCCGCTTGAACGCGGTGCTGAGCGGGAAGGAGCTCCCGTATCCCACCTGCCGGGCCACCGCGCCGACCGTCGCGTCCCGTTCGCGCAGCAGATCGGCGGCCAGGGCCGGCCGCCGGCCCGCGAGGTACGCCATGGGCGGCTCGCCGACCCCGCAGTGGATCATGCCACCGGGATCGCTCTCGTTGTCAGGTGTCGGCAGGCCCGTGCCCGTGCCCGCGCCTCCGTCACGCCACCGACCCGATCCGCCCCGTAGGCGTCCCCGCCGTGTCGTGGTGGATCGGGGTGTGGGCGCCCGTCAGGGGGGCGCCGGTGCCGCCGCGGCGGTCGGCGACGATCTCGGCGGCGATCGACAGAGCCGTCTCCTCGGGCGTACGCGCGCCGAGGTCGAGGCCGATCGGGGAGCGCAGCCGGGCCAGTTCGAGCTCGGTGACGCCGGCGTCGCGGAGGCGCTGGAGCCGGTCGAGGTGGGTGCGGCGGGAGCCCATGGCTCCGACGTAGGCGACCGGGAGCTTCAGGGCGCGTTCCAGCAGCGGGACGTCGAATTTCGCGTCGTGCGTGAGGACGCACAGCACCGTACGGCCGTCCAGCTCCTGGGAATCGAGGTAGCGGTGGGGCCAGTCGACGACGACCTCGTCGGCCTCGGGGAAGCGGCGCGCGGTGGCGAAGACGGGGCGGGCGTCGCAGACCGTGACGTGGTGGCCCAGGAACTTGCCGACCCGGACCAGGGCCGAGGCGAAGTCGACCGCCCCGAAGACGATCATGCGGGGTGGAGCAACGGACGATTCGACGAGCAGCATGACCGGCTGCCCGCAGCGGCTGCCCTCGGCGCCGATCCCGACGGTCTCCGTGCGGCCGGCGTCCAGCAGCGCGCGTGCCTCGCCCGCCGCCGTACGGTCCAGCTCGGGGCGGCCGCCCAGCGAACCCGCGTACGACCCGTCGGGCCGTACGAGCAGGGCGCGGCCCAACAGTACGGCCGGGCCCTCGACGATGCGCGCGACCGCCGCCGCTTCCCCGCGGGCGGCGGCTGCCACGGCGGCGGCGAGCGTCTCCCGGTCGGTGCCGTCCACCGGGGAGCCGTCCGCCCGTTCCCCGTTCCGTACCGGGGTGACGAGGATGTCGATGACGCCGCCGCAGGTCAGACCGACGGCGAAGGCGTCCTCGTCGCTGTAGCCGAAGTGTTCGAGGACGCGGTCGCCGGTCTCGAGGGCGCTCCGGCACAGCTCGTAGACCGCGCCCTCCACGCACCCGCCGGAGACGGAGCCGATCGCCGTGCCGTCGCTGTCGACCGCCAGGGCGGCACCGGGCTGCCGGGGCGCGCTGCCGCTCGTCGCCACCACGGTGGCCACGGCGAAGTCGCGTCCCTGCTCGCACCACCGGTGCAGCTCATCCGCGATGTCCAGCACGGCGATCACCTCTCCTTCAGTGTGCGTGGAGAGCACGGGGGCGCTACTTGACGCCCAGCAGGTGCTCGATCGGGTTGAGGGCGAAGTAGACGAGGAAGACGCCGGTCAGCACCCACATGAAGGCGCCGGGCTCGCGCCACCTGCCCTGGGCCGCCTTGATGGCGGTGTAGGCGATGACGCCCGCGCCGACCCCGGCGGTGATGGAGTACGTGAACGGCATCAGGGCCACGGTCAGGAAGACCGGGATGGCCACGGAGCGGTCGCTCCAGTCCACGTGCTTGGCGTTCTGCATCATCATCGCGCCGATGACGACCAGCGCGGCGGCCGCGACCTGACCTGGCACGATCTGGGTGAGCGGGGTGAAGAACAGGCAGGCCGCGAAGAACAGCCCGGTGACCACGCTCGACAGACCCGTACGGGCGCCCTCGCCGACGCCCGTCGCCGACTCGATGAACACGGTCTGGCCCGAGGCGCCCGAGAGGCCGCCGACCGCGCCGCCCGCGCCGTCGATGAACAGCGCCTTGCTGAGGCCCGGCATCCGCCCCTGGGAGTCCGCCAGTTCGGCCTCGGTGCCGACGCCGATGATGGTGGCCATCGCGTCGAAGAACCCGGCCAGCACGAGCGTGAAGACGATCATGCCGACGGTCATCGCGCCGATCGAGCCCCAGCCTCCGAACTCGACCTGCCCGAAGAGGGAGAAGTCGGGGCTGGACACGGCACCGCCGTCGAGCTCCGGCGGCGCGCCGCCCCACGCCTTCGCGTCGAGACCGCCGACCGCGTTGACCACGACCGCGATGACCGTGCCGATGGCGATGCCGATGAGGATCGCGCCGGGGATGTTGCGGGCCTGCATCATGAAGATCAGCAGCAGCGTGACGCAGAAGATCAGCACGGGCCAGCCGGCCAGCTCGCCGCCCGCTCCGAGGATCACGGGCGCCGACTCGTTGTTCATCTGCACAAAGCCGGCCTTCACCAGGCCGATCAGCGCGATGAACATGCCGATGCCGATAGTGATCGCGTGCTTCAGCGCCAGCGGGATCGCGTTCATGATGAGCTCGCGGAGCCCGGTCACGACCAGGAGCATGATGACGACGCCGTAGATCACGCACATGCCCATGGCCTGCGGCCACGTCATGTTGGGCGCGACTTGCGAGGAGATCACGCCGGAAACGCTGAGCCCGGCGGCGAGGGCGAGCGGCACCTTGCCGACGAAGCCCATGAGCAGCGTCGTGAAGGCGGCGGCGAGCGCGGTGGCCGTGATCAGACCGGTGCGGCTGAGGGTGTTGCCCGCGACGTCCTCACCGCCCAGCAGCAGCGGGTTGAGCAGAAGGATGTACGCCATCGCCATGAAGGTGGTGATGCCGCCGCGCACCTCACGCGCGACCGTGGATCCTCTGTCGGAGATGTGGAAGTACCGGTCGAGCCAGGACCGGCCGGCCGGCGGACGCGAGCCTGGGCCCGCCTCCTCCGCCGAGGTCCTCGGCTGTACTGACGACTGGGTCATGATGCCTGCTCCCAAGGTTCATAGGGGCACCCGCGGGGGGCTGCCGCGGGATTTGGGATGTTGAGTTGGCTGCACGACCCGGGGGAACGGCCCGAGACGAACGGGGTACCGCGAGCGGTGCGGTACGTGTGGGGGCTCCGGGCGCCGCGAGTGGGGTTCTCCATACCGAAGGCCGGAGGAGGACTTTCCCGGCCGCGCCGCCCGGAGGACTTACGTGCCGGTGATGTGCTCCGGGCGCACCGGTACGCGGTGGAGAGCCAGCCCCGTCGCCGCGCGGATGGCGGCGACCACGGCCGGTGTGGAGGACAGCGTCGGCGCTTCGCCGACGCCGCGCAGACCGTACGGCGCGTGCTCGTCGGCCAGTTCGAGCACGTCGACCGGGATGACCGGCGTGTCGAGGATGGTGGGGATCAGGTAGTCGGTGAAGGAGGGGTTGCGGACCTTCGCGGTCTTCGGGTCCACGACGATCTCCTCCATGACCGCGAGGCCGAGGCCCTGCGTCGTACCGCCCTGGATCTGGCCGACCACGGACAGCGGGTTGAGCGCTTTGCCGACGTCCTGGGCGCAGGCCAGCTCGATCACCTTGACCAGGCCCAGTTCGGTGTCGACCTCGACGACCGCGCGGTGCGCGGCGAAGGAGTACTGGACGTGGCCCCGGCCCTGCCCGGTGTGCAGGTCGAACGCCTCGGTGGGGCGGTGCCGCCACTCGAGCTCGATGTCGACCGCCTCGCCCTCCAGCACGTCCACCAGGTTCGCCAGGACCTCGCCGCCGTCGGTGACGACCTTGCCGCCCTCCAGCAGCAGTTCCGCGGTGGCCCACGCCGGGTGGTACGTGCCGAACTTGCGGCGGCCGATCTCCAGGACCTTCTCCCGTACGGCCTCGCAGGTGTTCCTCACCGCGCCGCCGGTGACGTACGTCTGGCGGGAGGCGGAGGTGGAGCCCGCGGAGCCGACCTGGGTGTCGGCGGGGTGGATGGTCACCTGGGTGACGCCGAGTTCGGTGCGGGCGATCTGGGCGTGCACGGTGACACCGCCCTGGCCGACCTCGGCCATCGCGGTGTGCACGACGGCGACCGGCTCGCCGCCGACGACCTCCAGGCGCACGCGCGCGGTGGAGTAGTCGTCGAAGCCCTCGGAGAAACCGACGTTCTTGATGCCGACCGCGTAGCCCACGCCCCGTACGACGCCTTCGCCGTGCGTGGTGTTGGACAGACCGCCGGGCAGGGCGCGGACGTCGGCGGTCTCGCCCGCGCTCTCCCACTGCTTCTCGGGCGGCATCGGCATGGCCTTGACGCGGCGCAGCAGTTCGGCGACCGGGGCCGGGGAGTCGACGGGCTGTCCTGTCGGCATGATCGTGCCCTGCGACATGGCGTTGAGCTGCCGGAACTCGACCGGTTCCATGCCCAGCTCCGCCGCGAGCCGGTCCATCTGCGCCTCGTACGCGAAGCACGCCTGGACCGCGCCGAAGCCGCGCATGGCGCCGCAGGGCGGGTTGTTGGTGTAGAGCGCGATGGCCTCGATGTCGACGTCGTCGATCACGTACGGGCCGACGGAGAGGGAGGAGGCGTTGCCGACGACGGCCGGGGAGGCGGAGGCGTACGCGCCGCCGTCCAGCACGATCCGGCACCTCATGTGCGTGATCTTGCCGTCCCTGGTGGCGCCGTGCTCGTACCAGAGCTTGGCCGGGTGCCGGTGGACGTGGCCGAAGAAGGACTCGAACCGGTTGTAGACGATCTTGACCGGCTTGCCGGTGCGCAGCGCCAGAAGGCAGGCGTGGATCTGCATCGACAGGTCCTCGCGGCCGCCGAAGGCGCCGCCGACGCCGGACAGCGTCATCCGCACCTTCTCTTCGGGCAGGCCGAGGACCGGGGCGATCTGGCGGAGGTCGGAGTGCAGCCACTGGGTGGCGACGTAGAGGTCGACGCCGCCGTCCTCGGCGGGCACGGCGAGGCCGGACTCCGGGCCGAGGAAGGCCTGGTCCTGCATGCCGACCTCGTACTCGCCGCGCACGATCACGTCGGCGCGCTCGGCCGCTTCGGCGGCGTTGCCGCGGACGATCGGCTGGCGGTGGACGATGTTCGGATGGGGGACGTGACGTGCGTGGTGGTCGTTGCGGCCCGGGTGCAGCAGCGGGGCGCCGGGGGCGGTGGCGGTGGACTCGTCGGTGACGACGGGCAGTTCGGCGTACTCGACCTTGATCTTCGCGGCGGCACGGCGGGCGGTCTCGGGGTGGTCGGCGGCGACGATGGCCACCGGCTCGCCGTGGTGGCGCACCCGGCCGTGGGCCAGGACCGGGGTGTCCTGGATCTCCAGGCCGTAGTTCTTCGTCGGGGCCGGCAGGTCGTCGTAGGTGAGGACCGTGTGGACTCCGGCCTGGGCGAGCGCCTCGGAGATGTCGATGGAGACGATCTCGGCGTGCGCGTGCGGGCTGCGCAGGGTGAAGCCCCACAGCATGTCCTCGTGCCAGAGGTCGGAGGAGTACGCGAACTCGCCGGTGACCTTCAGGGTGCCGTCGGGGCGGAGCGTGGACTCGCCGATGCCGCCCCTGGTCCGACTCCCCTGGGTGAGATGGGTGGGTGTGCGCGTGACGCCCATGGTGGTCAGGCCCCCTTTCCCGCGGTCGTCTCCGCGCTCTCGCCCGCGCCGCGGGCGGCCGCGAGGCGGACCGCGTCGAGGATCTTCTCGTAGCCCGTGCAGCGGCACAGATTGCCGGAGAGGGCCTCGCGGATGTCGGCGTCGGTCGGCTGGGCGTTGCACTCCAGCAACTCGTCTGCGGCGACGAGGAGGCCCGGGGTGCAGAAGCCGCACTGGACGGCGCCGGCGTCGATGAAGGCCTGCTGGATGGGGGAGAGATCGGCGACCTCGCCGGTATGCGAGTCCGAGGGCCTGGCTTCCCAGCGCTGAGCGGCGTCGGTACTCGTGCCGCAGGTGCCGGAGGCGCAGCCGCCCTCCGCACGCTGCTTCGCGTAGTCGGCCAGGCCCTCGACCGTGACGACCTCGCGGCCCTCGGCCTGGCCCGCGGCGACCAGGCAGGAGCAGACCGGCACCCCGTCGAGGCGGACCGTGCAGGAGCCGCACTCGCCCTGCTCACAGGCGTTCTTCGAGCCGGGAAGCCCCATGCGCTCGCGCAGGACGTACAGCAGGCTCTCGCCCTCCCACACGTCGTCCGCCTCATACGGGCGGCCGTTGACGCGGAAGTTCACGCGCATCGTTCGATCCTCTCCTTGCCGCGGTACTCGTCCCAGGTCCAGCCGAGGGTGCGGCGGGCCATGACGGCGACCGCGTGGCGCCGGTACTTCGCGCTGCCGCGCACGTCGTCGATGGGGTTGCAGGCGCCGGAGCACAGCTCCGCGAACTGCCTGGCGACCGACGGGGTGATCGCCCGGCCGCTCTCCCAGAAGCCGCCCTCCTCCAGCGCCGCGGCCAGGAACTCCTCGGCCTCGCGGGCGCGGACGGGGGTGGGGGCGGCGGAGCCGATGCCGGTGCGGACGGTCCGGGTCCCGGGGTGCAGCGCCAGACCGAAGGCGCACACCGCGATGACCATCGCGTTCCGCGTGCCGACCTTCGAGAACTGCTGCGGGCCCTCGGCCTTCTTGATGTGGACGCACCTGATCAGCTCGTCCGCCTCGAGGGCGTTGCGCTTCACGCCGGTGAAGAAGTCGTCGATCGGGATGAAGCGGGTGCCGCGCACGGACGCGACCTCGACCTCGGCGCCCGCGGCGAGAAGGGCGGGATGGGCGTCACCGGCCGGGGATGCGGTGCCGAGGTTGCCGCCGACGCCGCCGCGGTTGCGGATCTGCGGGGAGGCCACGGTGTGCGACGCGAGCGCGAGGCCCGGGAGCTCGCCGCGCAGGTTCTCCATGATCCGGGTGTACGGCACGGAGGCGCCGAGCCGTACGTTCTCCTCGCCGACCTCCCACTCGCGCAGCTCCGGGATCCGGTTCAGGTCGAGCAGGTACTCCGGCCTGCGGTGGTCGAAGTTGATCTCGACCATGACGTCGGTGCCACCCGCGATGGGCACAGCCGTCGGGTGCTCGGCCTTCGCGGCGAGCGCCTCCTCCCAGCTGGCGGGGCGAAGGAAGTCCATCAGTGGCTCTCTTCTGGGGATCGGTCGTTCGGAAACCAGCGGGGAGGACCTGCGGAGGACCTGGGGAGGATCCTCACGACGGGCCCTTGCTGGTCTATTCATGTCCTGTTCACGCGACGTGGGGTCAGTACACCGAGCCACGACCCCCCGGGTGCAGTCACCGAAACCATGAAGCACTTGGCTGGCCATGGGTCCGGTCTTGTAGATTCGAACGAAAGACGGGGGCGGGAAACCTCGCGGCATGAGCCTGGCAACAAGACACGACAAGACGCGACACGAAGCGATCGGCGGGCGACGAGAGATGAGGCTGCGCGCACTGCTGGAGACGGACACCCTCGGCCTGCGGCTGCTCGGCGGCGAGGACGAGCTGGACCGCACCGTGCGCGGCGTGATGACCACCGACCTGCGCGATCCGAGCCGCTATCTGTCGGGCGGCGAGCTGGTGCTGACAGGCCTGGCGTGGCGCCGTAAGCCGGAGGACTCCGAGCGGTTCGTACGGATCCTGACCCAGGCCGGGGTCGCGGGGCTCGCGGCGGGCGAGGCCGAGCTCGGCGCCATCCCGGACGACCTGGTGGCGGCCTGTTCCCGCAACCGGCTGCCGCTGTTCGCGGTGGACGAGGACGTCGCCTTCGCCGCGATCACCGAGCACGTCGTACGCCAGGTGTCCAGCGAGCGCGCCGGGGACCTGGCGGCGGTGGTGGACCGGCACCGTCGGCTGATGACGTCCGGGCCCGCGGGCGGCGGCCCCGAGGTCGTCCTCGACCTGCTCGGCAGCGACCTCGACCTGCGGGCCTGGGTGCTCTCGCCGACCGGCCGCCGGATCGCCGGATCGAGCCTGGCGGGCGCGGGTCCCGAGCTGCCCGCGCCGGTGTGCTCGACCCTGGCCGGCGAGCACCTCGCGGCGACGCGCAGCGGGCGCCGCGGCCCGTACCGGCTCGCCACCCAGGCCGGCACGTACTCGCTGTTCCCGATCCGCAGCTGGGGGCACTATCCAGCGGCAGCCGGGGGAGGGCGGGCGGCGCCAGAGGCGCAGGCGCCCGCTTCGCGTGACGTACGCGAGACCGTGCTCTCGGACTGGCTGCTGGCCGTCGAGGCGGACGCCGGGGAGTGGTCCGCCGAGCGGCTCGACCTGCTCCAGGGCGTCACGCAGCTGATCGCGGTGGAGCGGGACCGCCGCGACGCGGCCCGTACGGTACGGCGGCGGCTCGCGCAGGAGGTGCTGGAGCTGGTCCAGGCCGGGGCGCCGCCCGCCGAGGTCGCGGCCCGCCTGCGGGTGGCCGCGCCGGTGCTGCTGCCGGGGCTCGGCGCCGCGCCGCACTGGCAGGTTGTGGTGGCACGCGTCGAGTGGGAGGGCGGCGACCTCGACGGCGGTCCGATCACCCAGTCGCTGCTGGAGGAGATCCTCGTCGGCCAGGGGACGGACGACCCCGAGCCGTCGGACCGTATCGCCGTGGCGCACAACGGCGAGGAGGCCATCGCGCTGGTGCCGCTCCCGTCGCTGCCCGCCGACGAGGAAGGGCCGCACCGGAGCCCGGTGCGGGGCCTGGAGGCCGAGGAACTGCTGGCCGCGGTCGGCGAGCCGCTGGCCCGCGGCCTGGACGGGGACGGACGGCTGACGATCGGGGTCAGCGCGGTGGTGCAGTCGGCGGAGGGGCTGCGCGGCGCGCTGGAGGAGGCCAGGCACGCGCGCCGGGTCGCGGCGGCGCGCCCGGGCCGGGTGTGCGCGGCGGGCCACCAGGAGCTGGCCTCGCACGTTCTGCTGCTGCCGTTCGTACCGGACGACGTGCGCCGCGCCTTCACCGCGCGGCTGCTCGACCCGCTGCGGGACTACGACCGGCGCCACCGGGCGGAGCTGGTCCCGACGCTGGAGGCCTTCCTGGACAGCGACGGGTCGTGGACGCGGTGCGCGTCGCGGCTGCATCTGCACGTGAACACGCTGCGGTACCGGGTGGGGCGGATCGAGCAGCTGACGGGGCGTGACCTGTCGCGGCTCGAGGACAAGCTGGACTTCTTCCTTGCGCTGCGGATGAGCTGACGGCGTGCGGTGATGGTGCGCGGGTGATGGCGTGCGGTGATGGTCTGCGGTGATGGTCCGCGGTGATGGCGTGCCCTGCGGGCGGGACGAGGACCGTGCACCGCGAAGAGGCTGAACAACCGCACTGTCCCGGCTGATTGTGAACGGATTCACCCACCCCCTAGCCCCGGCTGCGGATTCCGTGCTGAGATTCGCCCACGGCTTCCGGCTCGACGGCGCGCTTGGGGAGGGAATGTGGCGGATACCGCCATGTCACGTTCGGGGTCTTCAGGATCTGCGGGACCTGGGGGATATGGGGGGCCTGCGGGATCTGCGGGGCCTGCGGGACCGGGATCTACGGGATCAGCGGGAGCGGGATCTGCGGGGAAGCCAGAGCCGGCCGGGCGGGACGACCCGCAGCACCCGCGCAGCGTCGCCGTATGGCGGCTGCGCTCGCGCGGCTGCTGGGACGACGCGGCGGCGCTGCTCGCCCCGCACGCCGCCGACGACCCCGCGGTGGCGCTGCAGCGCGCCGCCCTGCTCGGCGAGCGCTGCCTGTTCACGGCGGTCGGGTGGTCCGAGGCGGAGGACGCGCTGCGCGCAGCGGAAGCCCTGGCGAGCTCGGACGACGAGCGGGGCGCGGCGGCCTGCGAGCGCGGGCACCTGGCGTACGCGGCGACGGTCCTCGGCGTACGGGACCGCGCCGACGAGGCCCGGGCGGCGCTCGGGCGGGCCGCCGCGCTGCTCGCCCCTTCGGCCGCGGGCCGCCCGCTCCTCGACTTCCGGCGCGGCCTGGTCGCCGAACACCTCGCGGACAGCCCGCAGTCCGCCCGCGCCGCCTACCGCCGCGCCCACGAAGGCGCCACCGCGCAGGACGACCAGCTGCTGTGCTCTTTTACCTGGCGGCACCTGGCGGGTCTCGCCCTGCGCGACGGCGAACTCGCCGAGGCGCGGCACGGTTTCACGGAATCCCTCCGCATCCGTGAGGAGCTGGGCTATCTGATCGGCACGGCTCCGGCCCTCACGGCCCTCGCGGAGGCCGAGCCGGAGCCGGATGCCTCCCGGCTACGAGCGGAGGCGGGCCGCCTCTTCCGCTTGCTGGGGGGCGTACCGACGTGGCTGGCGGACCAGTTGAGCCCGGAGACGGCGGCGTAGGGCCGTAGGGTCGCCCGGGACAGGGTGCACGGGGTGCACGGAATGCAGAGGCCCTCGAAAAGGTCATGAACCAGGGATGGGTCATGACCCTCGCCTCCCCCTCCAACCGCACGGCACAAGTCACTGAGCCACGGCTGAGGCGGTGGGGCCGCGGCGCGATCGACGTCGGCACATCGCCTGGGCAGGCTGAAGACTCGCTTGCCCTCGACACCTCATCGTCTCGCCGACGATCGCGACGACCTCGCCCCGGCGCAGCGTCAGCGATACGCGGTCCACGGCCGGCATCTCCTTGTTGGGATACCGGTAGACCACCTCATCGCTGGTCCGCTCGTCCGCTCGCCCGGATGGCGGGACGGGCGGCGAGGCTCGGAGGCCAGCAGTCTGGACCGCCTGCTCGACGAGGCGGCGCAGTACGTCCCGGCTGAAGGGCGACTCTCCTTCAGCAGCCCTGCGGACGGCGGCGACCAGTTCGCCCGGCGGGGTGTCCTTGACGAGGAACCCGCAGGCCCAGGCCTCCAGGGCGGGATAGAGGTGGTCATCGTCGTCGAACGTGGTCAAGGCGATGACACGGGCTGAGGGCCGTGACGCGAGGATCCTCTGGGCGGCGGTGATGCCGTCGACTCCTGGCATGCGCAGGTCCATTTCTACGCGCCCGCGCTGCTCCGGGCTCCCGACGGGCGGTGGCTGGCGACGACCTGCGTCTCGTCTCGTGCGGTCCCGCCGGCCATCCCGTGCGGCTGGACGTCGAGGTGCACCGTCTGATTGCTCTGAGCGCTCTGAGCGCTCCGGACGGCGACGAGCGATGGGAGAGCCGCGTTCGCACGCCCGCGTTCGCACGCACGCGATCTGCCGCCCGTGGCAGCAGCTCGCCCGTCCGCGCCGCACAATGGAGGGGAAGGGGGTGCTGGCCCGTTCGGAAGGCGATGACCTGCCATGGCCTACATCGTCGTGAGCGCCCTGAGCCACACCGGGCTGCTGCGCGACCGTAACGAGGACAGCCTCGTCATCGGGCCGTGGACGCTGTGCAGCACCGTCACCGAGAGCCCCCAGACGCTGCTGTTCCCGCTCGGCACACCGCTGGTCGTCGCCGTCGCCGACGGGCTCGGCGGGCATCCGGCGGGCGAGGTGGCCAGCGCCATGGTCGTACGCCGGCTGTCGCGGATCGGGCCCGACCTGGACAGCGAGGAGGCCGTACGCGACGCCCTGGAGGGCTGCAATCGGGCGGTGTACGCGGCCGCGGACGACGACCCCGACCTGATCATGATGGGCACGACGGTCGCGGGCGTCGTCGTGACCGAGGAGACGGTGTTGACCTTCAACGTCGGTGACAGCCGGGTCTACGCCCTGGACGGCGGCGAGGGCGGCGGAGGCGGGGTATCCGGTGGGGAAGGCGACGGCGAGGGCAGGCTGCGCCTGCGGGAGCTGAGCGTGGACGACAACCCGCCGCTCGCCCCCGGGCAGCGCACGACGCCCGTCGTCACGCAGACCCTCGGCGGCACCCCGGACTTCAGCCCCGTCGACCCGCATGTGTCCAGCTCGCCGCTGTCCGCCGGCGTCCGCCACCTGGTCTGCACGGACGGCCTGACCGACCCGGTGCCGGACGACGATCTCGACCGCGTGCTGCGGGAGCACGCGGACGGCAGGGCCGCGTTCGAGATGTGGAAGGCCGCCATGGACGCGGGCGGTCCCGACAACATCACGCTCGCCGTTGTCCGGATCGGCGAGTAGCCCCGCCGCACGGCCCCCGCCCCCCGCCACCGCCTCCGCCGCCACCAGGCTGACCACCCGGGCGCTGAACCGGGCTTTCCTCGAGCGCCAGCTGCTGCTCCGCCGCTCCCGCATGCGGGCCGCCGACGCCGTCGAGCACCTTGTCGTGGCGCTGTCGATGGCCGCGCGGACCGCACTGCCCCTGGTGCAGGTGCTCCGAGGGCCCTGTTGGGGCAGAGCGGCCTGACCAGGTACACCAGGGTCCGTGTTCCTCGCCGATGGGTTTATCCGGGGCGGCTGTCGCGCGCGGAGTGCTCGGAGACCGAGACGGAGGGCACCCGCCTGCTGGACTTAGCCGCCCCGGCAGCCCCGGCCGCCCCGCACCATCTGCGCATCCGCAGAGCTGAGCCAGGTGCCGGGCCTGGCCGGGCCTGGCCGGGCAGCCCGGTCAGGAGCGTGGCGCGCTCGTGATCACCGCGAAGTCCGCGCCACACGGGTCGGTGAGCCGGGCGAAGCGGCCCACGCCCTCCGCCTCGACCGGATGCAGCGCGATCGAGCCGCCCAGCGCCTCGCTCCTGGTGGCCGTCGTGTCACAGTCCTCCACCTCGAAGTACGGCAGCCAGTGCGCCCGTACCCCGGCCGGGGGCGCGAGCGGCATGATCCCGCCGAACGACGACTCCTGCCCGCCACCCGCCAGGCGCAGCACGGTGTACGTGGTCCCGGCGAACGGCACGTCCTCGGCCTGCCAGCCGAACACCGTCCCGTAGAAGTCCCGCGAGCTGTCCGGCTCCGGGGTGTGCAGCTCGGTCCAGCACAGGCTCCCAGGGTCGTTGACCAGCTGCAGACCGGGGTGCTCGCGCGGCTGCCAGACGGCGAACTGGGCCCCGCCGGGGTCGGTGAACCCGGCCATCCGGCCCTCGCTGAAGACGTCCATCGGCGGGAAGCGCACTGTGCCGCCCCCCTGCTCGACGGACTTCGCGGTGGCGTCGGCGTCGGGGGTGTGGAAGTACACCGTCCAGGCGGTCTCGGCACCCTCCTCGGTGAGCGGGCCGACCCCGGCGACGGACTTCCCGTCGAGCCGGAAGGCCCCGTAACCGCCCGCCTCCGGCCCGTACGACTCGGCGCGCCAGCCGAAGAGGCCACCGTAGAAGGCGGAGACGGCCTCCAGGTCGGGGGTGCCGAGATCGATCCAGTTGGGCGCGCCGGGCACGAACTGAGTGCTGAGCATGGTGGATCCTTACGTCGACGTGGCCCGTTACGGGTGGACTGCCCTTCACCTCCAGCCTGGCCCCGGCACGGCGGCACCGCACGCCCTGTGCGCCGGGCTGCGCGCCCGCCATCCGCGCGCCATCGTTACAGCCCGCGTCGAACTGCTCGCAGACGGCCGGTCCATCCACCGCGGACGGCGCGCCCCCGACCCACGACGCACAGCGCGCGGACGCGGAGCCGGAGGCGGGCCGCGGGCGGACTGGCCCCGCCCCGGCCGGGGGGCTACGGCATCAGGCCGATCCGCCGTGCCGTGACCACCGCCTCCAGGCGGGTGTGGGCGCCGAGTTTGCGCATGGCCGAGCGGAGATAGCCCTTCACGGTCTCGGGGCGCAGCCCCAAGCGCGCCGCAGCCCCCGCGTTGGTCGCCCCCGCCGCGATGCAGGACAGCACGTCCAGTTCGCGCGGCGCGAGCCGGACGCCGAACGCCCGGCCCGGCGCCCGGTCGTCGTCCGCGCGTGTACGGGGCCGGGCGTCCGTCCCCGCCGCGGCGGCGAGCCGCCGGCAGACCGCGTGGATCTCCTCGCGCAGCGCCGGGTCCGTCACGCGTGGTGCCAGCGCCCGCAGAGCGCTGTGCGCTTCGCGGACCTCCTCCCACGCGGCGGGCCCCAGCGGGCGGCCCGGATCCCCCGCCGCGGGCGGGTGGGTGGCCAGCAGCCGCTGCGCCTCGTCCCGTACGGCCAGCGCCTGTTCCAGCTCGCGCGCCGCCTCGACCGCGGCGCTCAGCGTGCGGTCGCCGAGGCTCAGCGACTCGGGCAGCGCGCCGTACAGCACCCCGCGCACCCGGCGGCGTACGACGACGGGCACCGCCAGCACCGCGCCGAGACCCTCCATCGCCACCGCCGCGTCGTACTCGTGGCTGATCGCGCGCGATGCGCGGTAGTCGGCCACCGCCACCGGCCTGGTGAGGGCCAGGGACTTGCCGCCGATGCCGTTGCCCGTCGCCACCACGAGCCCGCGCAGCGCGGAGGTCCGCGTACCGCTCAGCTCCCCGATGCGCAACTGCCTGTTGTCCTCCAGGAGTCCGCCGAATGCGATCGGCAGGCCGCTGGTGCGGCGCAGGTTCAGCAGCGCCGCTCGTATCTCGACCGCTTCGCCCGTCTGCGCCACCGCCAACCCCCTTCACCCCCGTCCGGGGGTAGTGAGACCCAGGTCACTGATTACACGATGCTAGTCAGCGGTCCGGCAATGAGGAGGACACATGGCGGCAACCGGTGCGACAGAGGAGTTCCGGGAAGCCCGGGATTTCCTGCTGCGTCACAGAGAGGACTGTGACGCGGCATATGCCGGATTCCGCTGGCCGCGGCCCGAGCACTTCAACTGGGCGCTCGACTGGTTCGACCGGATCGCCGAGGGAAACGACCGCCCGGCCCTGCACATCGTCGAGGAGGACGGCACCGAGGCCCGGTTCACCTTCGCCGGGATGCGCGCCCGCTCCGACCGGGTCGCGAACTGGCTGCGCGAGCAGGGCGTACGGGCAGAGGACCGGATCGTCGTCATGCTCGGCAACCAGGTCGAGCTGTGGGAGACCGCGCTGGCCGCGATGAAACTGCGGGCCGTCGTCATCCCCGCGACCCCGCTGCTCGGGCCGCTCGACCTCACCGACCGGATCGAGCGCGGCAAGGCCCGGCACGTGGTCGTACAGGCCGAGGACACCGGCAAGTTCGACGAGGTGCCCGGGGGCTACACCCGGATCTCCGTGGGCGGCGCGGCGCCGGGCTGGCTGCCGTACGAGGAGGCGTACGGCGTCTCCGGGACCTTCGAGCCGGACGGGCCCACCCGCGCCTCCGGCCCGCTGATGCTCTACTTCACCTCCGGCACCACAGCCCGGCCCAAACTGGTCGAACACACCCATATCTCCTATCCGGTGGGCCATCTGGCGACGATGTACTGGATCGGACTGCGCCCCGGGGACGTGCACCTCAACATCTCCTCGCCGGGCTGGGCCAAGCACGCCTGGAGCAACCTCTTCGCCCCCTGGAACGCCGAGGCGACCGTCTTCATCCACAACTACACGCGCTTCGACGCCTCCCGGCTCATGGCGGAGATGGACCGCTGCGGGGTGACGAGCTTCTGCGCACCGCCTACTGTCTGGCGGATGCTCATCCAGGCCGACCTCACCCAGCTCCGCACGCCACCGCGCGAGGCCGTCGCCGCGGGCGAGCCGCTCAACCCGGAGGTCATCGAGCGCGTGCGGGAGACCTGGGGCGTCACCATCCGGGACGGCTTCGGCCAGACCGAGACGGCCGTGCAGGTCGCCAACACGCCCGGCCAGCCCCTGAAGACCGGCTCCATGGGGCGGCCGACGCCCGGCTTCGCGGTCGCGCTGCTCGACCCGGTCACCGGCGAGCCCGGCGACGAGGGCGAGATCTGCCTCGACCTCGACCCGGACGCCGGCGGGGGAGCGCCGGTCGGCCTGATGACGGGGTATCACGGCGACCCGGAGCGCACGGCCGAGGCCATGGCGGGCGGCTACTACCGCACCGGCGACATCGGCTCGCGCGACGCCGACGGCTATATCACTTATGTCGGGCGCTCCGACGACGTCTTCAAGGCGTCCGATTACAAGATCTCGCCGTTCGAGCTGGAGAGCGCGCTGCTGGAGCACGAGGCGGTCGCCGAAGCCGCCGTCGTGCCGGCCCCGGACCCCCTACGGCTGGCCGTGCCCAAGGCGTACATCGTGCTCGCCTCGGGGTGGGAGCCGGGCCCGGAGACCGCGAAGACCCTGTTCGCGCACTCCAGGGAGACCCTGGCGCCCTACAAGCGCGTGCGCCGTATCGAGTTCGCCGACCTGCCCAAGACCGTGTCGGGGAAGATCCGCAGGGTCGAACTGCGCGAGCGCACCGCCCGTACTCCTGAGGGAAGCGCCGCCGAATACCGCGAAGGGGACTACACATGACCGAGCTCTCCTACACCAGCGGCACCGGCACGGCCCCGCTGCTCGGCGACACCATCGGGGCCAACCTGGACCGGGCGATCGCGGCGTACCCCGACCGCGAGGCGCTCGTCGACATCCCGACGGGGCGGCGCTGGACGTACGCCGAGTTCGGCCGCACCGTGGACGACGTGGCGCTCGGGCTGCTCGCCAAGGGCGTCCGGAAGGGCGTCAGGGTCGGGATCTGGGCGGTCAACTGCGCCGAGTGGGTCCTCGTCCAGTACGCGACGGCGCGGATTGGCGCGATCATGGTCAACATCAACCCGGCCTACCGCGTGCACGAGCTGGAGTACGTGCTGAAGCAGGCCGGCATCGAGGTGCTGATCTCGTCCGTGGCCCACAAGACCAGCGACTACCGGCGGATGGTCGAGCAGGTCCGCGCCCAGTGCCCTGCGCTGCGCGACGTCGTCTACATCGGCGACCCGACCTGGCACGGGCTCATCGCGGCGGGCGCGAAGGTCCCGCGCGAGCGGCTCGCGGCCCGGGCGGCGGAGCTGAGCTGCGACGACCCGGTCAACATCCAGTACACCTCGGGCACGACCGGCTTCCCCAAGGGCGCCACCCTCTCCCACCACAACATCCTCAACAACGGGTACTGGGTGGGGGAGATGATCGGCTACACCGAGCGGGACCGGGTGTGCCTGCCGGTGCCCTTCTACCACTGCTTCGGCATGGTCATGGGCAACCTCGGCGCCACCAGCCACGGCGCGTGCATCGTCATCCCGGCCCCGAGCTTCGACCCGGAGGCGACGCTGAGCGCCGTCGAGCGCGAGCAGTGCACCTCGCTCTACGGCGTGCCGACGATGTTCATCGCCGAGCTCAACCTGCCGGACTTCGCCACGTACGACCTGTCCTCGCTGCGCACCGGGATCATGGCCGGATCGCCGTGCCCGGTGGAGGTGATGAAGCGGGTCGTGGCCGAGATGCACATGGCCGAGGTGTCCATCTGCTACGGCATGACCGAGACCTCGCCCGTCTCGACGCAGACCCGGCGCGACGACGACCTGGAGCGGCGCACGGGGACGGTCGGGCGGGTGCTGCCGCACATCGAGGTGAAGGTCATCGACCCGGCGACCGGGCTGACGGTGGAGCGCGGCGAGCCGGGCGAGCTGTGCACCCGCGGCTACAGCGTCATGCTCGGCTACTGGGAGGAGCCGGAGCGGACGGCGGAGGCGGTCGACGCGGGCCGCTGGATGCACACGGGCGACCTCGCGGTCATGCGGGAGGACGGCTATGTGCAGATCGTCGGCCGGATCAAGGACATGATCATCCGGGGCGGGGAGAACGTCTACCCGCGCGAGATCGAGGAGTTCCTGCACCGCCACCCGAAGATCGCCGACGTGCAGGTGGTGGGCGTGCCGGACGAGCAGTACGGCGAGGAGATCCTGGCCTGCGTGATCCTCCGCGACCCGGCCCAGTCGCTCAGCCGCGACGAACTCGCCCGCTACTGCCGGGGGCGGCTCGCGCACTACAAGGTGCCGCGCTATCTGCAGGTCATGGACTCCTTCCCGATGACGGTCAGCGGGAAGGTGCGGAAGGTGGAGCTGCGGGAGCGGTTCGCGGAGGGCATGCGGCCCTCCGCGGAGGAGGGCGGGCGTTCCTCCGGGCCGCCGTCGGACCGGCTCGCGACGGCTTAGGGGCGCCCGGCGGTGCGTGGGTCGGGGCCGGGGCGGGGTGGTCCCTCTGGGGCTGCATGATTTACGGGCCGGCACGGTTGTTCGCCCACTGCGGGCGTCCGCAGGCCGGCCCACAAATCACGCTTTACGCCCCTGCCGGGACCACCCCGCCCCGGCCCCTTCCGCCGTCCCGCGGCTGGCTCCTTGGTCCCGGAAGCAGGCGCTCTCGCGGGCCCAATGCCGTACCGCCGCAGGCGGTGAAAGCGAACCCCTATTCCGTCGCGTCGCGGTGGATGCCCAGGGCCTCCTGGGCCTCGGGGGAGAGGCCGAAGACGACGTCGGGTCCGCCCTCCGGGAGGACTCCGAGGGACACCAGCTCCTTGTCGGCCAGCGACCTGAGCCGCTGCCTGACGTCCTCGCCCAGCTGCTCGGCGAGGTCGTCCTCGGTCGGGTTGTCACCGGCTGCCAGCCGCTCGCCGAGGTAGGACAGGAGCGACCGCTCCTCGCTGGTGAGGTCGATTTCCATGGTTCGACGGTAGTCCGGCAGCCCCGCGGCCGCCGCTTCAGGCCCCCATGCGGATGAGGTCGTCCGCCGCGTCGTTCACCGGCTGCGGCGTGCCCGTCAGGTCCATGACGAAGAGCGGTACGCGCAGGTCGTCGGCGCGGGAGCGGGCTTCGCGGGCGTATCCGGCGAGCGAGAAGAACACGCTCTCCGCGGACGCGGCCAGCCCGTTGAGCCACAGGCACTCGACGTCGCGGAGCGTGGAGGGCCGGGTGGTGGGGTCCACCTGGGCGACGACGCCCCGGCCGCGCAGGTCCACCCCCGAGATCGCCCGGTCGTCGGCGCACGCGACGTCCTGGAAGCCCAGCCACTTCAGGTACTGCGCGGCCGCGATGACCGCGTCCCGGCTCGTACGGATCGTCACCGGCCGGAACGCCGGGCGCAGCACGGCCGAGGAGGGCGCCTGCGTACGGGCGCCCGAGCCGGCGGACGAGGAGCCGGACCCCGCCCCGGCCCCGGAGCCGGAACCGGACCCGGAGCCGAAGCCGCCGGAGCCCTGGGTGGTCGGGCTCGTCACCTGCGCCTTCGGCGGGGGCGCCACCGGGAGGCGCAGGAGCGCGCCGCACGGGCAGCCGAGCTCCGGCTGCGGCCACTGGTCCTCCCGTTCACAGGACGGGCAGCGGACCGTGACCCAGCTCTCCTCCCAAGTGTGGTGGCGCAGCGGCTCCGGCTTCGCTCCCGGCTGGACGGGCACGGTCAGCGGAGCCCCGCAGGCGCAGGGAAAAGTGAGGGGGGAGAAGGAGTGCTCGCGGCGGCACGCCGGGCACCGTACCGGCACGCTCTCTGCCATGTTCGGCTCCAGCACGGTTCCGTAGAAGGGGTGTTGATCCCATCGTCCACGAAGCGCGCCCCCTTGTGGAGGGAGCTGCGCCATTCGTTCGCACGCATGACCCGCACCCGTAACACCGTGCCCGGGCCCGAGCCCGCAGGAGGGACGTGGCGCCCGGGCCCGTCCGGGCACCGCGCCCCTCCCTCGACCGCCGCCCCCGGCCTCAGCGCAGGGGCGCGATCGAGGTCGGCGCGTGGCCCGGCTCGGTGGCCAGTTCCTCGAATTCGACGACGTTGCTGATGTCGGCGGTGGTGCTCATCGAGATGTTGGTGATCCGCTCCAGGATCGCCTCGACCACGACCGGCACGCGGTGCTCGGCGGCGAGCTTCTTGGCCTGCTCGAAGGCGGCGCCCAGCTCGTTCGGGTCGGTGACCCGGATCGCCTTGCAGCCCAGGCCCTCCGCGACCTTGACATGATCCACGCCGTAGACGCCCAGCTCGGGCGAGTTGATGTTCTCGAATTCCAGACTGACCTGGAAGTTGATGTCCAGACCGATCTGCGCCTGGCGGATCAGGCCGAGGTAGGAGTTGTTCACCAGGACGTGGACGTAGGGGATGCGGTGCTGGGCGCCGACGGCCAGCTCCTCGAGCATGAACTGGAAGTCGTAGTCGCCGGAGAGCGCGACGACCTGGGCGTCCGGGTCGGCGGTGGCGACGCCCAGCGCGGCAGGGACGGTCCAGCCGAGCGGGCCCGCCTGGCCGCAGTTGATCCAGTGGCGCGGCCGGTAGACGTGCAGCATCTGCGCGCCGGCGATCTGGGAGAGGCCGATGGTGGTGACGTAGCGGGTCTCCGGGCCGAAGGCCTTGTTCATCTCCTCGTAGACGCGCTGCGGCTTCATGGGGATGTCGTCGAAGTGCGTACGCCGCAGCAGCGTGGACCTTCGCTCGTGGGTGGAGGCGATCCACTCGGAGCGGTCGGGCAGTCTGCCGGCCGCCTTCAGATCCCTGGCCACATCGACGAAGAGCTCCAGGGCCGCCCTGGCGTCCGAGGTGATGCCGTAGTCGGGGGCGAAGATCCTGCCGATCTGGGTGGGCTCGATGTCCACGTGGACGAACTTCCGGCCCCGGGTGTAGACGTCCAGCTTGTAGCCGGTGTGGCGGTTGGCCCAGCGGTTGCCGATGCCGAGGACGAAGTCCGACTCCAGGAAGGTGGCGTTGCCGTAGCGGTGCGAGGTCTGCAGTCCGACCATGCCGGCGTTCAGCTCGTGGTCGTCCGGGATCGTGCCCCAGCCCATAAGGGTGGGGATGACCGGGGTGCCGGTCAGCTCGGCGAACTCGACGAGCAGGTCGGAGGCGTCGGCGTTGATGACGCCGCCGCCTGCGACGATCAGCGGGCGCTCCGACTCCAGGAGGAAGGAGATCGCCTTCTCGATCTGGGCGCGGGTGGCCGCGGGCTTGTAGACGGGCAGTGGCTCGTACGTCTCGGGGTCGAACTCGATCTCCGTCAGCTGGACGTCGATCGGCAGGTCGATCAGGACCGGGCCGGGACGGCCGGAGCGCATCAGGTGGAAGGCCTGCTGGAAGACGCCCGGGACCTGTGCGGCCTCGAGGACCGTGGTGGCCTTCTTGGTGACCGGCGCCGCGATCGAGGCGATGTCGACGGCCTGGAAGTCCTCCTTGTGGATCACGGAGGTCGGGGCCTGGCCGGTGATGCACAGAATCGGGATCGAGTCGCCGGTCGCCGAGTAGAGACCGGTGATCATGTCCGTGCCGGCCGGGCCCGATGTGCCGATGCACACGCCGATGTTGCCGGGGTTGGCCCGCGTGTAGCCCTCAGCCATGTGCGACGCGCCCTCGACGTGACGGGCGAGCGTGTGATGGACCCCACCGGAGGCCTTGAGCGCCGCGTAGAACGGGTTGATCGCCGCGCCCGGAACGCCGAACGCGGTGTCCACGCCTTCGCGCTTGAGGATTTCAACTGCCGCGCGTGCGGCCGTCATTCGAGGCATCGAGTTCTCCTGATTCGACCGGGTGCGGTGCCCGGACCGTACGGGGGCGGGGCTCCGCGCAGAGGGGTGGTGGTGCCGGGCGCCGCGGCGGCCGCGGTCACTCGCCCCTCCCTGCCGGGGGAGTTCTGCCACCGCACTGGCACGCTGCCGCCGCGGCGGGCCCGGATCCGAAGCGGCCGGCCGTCAGGTCGCAGCCGCTGCCGGCCCGTACCGGCCGGCCACCCCTCATCGGGCCGGCCGGTACGGGAGCGCAAGGTGCTGACCTCCCGTCAGCCCTCGCGCGGCTCTGTTGCGCGCCGTTCAGTCGTCGCGCAGCTCGTGGACCGCGGCCTCGACGCGCTTGCCGTAGTCCGGGTCGGCGGCGCGGAAGTGAGCGAGGTTCTTCTCGATCACGTCGTCGCGGCTGACCCGCGAGAGTCCGGCGGCGATGTTGGCCACCAGACGCTGCTTGTCCTCCTCCGACATCAGCCGGTAGAGCTCACCGGCCTGGAAACTCGGTCGTCAGCGCGCGCTTCGACATGGTGACCTTCCGTGCAGCTGTTGCGTGAGCGTGGGGCTCCGGGCGGCGGCGCCTTGGGCGCGACAGGACAGTTGTCAGCGCCGCCGCCCGGAAACTCGGGGGCCCGGCCCTCGGGTCAGGCCTCGACCCGCTGCCCGGAGAGGCGCTCGACGGCGCGCAGCAGAGCGGAGTGGTCGAGGCCGCCGTCGCCCTGGGCGCGCAGGGAGGCGACGAGCTGGGCGACGACGGCCCCGACGGGCAGTGCCGCACCGACGGCGCGGGCCGCGTCGGTGACGATGCCCATGTCCTTGTGGTGCAGGTCGATGCGGAAGCCCGGCGTGAAGTCGCGCTTGAGGAAGTTGTCCTTCTTGCGGGTCAGGACCGTCGAACCGGCCAGGCCGCCGTTCAGGACATCGAGCGCGGCGGTGAGGTCCACGCCGGACTTCTCCAGAAAGACCACGGCCTCGGCGCAGGCCTGGATGTTGACGGCGACGATCAGCTGGTTGGCGGCCTTGACCGTCTGGCCGGAGCCGTGCGGGCCGCACAGGACGACGGTCCTGCCCAGCGCCTCGAAGACCGGCCTGGCCTCGTCGAAGTCGGCCTGCTCGCCGCCGACCATGATGGACAGCACGGCCTCGATGGCCCCGGCCTCGCCGCCCGAGACCGGGGCGTCCAGGACGCGAATGCCCTTCCCGGCCGCGGACTTGGCGAGGTCGATGGAGGTCTGCGGAGTGATCGAGGACATGTCGATCAGCAGCGCGCCGGACTTCGCGTTCTCGAGGATGCCGTCCTCGCCGTAGGCGATGGCCTCGACCTGAGGGGAGGCCGGGACCATGGTGATCACGACATCGGCGTCCCCGACCGCCTCGGCGATGGAGGCGGCGGCGGTGCCGCCGCTCGCCGCGAGCCGGTCGAGCTTCTCCTGTTCGAGGGTGTAACCGGTGACGGAGTAGCCGGCCTTGATGAGGTTCTCGGCCATGGGGGAGCCCATGATGCCGAGGCCTATCCAGGCGACCTTGGGGAGTGTGGTGGTGCTCATGACGTCCTCTCACTGAGGTGGTACGTGCGTGGCGCCTTCGGGGCCGCCGGCTCCCTCCGGCGGCTGCGCCGCCGGAGGGAGCAGCCGCTTGCGGCGGGCCGCGGCGGCCAGATCGTGCGTGTTCGCGTGCGCGCAGCGCTCTTACGCGGCGCGGTGCTCGGCGGGGAGCCAGTCGAAGGCGCCCGCGGCGGGGGACTTGTACTCGAGGCCGATCCAGCCCTCGTAACCCGCCTTGTCCAGGCGGTCGAACAGGCCGGTGAAGTCGAGGTCGCCGGAGCCGGGGGCGCCGCGGCCCGGGTTGTCCGCGATCTGTACGTGCCCGGTCCTGGCGGTGTGGCGGTCGATGACCTCGTACAGGTCCTCGCCGTTCATCGCCAGGTGGTGAAGGTCCATCAGGAACCTGGCGTTGCCGAGCCCGGTGGCGGCGTTCACCCGGTCCACGACCTCGATCGCGGACTCCGCGCTCACCAGCGGGTACTGCGGCGACTCCGGCTGGTTGAGCGCCTCGATCAGCAGGACCGCGCCCACCCGGTCGGCCGCGCGGGCGGCCAGGACCAGATTCTCCAGCGCGAGCTCGTCCTGGACCTGCGGGTCCACGCCCGCAACGCGGTTGCCGTAGAGCGCGTTCAGTGCCCCGCAGCCCACGGACTGCGCGAAGTCCGCGGCGACGTCGATGTTCGCCCGGAAGCGGTCCGACTCCTCACCGGGGATCGACAGCGCGCCGCGGTCGGGGCCCGGGAGCTGCCCGGCGTAGAAGTTCAGGCCCACCAGCTGCGTGCCGGCGTCGTTCAGAGCGTCCCGCAGGGCGTCGAGCTCGGATGGTTCGGGGGTGGGGGAGTCGACCCAGGGCCACCACAGCTCGACCGCGGTGAAGCCGGCCGCGGCGGCGGCCGCCGGGCGCTCCAGGAGCGGGAGCTCGGTGAGGAGGATCGAGAGATTCACATCGAAGCGCTGGTCGGTGGGTCCCATGAGGGGTTGGGCACTCCTTCCGTATTGCGGAAGTTTATTTCTGCTTGATGGAAGCGTGCCTGTGGTCCGGGAGGGCTGTCAAGTGGGGCTGCCGGATCTGTCGCAGTGGGCGCTAGGTTGAGGGCGTGAGACTGAGGGTGGAATTCACGACCGAGCCGTTCGATCTCGACGAGCCGCCGCAGCACGCGGTCGTCGCCCGCGAGGTCGTTCAGGCCGCCGAGCTGGACGCCGTCGACGTCGGCCCGTTCGGCAATACCGCGGAGGGTCCGGCCGGGGCGGTGCTGACCGCCGTGGACGAGCTGCTGCGCAAGTCCCTGGAGGCCGGTGCGACCCGGGTGTCGCTCCAGGTCAATGTGATCGGGGAGGGCGAGGGATGACCGAGCCCGCCGACCACCCGTTCATCGCGGCCGTGAAGCCGCTGGTCGACGCCATGGGCGGTGACATGATCGCCCCGGAGCTCGCCCAGGGCGACGACGTCGTCCTGGCCTGGGAGGGGCGGGACCTGGTGGCCGTACGGCTGCCCCATCTGTCCGACTCGCTGGACCACATCCTCGCCGAGCTGGAGCGGCGGCACGGCGTGCCGCTCTCCGAACTGGAGCGCAAGGAGAAGCAGTCGGTCGTCCGGATATTGGAGGCACGTGGTGCCTTCTCCGTACGGCATGGCGTGGAGACGGTTGCCTCCGCCCTGGGAGTCAGCCGTTTCACCGTCTACAACTACCTGAACAGGGAAAACGCGGCGAAGGGGCAGTAAGTCCCGCCGCGACGGCGAGCAACCGTTACGGCGCAGTCCGGCCGTGCCGAACCAGCTCAACCCGTCGACGGGACACCCCGCCGAAGTCGCCGGGCTTTCAACAAAGTGTTGACGTGGTGTCCTGCGAGGGCTTTAGCTAGGCGCAGCCCGTCAGCATCAGCCACGGAAGGCTTTTCCCGTGACGTCGAGCCCCACACCGGGCCTGGTCCGGTTCAACACCTCCGACAACAGCGCGGCCCGCGCCGCACTGCACGAGGTGTGCGCCAGTTCGGCGTGGGGGAGCAAGCTGCTCGCCCAGCGCCCGTACGCCACGACCGACGCCCTGCTCGCCGCGAGCGACGCCGCCATCGCCGAGCTCACCGCGGACGACCTGGCCGAGGCCGTGGCCGGGCACCCGCCGATCGGGCGGCCGAAGCCGGGCGACCCCACCTCGCGGCGCGAGCAGAGCGGAGTGCGGGAGTCCCTGCGCGAGGAACTGCTCGAGCTCAACCTGGCCTACCAGGAGAGGTTCGGTCACGTCTTCCTGATCTGTGCGACCGGCCGGACCGGAGACCAGATGCTGGCCGCACTCAAGGAGCGGCTCCGCAACGACCAGGACACCGAGCGCGAGATCGTCCGCACCGAGCTGGGGAAGATCAACCGCATCCGGCTGACCCGCCTCGTGGAAGAAGGAGCCGCCGCATGAGCACCCAAGCCGCCGCCTCGGTGTCCACGCACATCCTGGACACCAGCATCGGCCGCCCCGCGGAAGGGGTCGCCGTCGAGCTGTCCGTACGCAGCGGCGGCCAGGCTGCGTGGACCGCGCACGGCGCCTCCAGGACCGACGCGGACGGGCGCTGCAAGGACCTCCCGGCTCTGCCGGAGGGCACCACCCACGTACGGCTCCTCTTCGAAACCGAGCCGTACTTCGCGCACCAGCAAGCCGAGGAACAGCAGGACGCCCCCCGCGTAAGGGACAGCGGAGCCTTCTTCCCGGAGGTGGCGATCACCTTCGCCGCCGAGCCGGGCGAGCACTACCACGTGCCGCTGCTGCTCAACCCGTTCGGCTACTCCGTATACCGAGGGAGCTAGCACCGACATGTCACCTTCTCTCCCGCCCACCCGCCCGGTGGTTCTCGGTCAGAACCAGTACGGGAAAGCAGAGAACCGCGTCGTCAGAATCACGCGGGACGGCGACACCCACCACATCAAGGACCTCAACGTCTCCGTCGCCCTCTCCGGCGACATGGACGAGGTGCACTACAGCGGCAGCAACGCCAGCGTCCTGCCGACCGACACGACCAAGAACACCGTCTACGCCTTCGCCAAGCGGTACGGGATCGAGTCGGCCGAGCAGTTCGGCATCCACCTGGCCCGCCACTTCGTGACCAGCCAGGAGCCGATCCACCGGGCGCGCATCCGCATCGAGGAGTACGCCTGGGAGCGGATCGAGACCTCCGACGCCCACGCTCAGTCCAGCGGAGCCGACGGGATCGAGCACTCCTTCGTCCGCAAGGGCCAGGAGATCCGCACCGCGCAGATCACCTTCGACGGCGAGAGCTGGGAGGTCGTCACCGGCCTGAAGGACCTCACCGTCATGAACTCCACCAACTCGGAGTTCTGGGGCTATGTGAAGGACAGGTACACGACCCTCAAGGAGGCGTACGACCGCATCCTCGCCACCCAGGTGCACGCCCGCTGGCGCTACAACTGGACCAGTGACGAGGAGCGGATGCCGGACTGGGAGAAGTCGTACGCGCAGGCGCGCAAGCACCTGTTGCAGGCCTTCGCCGAGACCTACAGCCTGTCGCTGCAGCAGACGCTGTACCAGATGGGCTCGCGGATGATCAACAGCCGCTCGGAGATCGACGAGGTCCGCCTCTCGCTGCCGAACAAGCATCACTTCCTGGTGGACCTGGAGCCGTTCGGGCTGAAGAACGACAACGAGGTCTACTTCGCCGCCGACCGCCCGTACGGGCTCATCGAGGCCACCGTGCTGCGGGACGGCGTCGAGCCGCGGATCCCGGTCGACCTCACCAACCTCTGACCCGTCACCACCCACCCTCCGACGCGCGGCGCCGGCGTCATCAGCCCCAGGGGCCTGAGGGAGAGCGGGGGCATCTGCGCAACCGAGCAGCACCGCGGACCCGGTCGTCACCCCGCTCGACCCCCGGGCCCGCGCCACTGAAGGAAAAAGAGGAACCGTGATGGCAGCCCAGCGCATCGTGATCGAGAACTGCGCGATCGCCACCGTGGACGCGGATGACACCGAGTACGCCTCGGGCCATGTCGTCGTAGCGGACAACCGCATCGAGTCGGTGGGTCCGGGCAAGGCCCCCGAGGGGCTCGAAGACGTCCTTCGGCGTGTCGACGGCACCGGGCACCTGGTGACCCCCGGCCTGGTCAACACCCACCACCACTTCTACCAGTGGATCACCCGGGGCCTCGCCCAGGACTCCAGCCTCTTCAACTGGCTGGTCGCCCTCTACCCGGTCTGGGCGCGCATCGACGAGCCCATGGTCCACGCGGCCGCCCGGGGCTCGCTCGCGATGATGGTCCGCGGCGGCGTGACGACGGCGTTCGACCACCACTACATCTTCCCGCAGGGCGCGGGCGACCTGCTCGGCGCGGAGATCCGCGCTGCCCGCGAGATGGGCGTACGCTTCACCGCAGCCCGCGGTTCCATGGACCGCGGCCAGTCGGACGGCGGCCTGCCGCCGGACTTCGCCGTCGAGGCCACCGAGGCCGCGCTGATCGCCACCGAGGAGGCGATCGACACGTACCACGACGCCTCGTCCGGCTCGATGCTGCAGATCGCCGCCGCGCCCTGCTCGCCCTTCTCGGTCTCCACGGACCTGCTGCGCGAGGCCGCCGTGCTGGCCCGGCGCAAGCGCGTACGGCTGCACACCCACGGCTCGGAGACCGTGGAGGAGGAGAAGTTCTGCGACGAGCTCTTCGGCATGGGCCCGACCGACTACTTCGAGTCGACCGGCTGGCTCGGCGAGGACGTGTGGATGGCGCACTGCGTCCACATGAACGACTCCGACATCGCCGCCTTCGCCCGTACGAAGACCGGCGTCGCGCACTGCCCGTCCTCCAACGCGCGGCTGGCCGCGGGCATCGCGCGCGTGCCGGACATGCTGGCCGCCGGGATCCCGGTCGGCCTCGGCGTCGACGGCACGGCGTCCAACGAGTCGGGCGAACTGCACACCGAGCTGCGCAACGCGCTGCTCATCAACCGCCTCGGGGACAGGCGCGAGCACGCGCTGAACGCCCGTCAGGCACTGCGCCTGGGCACATACGGCGGCGCGCAAGTGCTGGGCCGGGCGGGCGAGATCGGCTCGCTCGAGGCGGGCAAGCTGGCCGACCTGGTGCTGTGGAAGCTGGACGGCATCGGGCACTCCTCCATCGCCGACCCGGTCGCGGCCCTCGTCTTCGGCGCGGCCGCCCCGGTCACGCTCTCGCTGATCAACGGCAGGCCGGTCGTGGAGGCGGGCCGCCTGACGACCGCCGACGAGGACGCCATCGCCCGCGGCGCGCGGGAGCAGGCGCGGCGGCTGGCGCGGATCGCCGACGGCGGCTGACGGACGGTAGGCGGCTGGCGCCAGCACGTAACTGGCGCAAGAGGCAACCTGCGCGAGCAGGCTACCGGCGCAAGCAGGCAACCCGGCGTGAGTAGCCGACTGCCGTAAGAGGCTCCGGCTGGGAGGGACGGCTCCCGGCCGGCGGCCGCGGACCCGAGCGGGGGCCGTGGCAGCTGCCGGGCCCCGGGGGCGCGACCCAAGGTCCATGCCCCCGGGGCCGGTTCAGCACACTGATCCCGATCGCCGCCCCTGGCACCGCGGCGGTGGCGCGCTGAGCGGGCCGGCGCGGTCGGCTCGGCCGGCCGGCCGGTCAGTCGATGTGGTAGCTGTCGCCGTAGACCTTCCAGTCCAGCGGCGTGTCCAGGTTGAGGTTGCCGTCGTTGAGGAAGACCCGCTGGGCCGTGTCCACCCGGCTGGTGTCGCTGTGGGCCTCCTCCTGCTTCATGGCCCACACCCGCGCGTCGAGGAAGGCGTGCAGGTACTTCACCTCGTCGCCGCCCTCGGACGGTGGCTTCGCCTCGGCGAGGGCCTTCTCGCGGATCGAGCCGAAGCTCGTCTCGTCGTCGCCGTCGCCGTGCATCACGATCGCGTCGTAGTACGCGAACTGGCCGAGCGTCCCGATGCCGTCCTCCTTCCCCCGGCTGACCGCCGGGTTGAAGTAGACCCGGTCGCGCTCGTCGTCCTGCGCCTTCGTGAACTCCGGGTCCTGCGCGGCCTTCTCCCAGTCGCCGGTGAACGTCGGGTCGAGGCCCTCGTGCGAGTCGCTGCCGTTCACCTCGCGCAGCGCGGGCAGGTACTTGGCGAGGACGTTGTCCGGCTTCCGCTGGGTGTAGAGCTCCACCAGGTCCAGCATGTCGCCGGTGCCGGAACAGAAGCCGATGATGCCCGCCGTGTAGCCGCGGCCGTCGCCGATGTCCTCTATGTACTTGTACTGCGCCTTCCAGTCCAGCGAGGAGTTCTCCGCGCTGGACACCAGCTTCATCGCTATTTCCTTCTTCTCCGGGTCGTCGAGCCCGGAAGCCGCCTCGGCGGTCTGCTCCTGCTCCTGCGCCTGCTCCTGCGCCCGGGACTGGGCCGCGGGCTTCTGCTCCTCGGTCGCGGCCGTCGCGGCCACTGCCGTGGCCGGGATCGCGAGCAGGGCCAGGCCGAGCAGGAGACGCGAGGCGGACCGAAGTCCCTTGCCGGTCGAGCGGGTTCGCATAAGTCCTCCGGTGGGGGGTTGTTGTGGCCCGGCGAACGAATCGTTAGGAACCTTTCCTATCAGGCTCCACCGCGGACGTATACCCGTCAAGCCCCGGAGCCTTCGACCGGTGGGTGAAACCCGTACCGCCTCTCGCCCCTCTTTGAGGGCGAGCGGCTTCGCAAGGAAGCCGGAAAAACTACCCAGAGCCGTGAAACAACTATGTTTACCCGTACGTTCTCTTACGTGCGGGGGGTCGGCGGACTTCAGCTGCCGGCCCGATGAACCCGGACGCGCGCCGTCGCGTCTGAAGGGAGGGTCGTGGAGAGACGCCGGCGCCCCTCCCGGGCACAAGGAGGAGAAAGTCATGCGACCGTTCGCGTTGAATTACGCCCGTCCGGCCGTGCACCCACCCGCCGTGACCCCTTACGCCTACGAATCCACGCGGCAGTTGAACGTCCTGTCCGACGGGCGCCCTGCCATCGAGGACCCGGCGGTGCTGCTCGCGGCCGGCACCACCACCTCCACCGCGGGGTCCAAGACGCACTTCGACGACTGACCGACCCGCCCATGACCGTGCTGGTCCTGACCTGCGAAGAGGATGTGACCGCGGACATGGTGGTGTCCGCGCTGAACGCATCCGGAGTCCCGGTCGTACGCCTCGATCCCGCCGACCTCCCCGGCGACGTCGCCCTGTCGGCCGAGTACGTCCAGGGCGACTTCCACGGGCACCTGTCGAGCGGCGGGCGCGTCGTGAGCATGAACGGCCTGCGCTCGATATGGATCCGAAGACCCGGCGCGCCCGGAGCGCACGCCGTCGAGCAGTCCGCCTGGCTCACGGCCGAGTCCACACAGGCGCTGTACGGAACGCTGAGTTGTACCCCGGCGCGCTGGATGAATCACCCCAACGCGGCCGCGCAGGCCCGCTACAAGCCGTGGCAGCTGCAGGTCGCCCGGCACAGCGCCTTCGCCGTGCCCCCGACCCTGATCACCACGTTCCCGCAGGTGGCGCGCGAGTTCGCCGGCCGGTACCCGGACCTCGTCGTCAAGTCGGTCTCCGGGGCGCACCCCAGCGACCCGCCGTTGGCGCTGCCCACCACCCGTATCGAGCCGGACGCGGACTTCGCGGAAGTCGCGGCCGGCCCCACCCTTCTTCAGCAACTCGTACCCAAGCGCGCGGACATCCGGCTGACCTGTGTGGGCGACGCGCTGTTCGCCGCCCGGAAGGCGGCCGACCCCGACCAGGTGGACGGGCGGTTCGCCGAGAACGGCCACCCCTGGGAGGCCACCGAACTGCCCGCCCGCATCGGTCCTGCCGTCCGCGCCTACATGAACACCGCGCGGCTCGCCTACGGCGCTTTCGACTTCGCCGAGGACGAGGACGGCACCTGGTGGTTTCTCGAGTGCAACCAGGGCGGGCAGTTCGGCTTCATCCAGCTGGAGACCGAGCAGCCCATCGCCGAAGCCGTCGCAGCCTGGCTGGCCACCGGCGCCGTCCGGCCTGGCCACCGGCGCCGCCCGGCAGACGGCTTGGCAGGGAGGCCTGACAAGGGGTCTGACAGTCCCTGAGAGGGAGGCGAGTCAGCTCAGCAGCTCGTACGCGGGCAGGGTGAGGAAGTCCGCATAGTCCTCATCCAGCGCGACCCTGAGCAGCAGGTCGTGCGCCTGGCGCCACATGCCCGCCGCGAACGCCTCCTCGCCGATCTCCTCGCGGATCGCGGCCAGTTCCCCGTCCGCGACCCTGCGGACCAGCTCAGGCGTGGCCTTCTCGCCGTTCTCGAAGACCACGCCCGCGTTGATCCACTGCCAGATCTGGGAGCGGGAGATCTCCGCGGTCGCCGCGTCCTCCATCAGGTTGAAGATGGCGACGGCGCCGAGCCCGCGCAGCCATGCTTCGATGTAACGGGTGCCCACCTGCACGGCGTTGCGCAGCCCCTCATACGTGGGCCTGGCGTCCAGCGACGCGATGTCGGTCAGCTGCTCCGCCGTCACGTGGACGTCCTCGCGCAGCCGGTCCTTCTGGTTCGGCTTCTCGCCGAGGACCGCGTCGAAGGAGGCGCGGGCCACCGGCACCAGGTCCGGGTGCGCCACCCACGATCCGTCGAAGCCGTCCCCGGCCTCGCGGTCCTTGTCGGCCTTCACCTTCTCCAGCGCCCTGGCGTTGACCTCGGGGTCGCGGCGGGAGGGGATGAACGCGGCCATGCCGCCGATGGCGTGGGCGCCGCGCTTGTGGCACGTACGGACCAGGAGTTCGGTGTAGGCGCGCATGAACGGGGCGGTCATGGTCACCGCGTTGCGGTCCGGCAGGACGAACCTGGGCCCGCCGTCACGGAAGTTCTTGACGATGGAGAACAGGTAGTCCCAGCGGCCCGCGTTGAGCCCGGAGGCGTGGTCGCGCAGCTCGTAGAGGATCTCCTCCATCTCGTACGCGGCGGTGATCGTCTCGATCAGCACGGTGGCGCGGATGGTGCCCTGCGGAAGGCCCACGTAGTCCTGCGCGAAGACGAAGACGTCGTTCCACAGGCGCGCCTCGAGGTGCGACTCGAGCTTCGGGAGGTAGAAGTACGGGCCTTTGCCAAGGTCGATCAGGCGCTGCGCGTTGTGGAAGAAGTAGAGCCCGAAGTCGACGAGGGCGCCGGGGACCGCGCGGTCGCCTACGCGCACGTGCCGCTCGTCCAGGTGCCAGCCGCGCGGCCGCACCACGACGGTCGCGAGCTCCTCGGCGGGCTTCAGGGCGTACGTCTTGCCCTCGGGGCCGGTGAAGTCGATCCGGCGCTCGTAGGCGTCGATCAGGTTGAGCTGGCCGAGGACGACGTTCTCCCAGGTGGGAGCCGAGGCGTCCTCGAAGTCGGCGAGCCAGACCTTGGCGCCCGAATTGAGCGCGTTGATGGTCATCTTGCGGTCCGTGGGGCCGGTGATCTCCACGCGCCGGTCGTCGAGCGCGGCGGGCGCCGGGGCGACCTTCCACTCGCCCTCGCGGATGTGCGCGGTCTCGGGCAGGAAGTCCAGTGCGCTGGTCCTGGCGATCTCGGCACGGCGCTCCTTGCGCAGCGTGAGGAGCTCGTCGCGGCGGGGGGTGAACCGCTGGTGGAGTGCGGCGATGAAGGCGAGGGCCGCGTGGTTGAGGACCTCGCCCTGCCGTGCCGGTGCCCGGCCGGGATCGACGTCGACGACGGCCGGCTGCGACGGCGCTGGTGCGGGCATGAGCTGTCACTCCATTCAGCGGTCGGTGCCCGGAGGGCCGCGGGATCACCGGCGCACGGCACGGGGTGCCGTCGGCTCCGGATGCGGTCGCGGGCGCCGTCTGAGGTTCAGGGCGCTTCTGACCAGTGGAGAATAGTTTCCTTATGGTGGAAGTTCAAGGTCTGTTGACGTCGAGATAATTCTTGCGGTGATACACGGGCCCTCGGGTGGCTCTGAGTGCCACCTCCGAGACTGTTCTTGCTGGAGCCGCGCCGCGAGGTGTGTGTGACGTGGGAGAAGAACGTTGGCATCCTCCTCGCCATGAATGGCGAGGATTCCCCTTCTCAGGGGTTTCGGCCGGTTGCCCGGCCTACGGGTTCCTGCTTCGCGGACCGGCTGGTGCCGAGGTCTCCACAGGCTGGGAACGCGAGCCCCGCGTCCCTTTGGTTCTTTGCCGCGTTGACGTCGGCGTGGTCCCGGTGTCCGCAGGCGGTGCACTCGAAGGCCGCTTGGCTCTTGCGGCTCTTCGCGTCCACGTGCCCGCACCGGTTGCACGTCTGAGACGTGTAGGCGGGGTTGACGAGAAGAATCTGGCTGCCCGTGTGGCGGGCGGCGTTGCGGAGGGCAAGTTCCAGCTTGTGCCAGCCCTTATCGAGGATCGCATGGTTGAGCCCAGCTTTCTGCTTGACGTTGCGGCCCGGCTGGGCGAGTGTCACGGACGCGCTCGCGGTCATGTTCCGGGTGCGTAGGTCTTCGAGGACCACAAGAGCGTTGCGGGCGGTGATGCGGTTGGCGGTGTAGGCGCAAAAGTCGTTACGCCGGTCGGCGACCCGGCGCATTATCCGGCCCATGGCTGCGACCGTCTTACACCGGTTCGCTGATCCCTTCCGCTGGCGGGCCAGCTCCTGCTGCAACCTGCGGTACCGGACCGTCTCGCCGGGGGTGATGAAGTGCCGGTCGTAGAAGGTGCCGTCACTGGTGACAGCCGCGATCGTCACCCCCCTGTCGATACCGACGGCGGTGTCCGGCATCGCGTGTATTTCCGGCGTCTTGCACCTGTCGTCAACGAGGAAGGACACGAACCACTGCCCGCCCTTGCGGCCAACAGTCGCCGAGCGGATCTGGCCGCCGAGGGGGCGAGACCAGCGGAATCGGACCCATCCCAGCTTGGGAAGTTTCACGCGCCCCCACTTGCGGCCCAGCCGTTCCACCGTGATGAGGTTCCCTGCGGGGAACCGGAACGACGGTGACCATCGCGCCTTCGAGCGCCACCGGACGTTGAACGTGCCGCGTTCATGGCACGAACGGTCCAGATCCCGGAGGGTCTGTTGCAGCACGTGCGACGGCGCCCTCTTCAACCACGCGTGCTCACGCTTGGCCTCAGCGAGTTCGGCGGCCTGGGGCACGTAGTTCATCCACGCCCCACGCCTGCGGTATTCCCTGCGCTGTTCGAGGGCAGTGTTCCATACAGCGCGGCAGATATCCCCGAACTCCTCGCACTGCTCAGCCTGTTCGGCCGTAAGCTCAAGTCGGTATCTGCGACCGGACAGCACACGAACACCCCCTCCAACTGATGTGATCACGCTAGCGCGGGCCACTGACAACGCAGCGGACTTGAGCCGCTTCGCTGCTCCGGGCCAAGGATGGGCTAACCCTCAGCTGAAGCAGGGGTCTGCGCCCAGGACAAGGGATAACTCATCTGGGACGCTGCAAGGTGCACTTCCGCGCGTACCGGCCTGCGAGTTGTTGCGTTGAACTGCGGACCGCGGCGTGGCGCCGTGCCGGTGCACAGCACCGTCCAAGGAAGCGCTACGCCTCGGCCTGGCCGAGGAGCCTCAAGTCCTCCGGAGTGTCGATGTCGTCGGGCGCCGCGATGTCCGAGCAGTCGACGAGTGCGATCTCCGCCTCGTGCTGCCGCAGATACGCCCGCGCGCCCTGGTCGCCCGCCGCGACCGCCGTGATCCCGGGCCAGCGGTCGGCGCCGAACAGCACCGGGTGGCCGCGCCGCCCCCCGTACGACGCTGCGGCCATGCTCGACGGCGACTCGTACGCCGCCCGCACGCGTGCCACCGCGTCCGCACCGATGCCCGGCTGGTCCACGAGCGCGACGACCACCGCCCGCGCGCCCGTACCGGCGAGGGACGCCAGGCCGGCACGCAGCGAAGAGCCCATCCCCGCCGCCCAGTCGGGGTTGTCGACGAGCACGCAGCCCGGCAGCCGGGCCCTGGCTCGTACGGCGTCGGCGGAGGCGCCCAGCACCACGTGCACGGGGGAGCAGCCGCCCTCGCGCAGCACGCGCGCCGCGTGCTCGACCAGCGGCCGTCCCCGGAAGTCCAGCAGGGCCTTGGGCCGTCCGCCCAGCCGCCGGCCGCCGCCCGCGGCCAGCAGCAGTCCGGCGATCCGGGGGCCGTGCGCAGCGGAATCGGACACGCCGCTCGCGGAAGGTCTCATGCGCCCTGCATATACCGCATCAGTCTCATGGGCTGAATTTCGCCCTCCGTGTGGCGCTCGGTGCGGAGAGTGGCGTTAACTGATCCGCGGCCTCTCGCGCAGGCGCAGCGCGCCGTGAGGCCGTAGGGAGTCCGGGAGGGGAGGGCAGCGTGGGGCTGAGCAACCAGATGGTCCGCGGCAGGCCGACGGGCACCGCGGCGGCGGAGGGCGCCGTAGCAGTGGAGCAGAGGCAGACGGCCGGCACCGGCCGCGACCCGGGGACGGAGGTGGACCCACGGGTGATGGAGCTGTGCGCGGCCGTGTCCCGGCTGCGCCGCGAACTGGCGAGTCATCCTGCGGACTTGCCGGACCGTGGGGTTGCCGAGGACGAGCTCGCGGCCCTGGACGCGATGGCCCGCTCCGGTGCGCCCGAGGTGCCCCGGCTGCGCCGCTCCCTGCTGCTGGTCACCGGTGCGCTGGGCTCGGTGAGCGCGCTGGCACCGGCCCTCTCCGACATGCGCCGGGTGATCGATAGCTTCAGCGAGCTGCCCTGCCCGCGCCCCGGCGACTGAACCCGCGCCCCGGCGACTGAATCGCCGGAGCCGCACGGCAGTCAGGCGGGCCGCTACCAGGGCTGCGGACCGACGGCACCGGTCGGTGGCGCAGCACGCCCACGGCCTCAGAGCGCGCCGCCGTTCCCGTTCCCGCTGCCCGTGCTGGCCAGTGCGACCGACAGGTCGGCCGCGACCTCCTGCAGCAGTGGCACGATCTTCTCCGTGGCCACCTCGGTCACCCGCCCCGCAGGACCCGAGATCGAGATGGCGGCCGCCGTCGGCGAGTCCGGTACGGAGACCGCGAGGCACCGGACCCCGATCTCCTGCTCGTTGTCGTCCACCGCGTAGCCGACCTCGCGGACGCGCTCCAGCGCCTGCAGGAAGCCCTCGGGCGTGGTGATCGTCTTCTCGGTCGCGGCAGGCATGCCCGTGCGTGCGAGCAGCGCCCGCACCTCCTCGTCCGGCGTGTTCGCCAGCAGCGCCTTGCCCACACCCGTGGAGTGCGGCAGCACGCGGCGGCCGACCTCCGTGAACATCCGCATCGAGTGCCGCGACGGAACCTGTGCGACGTACACCACCTCGTCGCCGTCGAGCAGCGCCATGTTGGCCGTCTCGCCGGTCTCCTCGACCAGCCGCGCCAGGTACGGCCGGGCCCAGGTGCCGAGCAGCCGGGACGCACTCTCGCCGAGGCGGATCAGCCGCGGGCCCAGCGCGTAGCGGCGGTTCGGCTGCTGGCGTACGTAACCGCAGGCCACCAGGGTGCGCATCAGCCGGTGGATGGTGGGCAACGGCAGCCCGCTGCTGGTGGAGAGCTCGCTCAGCCCGACCTCGCCGCCCGCGTCGGCCATCCGCTCGAGCAGGTCGAAGGCGCGCTCGAGGGACTGCACGCCGCCCGTGGCGGCGGGCTTGGCAGAGGCGGAGGTGCTGTCGCTCGACGGCGGCACGTCGCGTTCCTTTCGGGGCTGGGGGTCCCGCCCAGGCGAAGCTCTGGGGAGAGTCACCGGTCACCGCGTGGGTGCGGGGCAGCACGCGGCACGACCGGCAGAAGGGCAGCTTACCGGGGACCGGCGATCTCCACATGGGCCTTGACCCAGCGTTCGCCCCGGTCACGGGCTGTTTTCCGGCCAGCCGGGCCGGTCGGTGGCGAGGTCGGGACACGTCCATGGGACGTCACCATGTTTCGATGAGCGAAATTCCTCTCCCATTTCGTGGAAACCTCTGAATCGAGGGCAGGTCTTGACGGGTGCTGAACCCGCGTAAAAGACTTCCCTTCAACAGAACGTTGAAATCGGTGGAGAGGGGCCCGGGTGTCAGAGGTGGACCTGGTACTGCGCTCGCGGCGGGTGATCACCCCCGAGGGCACGCGCGCGGCGGCGGTCGCCGTCACCGGCGGCAGCATCGAGGCGGTGCTGCCGTACGACGCCGAGCCGCCGGCCGGCGCCCGGTTCGAGGACTTCGGCGACGACGTCCTGCTCCCCGGCCTCGTCGACACCCACGTGCACGTCAACGACCCCGGCCGCACCGAGTGGGAGGGCTTCTCCTCCGCCACCCGCGCCGCCGCGGCCGGCGGCGTCACCACCCTCATCGACATGCCGCTCAACAGCATCCCGCCCACCACCACCGTCCAGCACCTCGACCTCAAGCGGGGCGTCGCCCGCGCCAAGTCCCATATCGACGTCGGCTTCTGGGGCGGCGCCGTCCCCGGCAACGTCAAGGACCTCAAGCCTCTGCACGACGCGGGCGTCTTCGGCTTCAAGTGCTTCCTGCTGCACTCCGGTGTGGACGAGTTCCCCCAGCTCACCCCGGCGGAGCTGGAGGAGGCCATGGGTGAGATCGCGAGCTTCGGCGGGCTTCTGATCGTCCACGCCGAGGACCCGCACCTCATCGAGGGCGCGCCGCAGGCTCCCGGGCCCCGCTACGCCGACTTCCTCGCCTCCCGCCCGCGCGCCGCGGAGATCACCGCCATCAAGGGGCTGATCGCCCTCGCGCGGCGCCTCCACGCGCGCGTGCACATCCTGCACCTCTCCTCCTCCGACGCCCTGCCGCTGATCGCCGCCGCCAAGCGCGAGGGCGTACGGCTGACCGTCGAGACCTGCCCGCACTACCTGACCCTGACCGCCGAGGAAGTCCCCGACGGTGCCACCGAGTTCAAGTGCTGCCCACCCATCCGCGAGGCGGGCAACCAGGACGCGCTGTGGCAGGGCCTGGCCGACGGCACGATCGACTGCATCGTCTCCGACCACTCGCCCTCCACCCCCGACCTCAAGCGCTTCGACACCGGCGACTTCGCCCAGGCCTGGGGCGGCATCTCCTCCCTCCAGCTCGGCCTGCCCGCCGTCTGGACCGAGGCCCGCAGGCGCGGCCGCGGACTCGAGGACGTCGTGCGCTGGATGTCCACCGCCCCTGCCGAGCTCGCCGGGCTCCGGAGCAAGGGCGCCATCGAGGCGGGCCGCGACGCCGACTTCGCCGTGCTGGCACCCGACGAGACCTTCACCGTGGATCCCGCGGATCTGCACCACCGCAACCGGGTCACCGCCTACGCCGGGCGCACGCTGCACGGCGTCGTACGGTCGACCTGGCTGCGCGGGCGGCGGATCGCCGACCACGGAACGACCGCAGAGCCCACCGGCCGACTCCTCGAGAGGGAGCACCACTCATGACCGCGGACATCCCCCGCTTCACCGGCGACGCGAGCCCGTACGGCGGCGGCGACCCGTACGCCGACTACCGCAGCGCCGACTTCCCCTTCACCCACCTCGCGGACCTCGCCGACCGCAGGCTGGGCGCGGGCGTCATCGCCGCGAACGACGAGTTCTTCGCCGAGCGCGAGAATCTGCTGAAGCCCGGGCGGGCCCACTTCGACCCCGAGGCCTTCGGCCACAAGGGAAAGATCATGGACGGCTGGGAGACGCGGCGCAGGCGCGGCAGGGACGCCGCGACACCGCACCCGGTGGACGAGGACCACGACTGGGCGCTCGTACGGCTCGGCGCCCCGGGCGTCATCCGCGGCATCGTCGTGGACACCGCCCACTTCCGCGGCAACTACCCGCGGGCCGTGAGCATCGAGGCCACCGCGGTCGACGGCTCGCCCTCGCCCGACGACCTCCTCGCCCCCGACGTGACCTGGACCGAGATCGTCCCCCGTACGGCCATCGGCGGCCACGCCGCCAACGGCTTCGCCGTCGACGCGCCGCAGCGCTACACGCACCTGCGCGTCAGCCAGCACCCCGATGGCGGCATCGCCCGTCTCCGGGTGCACGGCGAGGTCGCCCCCGACCCGGCGTGGCTCGCCTCCCTCGGCACCTTCGATGTGGTGGCCCTGGAGAACGGGGGCGCGGTCGAGGACGCCTCCGACCGCTTCTACTCCCCACCCACGAACACCATCCAGCCCGGGCGGTCGCAGAAGATGGACGACGGCTGGGAGACCAGACGCCGCCGCGACAAGGGCAACGACTGGGTCCGCTACGCGCTCACCGAGCAGGCCGAGATCCGCGCCGTCGAGATCGACACGGGCTGCCTGAAAGGCAACTCGGCGGGCTGGGCGGCCCTTTACGCGCTGGACGCATCGACGGGCGCCGACCCCTCGGACCACGGCTCCCCGGCCTGGAGGGAGATCCTTCCGCCCACCCGGCTCCAGCCCGACACGGTGCACCGCTTCGCCCTCGACGCCCCGGCCCCCGCCGCGACCCACGTCCGCATCGACATCTTCCCGGACGGCGGCATCGCCCGGCTGCGGCTGCACGGCTCGCTGACGGCGGAAGGCGCGAAGCGGCTGGCCTCGCGGCACGAGGAGCGGGGCGGGTGAGGTCCTACGGCTGACGCCGCGCTGTGGGGTCTTACGGCTGACGCCCGTGCCGGGCGGGTGAGGACTTACGGCTGACGCCCGCGCCGTGCTGCCTCGGTGTCCCTCGGTGTGCTGGGGTCGCGGAGGCACCGCACCAAGGGAGACCATGGCCCCATGAACACCACAGTCCGGCTCGCGCAGCAGCCCGAGGCCGACGAGCTGCTCGGCCGCAGCCCGCTGGCCGCCCTGATCGGCATGCTGCTCGATCAGCAGGTCCCCATGGAGTGGGCTTTCACCGGCCCCTACACCATCGCCACGCGTCTGGGCGGCGAGGACCTCGACGCGCACGAGATCGCCGCCCAGGACCCCGAGGCGTTCGCCGAGCTCCTCTCGGCCAAGCCCGCCGTGCACCGCTACCCCGGCTCCATGGCCAAGCGGGTCCAGCAGCTCTGCCAGTACCTGGTCGACCACTACGACGGCGACCCGGAGGCGCTGTGGCGCGACGCCGCCACCGGCAAGGAACTCCTGGACCGGCTGAACGCCCTTCCCGGTTACGGCAAGCAGAAGTCCCAGATCTTCCTCGCGCTGCTGGGCAAGCAGTACGGCGTGACGCCGGAGGGCTGGCGCGAGGCCGCGGGCGCGTACGGCGAGGTGGGCTCCTACCGCTCGGTCGCCGACATCACAGGACCCGAGTCGCTGAGCAAGGTCCGCGCCTTCAAACAGGAGGCCAAGCGCGCCGCGAAGGCCGCCAAGCCCGCCAAGAAACCCTGAATCCCGATCTCCGGGTCGACGGTGCGCAGCCCCAACCCACCGCAACGACGTCCCAACTCGGCCCGGGCGGCTACGGGTTCGCGTTCAGCGCGTACGTCCGGTGATCAGCCCCTGCTTGCTGCACCTGCTGTGCCTGCCGCGCCCGTGCCGAGGGCGGCGCGCAGAAGGGCCGTGGCCTGGTTGATGGCGGCGTCGGCGGCCTGCGTCTCGCGCAGGTCGTTGAGCATGACGAAGTCGTGGATGATCCCGGCGTAGCGCGTCGCAGTGACCGGGACTCCGGCTTCGCGGAGCTTGGCGGCGTACGCCTCGCCCTCGTCGCGCAGGACGTCCGCCTCGCCCGTGATGACCAGGGCGGGCGGCAGGTCGCGGAGCTGCTCGGTGGTGGCGCGCAGCGGCGATGCGGTGATCTCGGCCCGCTGGTCCGGGTCGGTCGTGTACTGGTCCCAGAACCACTGCATGCCGTCCCGGCGCAGGAAGTAGCCCTCGGCGAACTGCTGGTACGACTCGGTGTCGAAATTCGCGTCCGTGACGGGGTAGAAGAGCACCTGCTCGGCGAAGGAGACGTCGCCGCGTTCCTTGGCCATGAGGGTGAGCGCGATGGCCATATTGCCGCCCACGGAGTCGCCGGCCACGGCGATACGGGAGGGGTCGAGCCCCTTGGCGGCCCCCTCGCGCGATATCCACTGCGCGACCGCGTAGCACTCCTCGATGGCGACGGGATAGTGCGACTCGGGGGACCGGTCGTACTCGGGGAAGACGACGGCCGCGTTCGAGCCGACGGCCAGCTCGCGGACGAGGCGATCGTGGGTGTGGGCGTCGCCGAACACCCATCCGGCGCCGTGGATGTAGAGCACGGCGGGCAGGGTGCCGGGGGCACCGGCGGGCTTGACGATCCGGATCCTGACGCTTCCGGTCGGGCCGCCCTCGACGGTGATCCACTCCTCGTCGACGGGGAGCTTGGGGATCTCGCCGGCCTGTACGTAGTCCACGGTCCTGCGGCCCTCGTCGGGGCCGAGGTCGAACAGATACGGCGGGTTGGCGGTCGCCTGGGCGAACGCGGCGGCCGCCGGCTCGAGAACGGGGGTTGTGCGCGCGTGGTGAGGCATGGTGATCGCTTCCCTCGCGGAAGGGGACGGTTCTGATGCGGCGCATCTCCGGGCCGGGGGAGCGGTCGGGCCCGGAGGGCAGGGGCAGCGGCGTGCTGCCTGTCCGGACGCGCGAGTTTTCAGTGCGCTACGTCTCCAATCGTGCTACGGATCGGCCGGGACCGCCCGCCGAGGGGCCGCGCGGTCCCGGCCGCCGGATTGGCCGGTGCTCGGGTGCCGTGCCGGGTCGCGGGGGTGTCCGGGTCACACGTCCCGGCGCATGCACACGCGCGGCCAGCGGTCCAGGCGATGGGCGGCCTCCCGCTCCCGGATCGCGTACAGACCGGGCGTGAGCGCGCTCTCGTCAAGGCGCCGGAAGCCGCAGCGTGCGTAGTAGGGCGCGTTCCAGGGCACGTACGCGAACGTGGTCAGGGTGAGCGCGGGCACGCCGTCGGCCGCGGCACGGCGGGCGAGATGATCCAGCAGCGACCGCCCGATGCCGCGGCGCGCGAAGTCCGGATGCACGGACACTTGCTCGACGTGGAGATTGCCGTCCACGGGTTCCGCGATGAGATAGGCGACGGGCCGGTCGGTCGGGTGGGCCGGGTCGGCCGGGTCCGTTGGGTCCGTTGGGTCGGCCGCGGCGGCCGCGACCCAGGCCAGTCCGGCCCGCTGGTACCGTGCCAACTCCCCGAGCGGGAGCGGGTCATCGTCGGCGATCTCCGCCATCCCGATGTCGCGAAAGCACCGCCCGGCCGCCCTTTCGATGTCCTGGAGGACGGGGAGTTCGCCAGTGCGGGCTGCCCGAATGCGCATTGGGTCAGTGTCCCGGGTGTGGCGGGTGCCCTCCACTCGGAATTCCTGCGGTGCCGGTCGAGCGCCTCATCTCGGCCACACCGACTCTCCTCCTCGGACGAGGAGCAGAGCCGGTGTCTGTCGGGGTCGCCGCGATCACTTTGTGGCGACGACGTAGACGCTCGCCCACTGCCGCTTCGGATTGGCCACGGTCGGGTCGAAGGGCCACGGCTCCACCGTGGTGAATCCCGCCTCGGTGAACAGCTGGACCAGCTTCTCGTGGTCGTAGGCCCAGTAGTGCGGGTTGTAGGCGGGGTCGTCGTCCTGATCGCGGAAGACGTAGTTGACCACGTCGAGGAAGGTGTTGATGTCGTCTCGGCAGTTCCGGTTGGCGTACCACCGCTCGATCATCTCCGTGGCCCGCTCGGGAGCAGCAGGGTACTGGTTGAGGACGTAGCCGGCGTCGGGGACGCCGGTGACGAGCTTGCCGCCGGGAGCCAGTACGCGGTGTGCTTCGCGGGCGTAGTACTTGGCTGACCGCGGGTAGTCGATGTGCTCTAGGAAGTGCTCGGAGAACAGGAACCGCACGGTGGCGTCGTGCAGGGGGATGCCCTCTCGCACGTCCCACAGGAGGTCGGCCGGCGGTACGGCGTCGATGTTGTAGAAGCCGTCGATACGGTGGGCTCCGCCGCCTATCTGTACCTTCTTGGGCGCCTCGTCGATCCGGCCATTGGGCCATGCCTTCTGGCTTGCGCGGTGGTACCGGTTGAGTTCGATCTCCTTGGCCGCGGCGCGCAGCGTGCGGGCGAGGCCGTAGGTGGTCGTGGGCTCCTCGAGGAGGGCGGTGATCTGCTCGCCGACGTAGTCGACGGAGGGGCTCGCCGAATCGCGGTGGTTCATCAGCACGGGTTCCTCACGAATCGGGGCCGCCGCGCGGCGGCCAGTTTCGACGCTTTAACGTGACAGGGCTGCCGTGGATCGAGGGTCTCCTGGGTGGCTCCGCTCTTTGCCGTTCACACTGCGGCGGCAGCGGGATCCGCCCATTTGTTGTTGCGCATCAGGGTGTATTTGATATCCACCAGGCGCGGGGCGATGGTCAGCTCCAGCTGTTCGGTCGGGTGGAGGTGGCCCGCGTCATCCTGCTCGGCTCGCCATATTCGGTAATCCAGATCGGGGTATGCGGGATTGATGCCGATCTCTCCCTTCGGAATGGTGCCGTTGAAGGGAGCGATGATGTCCATGTGGTTCCAGTAGTTCCACGCCTGGAGTGCCTTGTGCTGGTCGAAATAGAAGTAGAAGTCGGGGTAGCGGCCGAAGGTACGCAGTTCCCGGTGGATCAAGTGCCCCAGTAGCGGGCCGAGCTGGGTGGAGAGGCCGTCGAATTCCCAGCGGGTGTGGTGCCAGGCTTCTGGGACCTGTCCAGGCGTGAACAGCCGGGCCGCGACGAGGTAGCTGATCCGCTCGGTTAGGTAGGCGCGGGCGTGCACCGGGTCAACGCTGGAGTCGACCTTCGCGAGGAGGGTGTCCAGCTTGCTCGGTGAGGGCCGGAACTTCGCGAGGTCGAACTTCCCGGCCATGTGCGGGAAGGAGGCGAACAGCATCTCCTTGTAGAGCCAGTTGTTGAATTCTCCGAGTTCGGCCCGTTCCCTGGTCTGTGGGGTCGTCGAGTGCAGCATCAGGTATTCCGCCAGCGCCTCGAAGTACACGTAACCCAGGATCGGTAGCCGGGGAATCGTCTCGTCCAGCAGCTGCAGGAAGGACTCGGGCCGCACCCTGGCGCCCTGGTAGGCGATCGCCGCGGCGAGGGCGAGGAAAGCGGTGGAGTTCTTCGTGCGACTGACGATGGTCTCGCGCAGCTGGTGTCGCTCGGCTTTGGACAGCAGGTATTCGAGATGGGTGTAGATCTGCAGGTGAATCGACCCCAGGCGCAGGTAATCCACGCCGACGAGACCCCGGTACGCCTGGGGCGGGAGGCTGACCTCGAAGATTAACGGGGCGGGTACGCGGTCCGGCTCGCCGATCTTCGAGACGAAGGCTGGGGCCTCCTTGTTGAGTACGTAGGCGGCGAGGTTGTGCATTCGGAACCCGCTGTCGCTCGCGGTGAGCGGGGCGCAATAGATGCTGCCGACCAAGCACCCACCGGACGGGTAGAGGATGCCGTGCTCGCTGATCTGCTCCAGCGCGTGAGTGACGTGCAGTAGGTGCAGCTTGCCTGCGCCGCTCAGGGCGTTGAAGAGCGCGTTGCTGCGGAGCAGTCGTCCGTTGGGAGTCTCGTCCGCGAGCCGGGTCTCCCACGCCGCCGCCTGCTCGGCGAGCGGTTCGGTGTCCTCGGCGGGGCTGGGGATCAGGGTCGTATCGAAGAACGCGTGGGCGTCGGCCCACTGCTGGTAGGCGTCGAGGAAGTCCATCAGCTGATCAACTCCCGTTGTTCCAGGGCTTTGAAGACGGCGTCCGCGCTGTCGAGTCCTGCCAGGTGGGCGGCTTCGGACCACACGACCAGGTCGAAGGCGGTCGCACGGAGCTGGTCGAAGGCCTCTGCGCGGATGTGGCCTGCGTCCGGCCACCAGCTCAGCTTCGGCAGTCGGTACCGATCGAGCGCGTCGGCGGCCTTGAGGAGATCGCTGATCTGTTCGGCGCGGGCGTGGTCCGCTCGGTCGTCCGGGGTGAAGCCGACGTAGGAGAGGTCGTGCAGGCGGACCGCGGTGGCCGCTTGGTCTATGCGTCTCGGCGTCGGGGCGAGGTGGAAGTGGCCCCAGACGGCGTTCGCGTTGTCCGTGAGCCAGAGTGCGGCGCGAGCGCCGTGCCCGTGGTCGTCCTTGTCGTGGAGACGGCGGCAGTCATGCACCGAAGCGGCCAAGATCAGTGTTGCGGTATCGTCCTCTCTCAGGCCAGTGACCTCGGCCAGCAGCGCCGCCAAGGCAGCCGTGCGCATCCCATGCCGGATCCCGTGCAGCGAGTCGCCGACCTTGGATTCGGCCAGCCAATCCGCAGGGATGGCGGATCGGTAGAGGAGGCGCTGGGAGGTGGGCCGGAGTCGCGGGGGCGAGTCGTCGGAGAACTTCGGACGGTTCGACTCGATCCAGCGCACCGTGGCGTGGTCGGTGTACTGGTGGTGCGGTAGCTGCTTGCGTGCAGCCAGCTCGACCAGACTGTCGGTCGGCGGGGTCGTGCTCATCGGGCCCACCCCCTTGGTGGTCTACGACGGCGTATGACTCAGCTGGTGGGCGCGACCTGGGCCGCGCTGGCCTTGAGGTCTCGCTCGGCGGCCTCGAAGGCGGCGGTGAAGTCGGCGAGCTCCTGCTCACTCATCAGCGCCACTCCCAGTTCCTCGGCAACCGTGCGGATGCGGGCGCCAGCCTCTTCCTGCGCGGCCACGCTCGGCGTGTCGTCGAGCAGCACCTCGAACTCGGCGTGGTGGCCCCATGCCTCGCTCCACTTCACGGCGATCTCGACTCCGCGGAAGCGGAAGTTGTGGCGCTGGTTGAACGCCTCGTGCATCTCCGCTTCGAAGCCGAGAGCATTGAAGACACGCACGGCCGCCGGAACGTCCTCGCGGGCGATGGCGATCTCGGTCTCCGGGAAGGCAGCACCCTGGCCGATCTTGCTGGTCTTTAGCGTGATCTTCGCCGAACCGGCGGCGGTGTTGTCGGTGACCTTCAGCAGCTTGTCGGGCAGCACGTAGAAATAGATGCGCTTGTCGTCGCAGCCGAGGTCTTCGCCGTCTCGCTCCAGGCGCGAGACGAGCTGGTCATGGGCGTCCTTGTCGAAGCGGGCGCGCATTTCGATCTCAACGGCCAACGGTTTCTCCCCCTCTATTGGGCATGGGTGATCCGGCCGAACCAGGTGAGGTGGGGCCCCGGTTGGTTCGGATGCGGCTATTTGGTGATGTTCAGAAACTGGGCGGTGCGGTCAGCGTGCTGCACGAACCGCACCGCCCTGGTGCATCCAGATGAGCGGGCGTCAGGCGATCTCGCCAAAGCGGTTACGCACGACACCCTCGTGCAGGTAATTGGGAAGCGTGACGCCGCCAACCGCGACGCGCCTGGTGGCGACCTGCTCCTCGGTCTCGCTGGGAAACCCCTCCAGCAACTGCAGGCACTGCTTCACCCACTCGCGGGACTGCTCCCAGTCGCCGGCCTCGCGGGTGCGTACCGCGAGCGCGTAGGCGGTCTCCGCCGCGGCCCAGCGGTCCGTTGCCAGTTCCCGCTGGAAGCTGGTCTCCAGCTCGCCGACGGAGGCGACGCGGGTTTGGTTGGTCATGGTGCCCTCTCTCTTGCGGTGGTGCCCCAGTGGTGATCAACGCGCCGACGTCCCATCGGTGACGTCGCCCCCCCTCAGTAGGTGAAGATCTCCGCGAGCGTGCGGTACTCGTACAGCTCGTCCTTGTCGAACCAGAGCGCTACCTCCTGGTCGGCCTCCTCCTTGTTGCCGGATGCGTGCACCAGGTTCGCCACTGCCTTCCCCGTGGTGAGGCTGGCGGCCCCGCTGTAGTGCGAGAAATCCCCACGCACGGTGCCAGCCGGGGCCTCGTTGGGGTACGTGCTCCCGACGATCTTGCGGACGGTAGCGATCGCGTCGAAGCCCTCCAGGACGAGCGCGATGACCGGGCCCTGCTGCATGAACGTGGCGGTGACGTTGTAGACCTCGGAGCCGAGCCGTTCCTCCAGGTCGAAGTAGTGGCGCCGAGTGAACTCCGCGTCCATCTGCTTCATCTTGACGCCGACGATCTTCAGGGCTGCGTCCTCGAACCGAGTGATGATCTTCCCGGCGAAGCCGCGCACCACCGCGTCCGGCTTGAGGAGTACGAGAGTGCGCTCCACCGTGTGTTCCTGATCCTGGGCCATCGGTTCCCTTTCAGCTTTCAGGCAAGCGAGATGACGGACGTTCAGCGCGTCATTGACTGAGGTTACCTGCGCTGGAAGGGCTGCTAAGCCCTGGTAGTTGGGCTACTGCTGGCGGTGCCGTCCGGGTGACCGTGCGACTCTTCCTGGCCAACGTGGCCATCGTCGTGGTGCTGCTGCCCTGTCGGCTCGATGCGGGGGATGCGGCTCGCTGTGGCGGACTCTCATGACCGGTCCGGTCCCGGTCTCGGGGGAGGACACGGGACCGGACCGGGGCTCGACTGGGGTGCCGGAGGAACCGTCGTGCTGTCGCATGACGAGCGTCCAGTGCAGCTGCTCCAGATGGAACACACGCCCGGCAGGCGCGGATCTCCACCTCGATGCCCCTTGCGGTGATGGAGCCGATCACCGCGACCTCCACGCCCAGCCGGTCGCAGCGGAAGCAGTTGCCCGTAGCCCACTCGAATCGCTCCCACAGCTGGAGCGGCTTCACGTCCCACCCTGGTCTTCGGCTGGGCGAAGGTTCGCGATTTCCGCTGTCCATTCCCGCCCGCCGCCCACTGGTCTCAGCCAGGCATGCGTGGGCGCGCAGTCGAAGTAGTAGGGCCACGGCTGCACCTCGCCCTTGTGGCCCGTCTTGGAGTCGGTCACGAGTGCGCCGACCGTCAGCCACTCGGGCAACGGCGACCAGTCGGCGGCGACCTCGGCGCTGACACGACGTTGAGCAACGGCGAGCGCGGTGCGCTTCCGGCGTCGTGCTGCGATGTCCATTCTTGGGCCTCCAGCGATTCCGTTGCGACGGGTTGCGGCCGCCCCAGGTCGTGGGAGGAGGAGTGGGCCGCGGGACCGCCCGGAGTGGCGGGGAACAACCTGCCCCGCCCCGGGCGGCGATCTTTGGCCATCACCCTTGGGGTCTCCCGCGTGGTGAGGCAGCCGTGAGGGGTGCGGCCGGGCGTGTCCGCGGTCCGGTCTCCCAACTCGCTGATCGTCCAAAGGATCTGGACTAGCATTTTCACGAGTTCGGCGTGCTCCCCCATGCCCGAGGGGCTGAGAGCGCGCCGAGTTCCGCGCGTGGGGCGGGCGCTTGTGGGGACGGCCTTGGACTGCATGTACGCAAGTCAACCGGCTCGGCGGAGGCGTCACCATGAACGGGCAGTGCAACAAGTGTGCAACGGCGATGTATTGGCCACGCATGGCGCCGACGACGATGCGGCGGAGGCACTGATGGAAGTGATCGACGTCTGGCGCGGTCGGTACGCGTGCGCGCTCCAGTCATCCCTCCGTATGACCAACGAAGCCTTCGCCAACCACCTGGGCATCGCGCTTCGCACCGTCGCCACCTGGCACGCCGACCCCGATGTTGTGCCCCGCGCGGAGATGCAGCAGCTTCTGGACGAGGTGTACGAGAAGGCAACGCCAGCGGTACGCAAGCGGTTCGCGCTCTTAGCGACGGGCGGGGACAAGGGTGGGCCTGGCGAGGGGGCAGGAGGTCCCGGGCCCCAGGCGCTTCGAGTCGCAATCGCCGTGGTCGTCCGCGAGGACGAAGTGTTGATGGTCTGCCGACGCGATGACGACTCGTCCGGGATCACGTGGCAGTTCCCGGCGGGAGTGATCAAGCCGGGAGTGCGGCCGGAGACAGCCACCGTCCGCGAGGCCTTGGATGAGACCGGGGTCCACTGTTCCGTCCGGCAGAACCTCGGCAGCCGTCTCCACCCTGTTACCGGTGTGCAGTGCGAATACTTCCTCTGCGAGTACCTGGCCGGCGAGGCCAAGAACAGCGACGTCGTCGAGAACGTAGACGTGATGTGGGCGCCGAGAGACGCGGTGACCCGCTTCATCCCCGCCAGTAAGATCTTTCCGCCGATCTTGGCAGCCCTGGAGGAGCACCCATGACGGAGCAGACCGCCGGAGAGCGCCCGGGTATCTCGGCCGCGATCGTCGTCCACGAAGGGCGGGTCCTGATGGTCCGGCGCCGAGTGAAAGAAGGCCAGCTCTCCTGGCAGTTCCCCGCGGGCGAGATCGAGCCGGGGGAGTCAGCGGAGGAAGCGGCCGTCCGCGAGGCGGGCGAAGAGACCGGCCTGACGGTTTCCGCGGTCAAGCTCCTCGGCGAGCGCGTGCACCCGAAGACGCAGCGGCTCATGTCCTATACGGCCTGCGAGGTTGTGTCCGGAACCGCCTACGTGGCAGACACCGAGGAGCTCGCCGAGCTTGCGTGGTGTGCCCACTCCGAGATCCCGGAGTATGTGCCCTACGGCCTCTACGAGCCGGTCCAGGCGTACCTCGACGAGGCTCTGCACCAGTAGCGGGCCGAGACCCCATGTTCCATGAACGGCGCCTCTGGTCTTTAGGAAGAAAACGAACAGTGTCCGCTGGACAGCCATCCAACGTCATTATCGTCTCGCCCGCTGGGAAGGCCCATGTGCGCAACTGCCACCACCTTTCTGACAGCGTGATCTGTGCGCCGAAGTTCGGCTGGGTGACCGACCCTGCCCCAGATCTGTGGGCCCGTATATCGGAGTCCCAGCCGCTGCAGGCCAAGGAAGGTAACACCGACCGCGTGGCCACTCGCCGCTGCCAGACCTGCGACGCCTACTCGTAGGCACATGCGTTATGGCGTCGGGCCGGGGACGCGAGCACTGTCGCCGCGAGAATTGGGGGGCCGCCTGACAGTCAGCCGCCACTAGGTCCGGGGTGGGCTACCCAGGGTGAGCGAAGATCACCGAGCAGCGACGCCGGCATGACAGAGCGAACCGGGCCCGAACACTTCCACGATCGGGCGCGCGACGGCGACGATCTGCTGTTCTCCACGACCGTGGACCGGCAGCAGGGGAAGAACGTCGCTCGTGACCCGCGCGTCACCGTGATGATCAACCCGCCCGAGAACCCGCACACGTACGCCGAGGTCCGCGGTACCGCCACCGTCACCCCGGACAGCACCAAGGAGTCCGGCTGAGCGCGCACGCCGCCGAGTTGGCCAGGCTGACGGCGAGTCAGGATTCCTGAGGCAGACTCCTCAGGCCGGGGCCGGCCGACAGTCCGTGTTGCCGCACGGGCTGCCCGCTGCGACGTTCACAGGTGCAGCTTTCCTGTGAACTCCTTGGAAACTTCATTGACTTGGCGTTGACATGACATGCTCTACGCGCGTCATGCTGGAGGGCATGCGAATCCCCCCACGAATCGCCAAGATCGGCGCCCTCGGCGCCCTCGCATCGACCCTTCTCATCGGCGGCCCGGCCCTCGCCTCGGTCGCCCCCGGCCCCTCGGTCGCGCACACACAGGCCGCCCCGTCCGCGGCCGCCGTCGGCGACATCTGCTACACGGCTCTGCCGTCCGAGGCGCACGACACCCTCGACCTGATCGAGGCCGGTGGCCCGTACCCGTACCCGCAGGACGGCACCGTCTTCCAGAACAGGGAAGGCATCCTGCCCGACCAGGACGCCGGGTACTACCACGAATACACGGTGAAGACCCCCGGGTCGCCGGACCGCGGTGCGCGGCGCATCGTCACCGGTGAGGCGGCCGAGGAGGACTACTACACCGCCGACCACTACGACTCGTTCGACCTCGTCGACTACAGCTGCTGATCCGCGGATCGGCAGATCCGCAGACTCGCAGCACGACCACCGACCGCGGCGGCCGCTCCCCCCACCGGCGGCCGCCGCCTGGTGTCATCTCCCGGCATTCGCCGTCCGCCCTGCGTGAACCGCGGGCCCTGACTCAGGATTTCGAGAGAAGCGGCTTCATGCCTCAATGCGGCCATGCTCGCGCGGGCCGGGCATCGCCGCCAGCAGGGCGAAGGCGCGCTCCTGGTTCCACCAGGGCGGTCATGGAGCAGCCACTTGGCCTTGTCGGCGAAGCCGACTGCGCCGACGGCCGAGAGTCTCGAACCGTGCGACTTTCGTCGCCGCTTCTGAAGTTCCTTCATGGTTCGAAGTCTTGACGACCCTTCACCGCATCAGTTAAATCAAGACATGAATTAAGGGCGGGCCAAGAGCCGGCCCGCAACACCTCAGCCCTCATCGTCGCGATCCTTTTGACTTGGCAGGGGCATGCCCCGCCCCCCAACTCCTTCCAGGTTCTCCACGAGGGACCGCGACGCCTCCCCCCACCAACAGAGCTGAGAGGCAGAGCGCAGTGATCAACCATCGCTCTCACCGCTCCCGTTCGCGTCCCCGCAGCAGACCCTGGCTGCGCGGCAGCCTCATCCTCGGCGTGGCAGGACTGCTGCCGATGGCCGGGCTCGCGGTGTCCTGGCCCGCCGGTGCCGTGGAAGAGACCGTGAACGTCTGGCTCACCACCACGGACGACTCGGGCGGCCGGCACGTCGTCCGCGGCCTGGAGCGGCAGAAACCGACCGCCTTCACTTCCGGCTCCAGGAGCGACGGCCGGTCCGTCACCATCGACGAATCGACGCGCTATCAGCGGTTCTCCGGCGGGGGTGCCTCCTTCACCGACACCGCCGCCTGGCTCATGAACAGCAGCGGAGCACTCAGTGACACCACCCGCGATGCCACCATGCGCAAGCTGTTCGACCCGCAGTCAGGCATCGGCCTGAGCTTCGTCCGCAACCCCATGGGCGCCTCCGATCTCGCCCGCGGCGACTACACGTACGACGACATGCCCGCGGGCCGGACCGACCCCCGCCTCGAGCGCTTCTCCGTCGAGCATGACCTCGCCGACATCCTGCCCCTCACCAAGCAGGCCATCGGGCTCAACCCGGACCTCACCGTCATGGCCTCTCCCTGGAGCGCCCCCGGCTGGATGAAGGACAACGACAGCCTCGACCAGGGGTGGTTGCAAGCGCGCTACTACGGCACTTACGCCACGTACTTCGTCAAATACATCAAGGAATACGCGGCCCGCGGGGTCCCCGTGGACTACGTGTCCGTGCAGAACGAGCCCACCTGCTGCGCCGGTTACCCGTCGATGCAGTGGAACGGCTCCGGCCTGCACTACTTCACCAAGAACAACCTGCTGCCGGCGCTGCACAAGGCAGGTCTTTCGACCAAAGTGCTGGCCCTGGACTGGAACTGGGACCAGTACGACGGCTACGGCGCCCCCGTCGTTCGCGACGACGCCATCCGCGACGACCCACTCTTCGGCGGCTTGGCCTGGCACGGCTACGGCACCGGCGACGTCACCGCCCGGACGCGTCTGCACGACACGTACCCGACCGTCGACGCCTTCGACACCGAGCACTCCGGGGGCACTTGGATCGCCGACCAGCACCGCGAGGACATGCGGAACCTCATCGACTACACGCGCAACTGGGGCCGCAGCTGGGTCAAGTGGAGCCTCGCCGTCGACCAGAACCACGGCCCGCACAACGGCGGCTGCGGGACCTGCACCGGCCTGCTCACCGTGCACAACGGCGACGGGCGGCACGGCCGGGTCGACTTCACGATCGAGTACTACACGATGGGCCATCTCACGAAGTTCGTACGGCCGGGCGCCCATCGCATCTCGTCCACCGCCGGTGACCGGCTGCCCAATGTCGCCTGGCGGAACCCGGACGGTTCCAAGGCGCTGATCGCGCACAACGACGCGGACAGCGCCCGGTCGCTCGCCGTCAACTGGGGCGGCCGGCACTTCACGTACAGCATCCCCCCACACACCTCCGCCACGTTCACCTGGACCGGCGACCAGTGACGCCGGACGACTGAAGTGACGGGCCGGTGAAGAAGGAGCAACCCCCATGACCACAACGCCATCCACGACCGCGGCCACGACCACGACCACGAGTCCGCCGCAGCACCGACTCGGCCGTACGCGCAGGCGTACGCGGCTGGCGCTGGCCGCCTGCGCCGCGGGCGCGACCGCTCTGACCGCGTCCCTTCTCGCGCCGTCCGCGCAGGCGGGCCCCGCCGCATCCCCCGCGGCCGTCACCTTCAGCGACGACTTCGACGGCCCGGCCGGGAGCGCGGTGGACGGCAGCAAGTGGCAGCTGGAGACGGGCGACAACGTCAACAACCACGAGCGGCAGTACTACACGAGCGGGACGGACAACGCCGCGCTCGACGGCCAGGGCCACCTGGTCATCACGGCGAAGAAGGAGAACCCGGGCAACTACCAGTGCTGGTACGGCCGGTGTGAGTACACCTCGGCCCGGCTCAACACGGCCCAGAAGTTCACGCAGACGTACGGGCACTTCGAGGCCCGGATGAAGCTGCCGAGCGGGCAGGGCGTGTGGCCCGCCTTCTGGGCGCTGGGCGAGGACATCGGCAGTGCCGGCTGGCCCGCCTGCGGCGAGCTGGACATCATGGAGAACATCGGCAAGGAGCCCGGCACCGTCCACGGCACCCTGCACGGTCCCGGCTACTCGGGCGAGGGCGGCATCGGCGCCGGGTACACCCTGCCGAACGGGCAGAAGTTCTCGGACGACTTCCACACCTTCGCCGTCGACTGGTCCCCCGACTCCATCACCTGGTCCGTGGACGGCAACGTCTACCAGACCCGTACCCCGGCGGACCTGAACGGCAAGAAGTGGGTGTTCGACCACCCGTTCTTCCTGATCATGAACTTCGCGGTGGGCGGCTACTGGCCGGGCGACCCGGACGGAAGCACGGTCTTCCCGCAGCAGCTGGTCGTGGACTACGTACGGGTCACCGCTTAATACGCAACCTGAGTTAAGCGGTGGTCCGAAGTCCCGCCCACCTCTCCCGCAGGCTAGGTTCTCGGCGGGAGGGAGAACACCATGGGCGAAGGGAACCGGCGGACGGTACGCGATCTGCGGCGCACCAACCGAGCCGCCCTGCTGCGGCATCTGTACTTCGAAGGACCGCTCAGCAGACAGGAGTTGGGCCCGGCCACCGGGCTCAGCTCCGGCTCGGTGAGCAACGTCGTCGGTGAGCTCGTCGCCGACGGCCTGGTCGAGGCGGTCGGCTCCACCGCCTCCGACGGCGGCCGCCCCCGCACGCTGCTGCGCGTCGCGCCGTCCAGCGGCCATCTCATCGGGGTCGACGTCGGCGAGACCCGGGTCCGCGTCGGGCTGTTCGACCTCGCGTTCTCCGAGATCTCCGGCGCCGACCTCCCGCTGGCCGGGCAGGGCCACGACGTGGACCTCGTCGTCCACCTCATCCTCGACGGCCTCGCCACGGTCCTCCGCGAAGCCTGCCTCCCGGCCGGGGCCATTCTCGGCGTCGGCATCGGGGTGCCCGGCATCGTCGACGCCGCCGGGCCGGACGGGGCGGTCGTGCACGGGCAGACGATCGGCTGGGACGCCGTACCCCTCGAAGCGCTGCTGCGCCGCTCCACCGACCTGCAGCTGCACATCGACAACGGCGCCAAGACCCTTGGGCGCGCGGAGACCTGGTTCGGCGCCGGGCGCGGCGCGCGCAACGCCGTCATCGCCCTGCTCGGCTCGGGCGTCGGCGCCTGCGTGGTCGCCGACGGCAGGCCGTACCAGGGCGCGTGCAGCAGCGCCGGCGAGTGGGGCCACACCACCCTCCGGGTCGGCGGCCGCCGCTGCCGCTGCGGGGCCCGCGGCTGCCTCGAGGCGTACGTCGGCGCGGCGGGTGTACTGGACCGCTGGCGCGAGGCGGGCGGCGACCCGCGCGGGCGTGACGAGGAGTCCGCGCTCGCCGAGCTGCTCGACACGGCCGACGGGGGCGACCGTACGGCGGTCGCGATCCTCGACGAGACCGCGGAATTCCTCGGCGCCGGCATCGCCGACCTCGTCAATCTCTTCAACCCGGAGCGGATAGTGCTCGGCGGGTGGGCGGGGCTGCTGCTGGGGCCGCGGCTGCTTCCCGCGGTACGGACGGCGGCCGCGGCGTACGCGCTGCGCCACCCGTACGCGCAGACCTCCATCGAGCTGGGGCGGCTCGGCCCGGACGCGGTGACGGTCGGCGCGGCGACCCTGCCGGTGGGCCGCTTCCTGGACACGGGCGGCACCCCGGCCCCCGCACGCATCCCGGCGGCCTCCGCCAACCTCACCCCCTGACCCCGCCCGCCGCCCCGCCCTTGAGGGGCGGGATGCGCAGTCCCGCGCCTCCGGTGCGGGGGTTTCCACCCGCCCGTCCCCTATGAGGGCGGGTGGGTGGCCTGCCGCGGTCGCGGCTGATGGGGTTGCTGGAGGGCGCTTCGCGGCGAGGCGGGTGGGCGGCCGTGGTGCCTGCATCTTCGGTGCGCGGTTTCCACCGTAGCCGCCAGCAGGAGCGCCGGAATTCGGTGTGTTGTGGGCTGCCGGGGCATCGCCGCCCGTTCGTACGCGGGCGTGGCGGGTAGCAGATATGGCGGGCGCGAACGGGGCGGCGCGCGCCCCCGCCCGCCCCGTAGGGCATGTCGCGCGCTTGGCCGGGAACCCCGCCCCAGCGCGCCCGCCGTCAGTGGCGGCCGGTACGGTTTCCGGCAGATGCGAGCGTTCGGGGCGTAGACGTCGTACGAGGCGTACGGGTGAGCGGCGGAGGCAACGGTGGGAAACGGACCCGAGGCGGTCACCTGCGGCGAGGCGATGCTGCTCATGCTCGCCGAGCCAGGCGTCCCGCTCGACCGCGCCGTGCACTTCCGCCGCTCCGTCGCCGGCGCCGAGTCCAACGTCGCCGCCGGACTCGCCCGGCTCGGCCACCGCACGCGCTGGATCGGCCGGGTGGGCGCGGACCCGGCGGGCGAGGCCGTGCTGCGCGAGCTGCGGGCCGACGGCGTCGACGTGTCGTACGCGGACGTGGACCAGGACGCCCCCACCGGCCTGTTGCTGCGTGACAGCCACCCCCGGCGCGCCATCGACGTCCAGTACTACCGAGCAGGCTCCGCCGCCGCCCACCTCGCGCCCGAGCACATACGCCCCGAGGCGCTGGAGGGCGCCCGGCTGCTCCATGTCTCCGGGATCACGCCCATGCTGTCGCCGACCGCCGCGGAGGCGACCACCCGGCTGGTCGAGCTGGCCCGGGAGGCCGGTGCCGCCGTCTCGTTCGATCCGAACGTGCGGCGCAAGCTGGGCGGCGCCGCGCAGTGGGCGCAGACCGTCGGCCCGCTGCTCCGCGAAGCCGATCTCGTCCTGGCGGGGGAGGACGAACTGGAGCTGCTCACCGCCATGACCGCCGACAAGGCCGCGGCCGAGCTGCTGCACGGCGGCCGCGCCCGTACGATCGTGATCAAGCGCGCTGACCGCAGCGCGACCGCTGTCACCGACGGCGCGCAGTGGACCCAGCAGCCCTTCGACGTGCCGCTCGCCGATCCGGTCGGCGCGGGCGACGCCTTCGCCGCGGGCTACCTGTCCGGCCGGCTGCGCGGGCTGCCGGAGCCGCGGGCGCTGGCCGAGGCGGCCTGCGTCGCGGCGCTCGTCGTCCAGGCCCCGGCGGACACCGACGGTCTGCCGACCGCCGCCGCCCGGGACCGCGCGCTCGCCGCCTTCACCGGCGGCGGCGATTCCGTCCACCGCTGACCCGAGGGCCCGCCGGTCGGCGCGGCAACCAGCCCGCAGACCCAGGCCCCGGCCCCGTACGACGCACCACGCACACGCATCACGCGCAATGCACCCCACGCCCGCACCCCACGCCCCGCCCCCCGCACCCCGTACGACCCCCGCCCGCGCCCGACCGAGAAAGGCGGCCAACTGCCGTGTACCGCTGGGAGATCACCCGTGCCGCGCTGGCACAGCGGGTCTTCGCCATCATCCGCACCGAGAGCTACGACCAGGCCGCCGCCACGGCCGACACCCTGATTTCCGCGGGGATCAGGAGCCTCGAGATCTCGCTGACGACCCCCTTCGCGCTGGAGGTCGTCACGACCCTCACCCGCGAGGTCGGCCAGGAAGCGCTGATCGGCGCCGGAACGGTGCTGGACGTCCCGTCCGCGCGGATGGCGATCGACGCCGGCGCCCGCTTCCTCGTCTCGCCCGCCCTGGACGCCGAGGTGATACGCACGGGCCACCGCTACGGCGTCCCCGTCTTCCCGGGCGTCGCCACCCCCACCGAGATCGTGCGGGCCATGGAGCTGGGCGCGGACGCGCTCAAGGTCTTCCCGGCCTCCGATCACAGCCCGCGCTGGATCAAGGACATACGGGCCGCGCTGCCGCAGGCGCCGCTGCTGCCCACCGGCGGCGTGACGGTCGAGGACGCCCCGGACTGGATCGCGGCGGGGGCGGTCGCGTGCGGGATGGGTGCTGCGCTTGCGGAAGGCGACCGCGACGCGGTGGCCAAGCGGGTCGCGGATCTCCTCGCCCGCCTCGCGAGCGCGGCCCCGGCCGCCACGACCAGCTGACCAACGACGGGGGCCGCACCGCACGGCCGACCGCCGCAGATGCCGCCGGGATCGCACGCTGCACCTTTTGTCCGGACAACCGAACTTCACGACTTCCCGTCATCTGTCCTTGCGGCTAGTCTCGCCTGCGTGGTGAAGCAGCAAGCGGCAGACCCCACCGGGTCTCTCCAGCTCAGCGTGGATCGCAGCAGCCCGGTCCCGCTCTACTTCCAGCTGTCCCAGCAGCTCGAAGCGGCGATCGAGAACGGCAAGCTCGCGCCGGGCAGCCTGCTCGGCAACGAGATCGAGCTCGCCGGCCGGCTCGGCCTGTCCAGGCCCACCGTGCGGCAGGCCATCCAGTCGCTGGTCGACAAGGGGCTCCTGGTGCGGCGCCGGGGGGTTGGAACCCAGGTCGTGCACAGCCAGGTCAAGCGGCCGCTGGAGCTGAGCAGCCTCTACGACGACCTCGAAGCCGCAGGTCAGCGGCCTGCCACCCAGGTGCTGCGGAATACCACGGAGCCCGCGTCCGCCGAGGTCGCGGCGGCGCTCGGGGTCCCCGAGGGGACCGACGTGGTCATGGTCGAGCGGCTGCGGCTCGCGCACGGCGAGCCCATGGCGCATCTGCGCAACCACCTGCCCGTCGGCCTCCTCGACCTGAACACTGCGCGCCTCGAGGCCACCGGCCTCTACCGCCTCATGCGCGAGGCGGGCATCACCTTGCACAGCGCCCGCCAGGCGGTCGGCGCGCGTGCCGCGACCGCGGACGAGGGGGAGCAGCTGGGCGAGCCGGAAGGGGCGCCGCTGCTGACGATGGAGCGGACGACCTTCGACGACACCGGCCGCGCGGTCGAGTTCGGGTCCCACATCTACCGCGCCTCCCGGTACGCCTTCGAGTTCCAGCTGCTCGTACGGCCCTGAGCCCGGCCTCGCTCGCCCCGTGCTGCTCGTACGGCCCTGAGCCCGGCCCGCCTCCCCGCCCCGGCGCCCGCACCCGCGCCCGCCCTGCGCTTTTCCCGCTCGCCATATGGACGGAGCGCGTCGCCCGCAGCTAGAACTCCTCCAGCCGCAACGACGCGGCCCAGGAGGAAGGCGGACCCACCATGGCGGGGACATCCCGACGTCGTACGGCAGCGGTACTCACCGCGGCGATCACGCTCGCGCTCGCGGTCACCGGGTGCAGCAGCTCCGGCGGCAAGCAGGCCGAGGACGAGTCCGCGGGCGGCGGCACCGGCAAGGGCGTGAACACCCCGCGACTGAAGATCGCGATGGTGACGCACTCGGGCGAGGGCGATACCTTCTGGGACATCGTCCAGAGCGGGGCCAAGCAGGCGGCGGCCAAGGACAACGTGGAGTTCCTCTACTCCGCGAACAAGGAGGGCGACGAGCAGGCCCAGCTCGTCAGGACCGCGATCGACCGACGCGTCGACGGCCTCATCGTCACGCTCGCCAAGCCCGACGCCCTCAAGGCCGAGATCGAGAAGGCCGTCAAGGCCGGGATCCCCGTGGTCACCATCAACTCCGGCGCCCAGTTCTCGGAAGGCCTCGGCGCGCTCTCGCACATCGGCCAGGACGAGGCCGTCGCGGGCGAGGCGGTCGGAGAGGAGCTGAACAAGCGGGGCAGGAAGAAGGCCCTCTGCGTCATCCACGAGCAGGGCAACGTCTCGCTCGAGGAGCGCTGCGCGGGTGCGAAGAAGGTGTTCGAGGGGTCGCTGGAGACCCTCAACGTCGAGGGCACCAACATGCCCGCCACCCAGTCCTCCATCGAGGCGAAGCTGCAGTCGGACAAGGACATCGACACGATCGTCACCCTCGGCGCGCCCTTCGCCGCGGCCTCCGTCAAGGCCAGGGAACAGGCGGGCAGCCAGGCGGAGATCGACACCTTCGACCTCAACGCGCAGGTCGTGAAGTCACTCAAGGCCAAGGAGATCGGCTTCGCGGTCGACCAGCAGCCGTACCTCCAGGGCTACCTGGCCGTCGACGAGCTCTGGCTCTACACGACCAACGCCAACGTCCTCGGCGGCGGGGAGCCGGTGCTCACCGGGCCCGCGATCGTCACGGAGAAGGACGTCCCGCGGCTGGAGAAGTACACAGCGCGCGGCACCCGATGATCCCCCATGGCCTGAACGGCATGGGGGGACCCCCATCGGCGAGCACCCGTAACGGATACTTGGGCGCCGGCCGGGGCCGGTCCTTCCGGCCCCCGCCGCACCGGGAGAAGCAGCAGGCAGCACAGGGAGAGGGGCACGTCCTCGTGGCAAGGGTTCGGACAGGCGTACGCGCGATGGGTGCCGTGCTGGCGGTCGTACTCGGTGCGTCCCTTGCGGGGTGCAGCAGTACGGGCGGCAAGCGCGCCGAGGAGCGGGCGGCGGCGCAGGCCGCCGGGGGCCGGGCCGCGGTGAACACCCCCCGCTGGACCTTCGCGATGGTCACCCACTCCGGTGACGGGGACACCTTCTGGGACATCGTCCAGAGCGGCGCCGAGCAGGCGGCCGCCAAGGACAACATCACGTTCCTCTACTCGCACCACGACGAGGCCCAGCAGCAGGCCCAGCTCGTGCAGACCGCGATCGACCGACGCGTCGACGGCCTGATCGTCACGCTCGCCAAGCCGGACGCGATGAAGGACGTCGTCGCCAAGGCCGTCAAGGCCGGGATCCCCGTGGTCACCGTGAACTCCGGCTCCGAGCAGTCCAAGGACTTCGGCGCCCTCACCCATATCGGCCAGGACGAGACCATCGCGGGCGAGGCGGTCGGAGAGGAGCTGAACAAGCGCGGCAGGAAGAAGGCCCTGTGCGTACTGCACGAGCAGGGCAATGTCGGCCACGAGCAGCGCTGCGACGGTGCCCGTAAGACCTTCGACGGCGAGCTGGCGAACCTCTACGTCGAGGGCACCAACATGCCCGAGGTCCAGTCCTCCGTCGAGGCCAAGCTGCAGGCCGACCCGAGCATCGACTCCGTGGTCACGCTCGGCGCACCCTTCGCGGCCACCGCCGTCAAGGCGAAGGAACAGGCGGGCAGCGAGGCCGAGATCGACACCTTCGACCTCAACGCCGAGGTCGCCCGGTCCCTGAAGGACGGCGCCCTCGGCTTCGCCGTCGACCAGCAGCCCTACCTCCAGGGCTACGAGGCCGTGGACCTCCTCTGGCTCCACCGCTACAACGCCGACGTCCTCGGCGGCGGCCGCCCCGTCCTCACCGGACCGCAGATCATCACCGAGAAGGACGCGGCCGCCCTGCAGGAGTACACGAAGCGGGGGACGCGATGACGGCCCCGGCCAAGACACCGGCACCCGCACCGACCACCGACGACAGGCTGCTGGAGACCTCGCTGCTGCGCCGCCTCATGGGCCGGCCCGAACTGGGCGCTGTCGTCGGCGCCGCGGCCGTCTTCGTCTTCTTCGCGCTCGTCGCCGACAGCTTCCTGCGCGCGCAGAGCCTCAGTACGGTCCTGTACGCCTCGTCGACGATCGGCATCATGGCCGTACCGGTCGCCCTGCTGATGATCGGCGGCGAGTTCGACCTCTCGACGGGCGTCATGGTGACGTCCTCGGCGCTGGTCTCCTCGATGTTCAGCTACCAGATGACGGCGAACGTCTGGGTCGGCGTCGGGGTCTCGCTCCTCGTCACCCTCGCCATCGGCTTCTTCAACGGCATCATGCTGGTCCGCACGAAGCTGCCGAGCTTCATCATCACGCTCGGCACCTTCCTCATGCTGACCGGCCTCAACCTCGGCTTCACCAAGCTGATCAGCGGCACGGTCTCGACGAAGTCGATCGGCGACATGGAGGGCTTCGAGTCGGCGAAGGCCCTCTTCGCCTCCCGCCTCAGCGTCGGCGACGTCGACCTCCAGGTCACCATCCTCTGGTGGGCCGGTCTGGTGGCGCTGGCCACCTGGGTCCTGCTGCGCACCCGCGCCGGCAACTGGATCTTCGCGGCGGGCGGCGGCCCGCACGCCGCCCGCGCCGTCGGCGTCCCGGTGTCCAGCACGAAGATCGGCCTCTACATGGCCGTCGCCTTCTGCGCCTGGATCTCCGGACAGCACCTGCTCTTCTCGTACGACGTCGTCCAGTCCGGCGAGGGCGTCGGCAACGAGTTCCTCTACATCATCGCGGCCGTCATCGGCGGCTGTCTGATGACCGGCGGCTACGGCTCCGCGATCGGCTCGGCCGTCGGCGCCTTCATCTTCGGCATGACCAGCAAGGGCATCGTCTACGCGCAGTGGAACCCCGACTGGTTCAAGTTCTTCCTCGGAGCGATGCTGCTCCTGGCCACCCTGCTCAACGCATGGGTCCGCAAGCGGGCGGAGGCGCGCAAGTGACGACACCGAAGACGGCAGCGGCAACGACCCCCGGCCCCCTGGTCCGGCTCGCGGGCGTGAGCAAGTTCTACGGCAGCATCAAGGCCCTCCAGGGCGTCTCCCTCGAGGTCCACGCGGGCGAGATCACCTGCGTCCTCGGCGACAACGGCGCGGGCAAGTCCACCCTCATCAAGATCATCGCGGGGCTGCACCGGCATGACGCCGGCTCCTTCACCGTCGAGGGCGAGGAGACGGCCCTCGACTCCCCGCGCGAGGCCCTCGACCGCGGCATCGCCACCGTCTACCAGGACCTCGCCGTCGTCCCGCTCATGCCGGTCTGGCGGAATTTCTTCCTCGGCTCCGAGCCCACCCGCGGCAAGGGCCCGTTCCGCCGCCTCGATGTGCAGCGGATGCGCGAGACCACGCGCAGCGAGCTGCTCCGTATGGGCATCGACCTGCGCGACGTCGACCAGCCCATCGGGACCCTGTCCGGCGGCGAGCGCCAGTGCGTGGCCATCGCCCGCGCCGTCTACTTCGGCGCCAAGGTCCTCGTCCTCGACGAGCCGACCGCGGCCCTGGGCGTCAAGCAGTCCGGGGTGGTGCTGAAGTACGTGGCCGCGGCCCGGGACGCCGGTCTCGGCGTGGTGCTGATCACGCACAACCCCCACCACGCGTACCTCGTGGGCGACCGCTTCGTCCTCCTCAAGCGCGGCACCATGTCCGGCAGCTACCCCAAGGAGGAGATCGCCCTCGACGAGCTGACGCGCCAGATGGCGGGCGGCTCGGAGCTGGAAGAGCTCAGCCACGAGCTGAAGCGCGCCCCGGTCCCCGACCGTCTCAGGGCCGCCGCCGAAGCCGCCGAAGGGGAGTGAGGAAGCCGCTCCCCTGCCCATTTGGCACAATCGCCACCAGCACGGAAAGCACCGAATGCCCGCAACCACCTAGGGACGAGATGAGCACGTACCGCGAGCTCGCGCACCGCGGCTCGGCCAGGGCGACCGTCCTCCGCACCGTCGGCACCCGCGAGCGCCGCTCGCACCTCTCCGCCCCTCGCGTCCCCACGGTCGGCATCGACATCGGCGGCACCAAGGTCATGGCCGGTGTCGTCGACGCGGACGGCAACATCGTCGAGAAGGTGCGCACCGAGACCCCGGACAAGTCCAAGAGCCCGAAGGTCGTCGAGGACACCATCGTCGAGCTGGTCCTGGACCTCTCCGACCGGCACGACGTACACGCGGTCGGCATCGGTGCGGCGGGCTGGGTCGACGCCGACCGCTCCCGGGTGCTCTTCGCGCCCCACCTGTCCTGGCGCGACGAGCCGCTGCGCGACGCGCTCGCCGCCCGCCTCGCCGTCCCCGTCATGGTCGACAACGACGCCAACACGGCCGCCTGGGCGGAGTGGCGGTTCGGCGCGGGCCGCGGCGAGGACCACCTCGTCATGATCACGCTCGGCACCGGTATCGGCGGCGCGATCCTCGAGGACGGCCAGGTCAAGCGCGGCCGGTACGGCGTCGCCGGCGAGTTCGGCCATATGCAGGTCGTGCCCGGCGGCCACCGCTGCCCGTGCGGCAACCGCGGCTGCTGGGAGCAGTACAGCTCCGGCAACGCCCTGGTCCGCGAGGCCCGCGAGCTCGCCGCCGCCGACTCGCCGGTCGCGTACAACATCATCGACCGTGTCGGCGGCCACATCCCCGATATCACCGGGCCGCTCATCACCGAGCTGGCGCGCGAGGGCGACGCCATGTGCGTCGAGCTGCTCCAGGACATCGGCCAGTGGCTCGGCGTGGGCATCGCCAACCTCGCCGCAGCTCTCGACCCTTCCTGCTTCGTCATCGGCGGCGGCGTCAGCGCGGCCGACGACCTGCTCATCGGCCCGGCCAGGGACTCCTTCCGCCGCCACCTCACCGGCCGCGGCTACCGGCCCGAGGCCCGTATCATCAAAGCTCAGCTCGGCAACGAAGCAGGACTCGTCGGCGCCGCGGACCTCGCCAGGCTCGTCGCCCGCCGCTTCCGCCGCGCCACCCGGCGGCGCGTCGAGCGGTACGAACGCTACGAGCGTTACGCGCAAGGCCTCCGAGGGAGCCGACGATGACCATGGCCGACCGCGTCCCCCGCCAGACCCCGTCCAACCCCGGAGACGGTGGAGAGGGCGGGCAGCCGCCGAACCGCCCCAGCACCCGCCGCCGCATTCTCACCCTGCTCATCGTCGTCCTGCTGATCGGCATCCCGGCGGGCTATCTGGCGATCTCCGCCAAGCAGAGCCGGGACAGCGGCCGGGACAAGGAGGGCAAGGCCGCCGCCACCGGCCTCACCGAGGGCTGGCCGTCCAAGGTGACGCGCCGCATCTACGACGTGCCGATCCCGCCGTACTCCGCCGAGGTCGCGTACTACGAGACCAACTCCTGGAAGATCAGCAAGCTGTACGTGCAGTTCGTCACATCCGATGAGGGTCTCGACAGGTTCCTCGGCCGGATCGGCACGAGCCGGGCCGCGCTCGATCCGGGCAGGGTCACCATCAGCGCCAGGGAGGCGGCGGCCGTGGGCTGGAACCTCGGCCCGAGCGGCGCGGCCGACTGGGCCGGCACGGTCCACAAGCACCCCGAGCCCCAGCCCCTGCAGGACATCACCGTCGATCTCAGAAACAAGGCGCACCCCAAGGTCTACGTCGTCTCCACCGTGACCCCCTGACCCGTTCCGCCGGGACCGGCGGATAGCGTGACAGGCGTGAGCGAGACGAAGACCCTTCAGCACCGGATCGACGGCCCGGACGACGCCCCCGTCCTCGTCCTCGGCCCAGCCCTGGGCACGACCTGGCACATGTGGGACCGGCAGGTACCCGAACTGGCCCGCCGCTGGCGGGTGCTGCGCTACGATCTGCCGGGCCACGGCGGCGCGCCCGCCCACCCCGCCACCTCGGTCACCGAACTCGCCGACCGCCTCCTCGCCACGCTCGAGGAACTCGGCATCGAGCGCTTCGGCTACGCGGGCTGCGGCATCGGCGGCGCGGTCGGCGCCGACCTGGCCCTGCGAGAGCCGCAGCAGGTCGCCTCTCTCGCCCTGGTCTCGGCCTCCGCCCGCTTCGGCACCGCCGACGAGTACCGCCAGCGCGGCGTGATCGTCCGTACGAACGGGCTGGAACCCATCGCCCGCTCCGTCCCCGAGCGCTGGTTCACGCCCGGCTTCACGGCCGCTCAGCAGGCCATCGCCGAGTGGTCCGTGCAGATGGTGCGCACCACCGACCCCGGCTGCTACATCGCCGCCTGCGAGGCCCTCGCCTCCCTCGACATCCGCACCTCTCTGGAGCGGATCGGCGTGCCGACGCTCGTCCTCGCCGGATCCGAGGACCAGGTCACCACGCCCGCGGACGCGCGCGTGCTGGTCGCCGGGATACCGGACGCCCGCCTCGCGCTCGTCCCCGGCACCTCTCACCTGGCGCCCGTCGAGCAGCCCGCAGCCGTCACCGACCTGCTCGTCCGTCACTTCGGCACGGCCTGGCAGGAGGGCACGGCAGCGATCGCCGCCCCACCGCTCAAGCCGGTCCTGGCCCCCGTCGCCCCGCACAGCGGGCCGCAGACCGGGACCGAGGCCGCTCACCAGCCTGCTCACCAGACCAGTCACCAGACCGGAACCCTGACCGGTCTCCGCACGGGGACCCAGACCGGCGCCGCGGTCCAGTCCGCCGGCCGCCCGCTTGCCGAGATCGGCTCCGCCGAAGCGCCCGCGGAGGTCGTGACCGGCCGCCAGGACCCGTACGAGCAGGGCATGAAGGTACGCCGAGAGGTGCTCGGCGACGCCCATGTCGACCGGGCCTCCGCGGCCGCGGACGATTTCGCGGCCGAGTTCCAGGAGTTCATCACCCGCTACGCCTGGGGCGAGGTGTGGAGCAGGCCCGGGATCGACCGCCGCACCCGCAGCGTCATCACCCTCACTGCCCTCGTGTCCGGCGGTCACCTCGACGAGCTGGCTTTCCACACCCGCGCCGCGCTGCGCAACGGGCTGACCCCCGCCGAGATCGGGGAGGTGCTGCTGCACACGGCCGTCTACTGCGGCGTACCGGCGGCGAACTCGGCGTTCCGGGTGGCGCAGGAGGTCATACGTCAGGAGACGACGCCCCAGGAGTAGATTCGCTGGCGGGACACGCCACGCCACAGGACCCGTCGGGAGGACACCCCGTGCAGCTGACGAAGAAGGGCCACGCCTGCATCCGGCTGGAGAAGGACGGGCGGGTGCTGGTCATCGACCCGGGCGCCTTCAGCGAGGAGGACGCGGCGGTCGGCGCGGACGCGGTGCTGGTGACCCACGAGCACCTCGACCACTTCAACGAGGACCGGCTGCGGACCGCTCTGGACGCCAACCCGGCCGCCGAGATCTGGACCCTGCGCAGCGTCGCGGACCAGGTCGCCGCCGCCTTCCCCGGGCGGGTGCACACCGTCGGCCACGGTGACACCTTCACCGCCGCCGGCTTCGAGGTCGAGGTGCACGGCGAGCTGCACGCCGTGATCCACCCCGACATCCCGCGCATCACCAACGTCGGCTACCTGGTGGACGGTTCGGTCTTCCACCCGGGCGACGCGCTCACCGTCCCCGGCCGCCCGATCGAGACCCTGATGCTGCCGGTGCACGCCCCCTGGAACAAGGTCGCCGAAGTCATCGACTACCTCAGGGAAGTCAAGCCGCAGCGCGCCATCGACATCCACGATGCGCTGCTGACCGACGTCGCGAGGACGGTGTACGACCGGTTGCTGGGCCCGGACGGCCCGGGCGTGGGCGGCGCGCACCACGGCCGCATGGCTCCGGGGGAGTCGCTCGCCCTCTGAGTGTCAGAGGCGGGCGGTACATTCATCTCCATGCGCATCGCCACCTGGAACGTCAATTCGATCACCGCGCGGCTCCCGCGGCTGCTGGCCTGGCTGGAGAGCAGCGGCACCGACGTGCTGTGCATCCAGGAGACCAAGTGCACCGACGAGCAGTTCCCGCGCGAGCAGCTGCGGGAGCTCGGCTACGACTCGGCGGTCAACGCGGACGGCCGGTGGAACGGCGTTGCGGTGGTCTCCAGGGCCGGCCTCGACGACGTGGCGCGCGGCCTGCCCGGCGGCCCCGAGTACGACGGCGCGCAGGAGCCGCGCGCCATCGCGGCGACCTGCGACGGCGTCCGGGTCTGGTCGGTGTACGTGCCGAACGGCCGTGAGGTGGACCACGCCCACTTCGCCTACAAGCTGCAGTGGCTCGAGGCGCTGGGCGCCGCCGTGGCGGGCGACGCGGCCGCCGAGCGCCCCTTCGCGGTGCTCGGCGATTTCAATATCGCGCCGACGGACGAGGACGTGTACGACCGGTCGGCCTTCGAGGGCCTGACCCACGTCACGCCGGTCGAACGCGCCGCCCTGGAAGGGCTGCGCGGGCTCGGACTCTCCGACGTGGTCCCGCGCCCGCTCAAGTACGACCACCCGTACACGTACTGGGACTACCGCCAGCTCTGCTTCCCGAAGAACCGCGGCATGCGGATCGATCTCGTCTACGGCAACAAGGCCTTCGCGGGCGCGGTCAAGGACAGTTACGTGGACCGCGAGGAGCGCAAGGGCAAGGGCGCCTCCGACCACGCCCCGGTCGTGGTGGACCTGGACGTCTCATAGCCGGTTTTGGGGGCATTCGTACCGCGGGGCGATGGGGGGACCCCCATCGCCCAGCGGAACGAATGCCCACAACGCCGTTACGGCATCAGCTTCCGCAGGTCGATCGACTCCGCGAGCGCCCGCAGCCCCGCGTCGCCGGGGTGCAGGTGGTCGCCGCTGTCGTACTCCGGCAGCATCCGCTGCGGCCGCTCCGGGTCCCGGATGACCGCGTCGAAGTCCAGCACGGCGTCGAACACCCCGCCGTTCTCCCGGATGAACGCGTTGACGGCGGTCCGCCGCGCGTCGACTTCCGGCGTGCAGTCCGGGAAGCCCTCGCAGGGCGCGATGGTCGCCCCGACCACCCGCAGCCCCCGCGCCCGTGACCGCTCCGCGATGGCCCGCAGCCCCGCGATCACCTGGTCCGGCGAGGCACCCCAGCGCACGTCGTTGACGCCCTCGAAGACCACGACCGTACGGGCACCCGTCTGGGCCAGCACGTCGCGGTCCAGCCGGTGCTGGGCGCTCACGCCGCCCGTGTCCGTGCTCACGCCGTCGCCCGGGTAGCGGTCGGTGACGATCCGGTTCGCGGAGATCCCGTGGTTGAGCACGCCGTAGCGCGGCACCTCGCTCTGCCCCTGGAGCCGCCGCGCCAGCACGTCCGGCCACCGCCGGTTCGCGTCGACCGTCGACTTGTCCCCGTCGGTGATCGAGTCGCCGAGCGCCACCACGGACCCCGGGCCGCCACCGGTGTCGACTCCGGTGAGGAACGGCCAGCTCGCCAGCGATCCGGTGAACGCCTCCGCCCCGCTGTCGCCGGTACGGTCCCCGCTGCCCGCCGCGCTCAGATACGAGACCTGGTTGGTCCTGCTGTGCACGGGAGCGGCCGTGATCCTCTCCGGCAGATGCAGGCTGACCAGCAGGTTCGTATCCGCGGGCACGGGCAGGTCCAGCGGGTCCGTGAACGCCTCGGCCCCCGCGGGGATCCGGGTCCCCGGCCGTCCGCCGAACGCCAGCCGCCGCGGTGCCCCGTCGGCCGCGGCCCCAGAGGCCTGGACGGCGACCGAGGCGTGCCCGATCCGTACCGGCGCGGCCGCGAAGGTGTTGGCGAGCCGGATGCGGATGCCGCGCCCGCGCGCGCTGGTGTGGATGACGAGCCGCAGCGTCTGGTCGGTCCACGGCCCGACCGCCGGGTATCCGGAGGTGCTCGCCGACCATGTCCCGGTCCAGCCGTGCGCCGGAGTGCGCACCGCGGCCGCGAAGACGTGCAGATCCGCGGCGGGCCCCGGGTCCCGCGGCAGCACCACGGACGCGATCTCGCGGCCGCGCTCGACCGGCACGGTCACCGCGTACAGCCGGACCTTCTCCGTGCGCTGCCCGCCCGGCGCGTTGATGTGGGGGAGTGCGACAGCCTTGGTGCTCAGCGGCCCGCTGCGCCAGTCCGGGGCGGTGAGGGTGTACGAGGTGCTGCCGCCGTCCCGGTAGCGCACGGTGCCGGTGCCGGTCACATCCCCGCCCGCCCCGGTGCCCGCGACGAGGAACGACAGCGCGTCGCCCCGCCCGCGCAGCCGTAACGGCTGGCCGTCCGCACGTACGTTGTCGGGCTGCCCGGCGGCGGAGCGGGGCCAGGTCAGCCGGGCTCCGTCGAGGGCGAGCGTACGGCCCGGGGTCCAGCCTGCGGCGGACAGGTCCTGGGCGGACAGGGACTGGCCGGAGCCGTCGAAGTCGGCCTCCGAGGGGCGGGCGTCGTCGCTGACCGCCGTGTTGTCGAAGAGCCGCTCCAAGGGGAGCGGCTCCGTGCGGGTTGCTGGTGCAGATGCCTGTGCGAGCGGGGTCTGCGCGAGTGCGGGTGTGCCCGCTGCGGCGATGGCGACGGCCGCACCTCCCGCGACGATCCCGATGGTCCATCGTCTTGCCACGAGCAGCATGGCCGTCCCCTCCCGCATCCGCAGTGATCCGACAGGTGCGGGATGAACGTAGGGAGGCAGCTGGAGACCGTCAATGATCCCGGTCTGAACTGAGGTTGAATTCCCGCCGTCGGCCGCCCTCGTGCGCGGCCGGGTGGTGGACAGGCGCGCCTGTGGTGCACACCGGGGGCTGGATGCGAACCTGAGTGGTATGAACATCCCTTTCCTGGCCGGCTGGCGCAGGCGGCACGATGACGCGGAGCGGGGCGCGTCCGTGACGGTCCCGCCCGAGGTGGACCCCGAAGGGGTGGCCGAGCTCCTCTCCGAGTGCGAGCTGCTGCGCAGCCAGGCGGCGAGTGCAGGGCTCGAACTCGACGACTCCGCTCGCTCGTTGGAGGCCCTGGACCAGTTGCTGCCGCGCTGGCGCGACGACCCGGAGGAGCTGCCGTGGCTCGGCAACGACGCGGGTCTCTACCTGGGGACCGTGATCGTCCGGACGGTCCCGGGGGCGGTGTGGCAGGTGTGGCCGAACGGCCAGCCGGTGGTGAAGCTCGCCACGGGCCGCGAGATCGACGTCGTCGAGGCGGGCCTCGACTGGGCCATCAGCGGCGCCCCCGAGCTGTCCCAGGTCTACGCGGAGGCGTCCGAGGGCTGACCGCCTCCGCCCTCCCCAGCAGCCGCTGGGGAGGGCGGGTCACGGAAAGATCTCCGCTGGGGGGAGCCCTAGGGGGTCGGCCGCTCAGCGCCCAGTGGCACTGACACGTACGACGGGTCGTCGGCGGGCGACGAGAACGTGAGCCGCGACCAGTCGGGGTTGTGTTCGGAGTAGAGCGGGTCGACGGTGTCGACGACGAGCGCGAGGCGGTGCCCGGCCGGGACGTCGTAGGCCGTCGAGAACAGCTCCAGGTCGACGGGGAACGGCCGGCCCGGTGTCCGGCCGTGGAAGGTGATCGGGGCGGTGGTGACCAGTTTGCCGAAACCGAGCGGGCCCACGTCGTAGAGGTACGCGACGGCGGTGCCGCTCGCGTGCGTGCTCGTGATGTTGGTGTGCAGCTTCACGGTGCCGCGGACGCGCTGCTCGGAGTCGTACCGCTCGGACTGCCAGACGGCGGCGAAGGCGCGGGGAAGCAGCGGGACGGCGGCGACGGGCGGCAGCTTGAGGAACTGGTCGAGCGCGCTGGAGAGGATGACGACGCCGCCGTTGGCACCGGAGTCGACGTTCGCGAAGATCCGCTTCGTGCCGTCGAGGGGTATCCGCCGGGTCCGCGACGGTACGGCCGCCCAGCTCTCGTAGCCCTCGTAGCCGCCGTTGGAGCGGGACTTGAGCTGTACCGGCGGCTCGTCGCCTACGCCGTTGGCCGTGCCCTTGAGGTGGTGGTCGAGCCAGCGGCGGGCGTTGTTCCAGGTGTCGTTCGGCAGGCCGAGCAGGCCGCCGATCTCGGGGGTCGCGTGGTCGCCGGGCCGGAACTCCAGGCGCTTGGGGACGGTCAGCTTCTCGTAGAAGTCCGCGTACTGGTTGGGCGGGAAGATGGTGTCGCCCCACGCGTTGCCCAGCATGATCGCGGCGCCGTTGGCGTTGATCCGGTCGATGTAGGTGGCGGGGGAGCGCTTGCGTCCCCACGCGATCAGCTCGGCCTCGTCGTCGATGTCGGAGTCGAGGAACTGGCCGATCAGGCGCTGGAACTCCGGACTCGGGCGGCCTGTGAGATAGCCGGTTCCGGCGAGGAACCCGGCGGCCTGGACGTGCTGCGTGCGGCCGCTGTAGATGGAGTCGACCAGGTCGGCCCAGCCACTCATCGCGACGACGGCCTTGATGCGCTTGTCGAATCCGGCGGCGAGCAGGCTGATTCCCGCGGCGTACGACATGCCGGCCATGCCGATCCGCTCGGGGTCGGCCGGGGTGTTGGCCAGCGCCCAGTCGATGACCTTGGAGACGTCGGCGATGTCCGGCGGCCCCGCGACCTCGATGGAGCCGCCGGACTGCCAGAAGCCGCGCACGTTGTAACTGAGCACGATGTAGCCGGAGTCGGCGAGCTTCTGGGCCTGGGCGAGGTACTGCACCTGCGGGATGGCCCAGCTGGTGGGCAGTACGACGAGGGGGTGGCGGCGCGTGGTGGCGCCGCCCGGGCCGCCGTCCTCGCCGCTCGGCATGACCACATTGGCCTTGAGGACGGTTCCGCCGTCGCCCGGGATGTCGACGAACCGTACGTTCGGGGCCTTGGTGGAGGTCGCCGTCGCGGTCGCGATCGTCGGCGTTCGGGCAGGTGCGGTGGCTCCGGCCGCCGGTGCGAGACCGAAGGTGGTCCCGGCGAGTACGGCGGCCGAGACGGCACCTACGGCGGAGGTGCGGAAAGCCGTGCGCGGGTGAGGGTGTCCCATGGGTCGGCTCCTGACGTCGGTGCTGACGTGGGGGTGTCAGCACACACGCTGCAAAGTGACCCGACGGTAACCTCTAGGGGCTACTGCTGGTAACAAAAAAGCGAGTTACGCGTCAGTAACAATCCTGACTCTGTCAACTCGCCGCCCTGTGGGAGTTCTTGGGTGCGGGCGCCGGTGACGTGGCGGCGCGGGTGACGTCCGCGACCAGCTCGACGACATCCGGCCCGTACGCGTCGGAGTTGACGACCTTGAGCAGCAGGCAGAAGGAGTTGTTGCCGTACTTGCGCGCCAGCCTGGTGTGGTGGCGGGCCAGATAGCGCACGGCGGCGTGATTGGCGTTGGAGTGCTGCCCGGAGGCGAGGAAGACCGGGCGCCCCTCCTGCCTGGCGGTCAGCCGGGCGAGCAGCACGTGCTCGACCGTGCCCTGCTGCATCCGGTAGCGCTCGCTGCCGACCCTGAAGGCACCGCGGTCAGGCCCCGGTTCGCTGTCCGTGTTGACCTCGATGCCGGGGAGCAGCGAGCGCAGATGCGCCGCCATCCGCTGGTTCGACACCGGGCCGCCGATGCAGAACTCCGTACGCTCACCGAAGCCCTGCTCCGCCGCATCGTGCGCGACGATCTGGGCGTTCGCGCCGCAGTCCTTGATGATGGCCGACAGCTCCAGGAGGGCGAAGACATCGCGCCGGGCGACGGTCCAGCCGGTGCCGCCGGCAGCCCGGTGGACCACCAGCAGGCATTCGGAGTTCGCGGGCAGCCCGAAGAAGCGCTGCTTGCGCCGGAGTCTGCGCCGCCACAGGTAGGTGCGGGCGAACCAGCCGATGGCGGCGCTGATACCGGCGGCTATCACGCCGAGGAGGATGTTGCGCACGTCGTCGTTCATGGGCCGCGATCGTAGCGGTGCGCGCACCCGTGTTCGAGGTGAGCGGCCCTGCTGCTGACGGTGGACCCGCGCCGCGGTTAGGCTGCGGGCCACAGCCGCCCAGTGGAGGTCACGTATGCGCCGTTCCGCCGCCCGGAGTCTGTCACTGCTGGCCGCGGGCGCGGCCGTGGTCTCCATGGCCGCCGCTGCCGCGCCGCCGACGCGGCCCGGCAATGCCGCGGCGGAGGCCCGTACGCCCGCCAAGTCGCCTGTGGCGGTGGGCTACGGCGGTGCGGTGGCGAGCGTGGACCCGGACGCCTCGGCCGCGGGCATTGAGGTGCTGCGGCGCGGCGGCAACGCGGTGGACGCGGCCGTCGCCACCGCGGCGGCGCTCGGCGTCACCGAGCCGTACTCGGCGGGTGTCGGCGGCGGAGGCTACTTCGTCTACTACGACGCGAAGCAGCGCACCGTCCGTACGATCGACGGGCGCGAGACGGCGCCGCTCAGCGCGGACAAGGACCTCTTCGTCGAGGACGGCAAGCCGATCCCGTTTGCGGAGGCGGTCACCAGCGGCCTGGGCGTCGGCACCCCCGGCACGCCCGCCACCTGGGACGCGGCGCTCGACGCGTGGGGCAGCAAGTCCCTCGACCAGGTGCTCGGCCCGGCGGAGCGGCTCGCCCGCGACGGCTTCACGGTCGACGAGACCTTCCGGAAGCAGACCGCGGACAACGAGGCCCGCTTCCGGGACTTCCCGGCCTCCTCGGAACTCTTCCTTCCGGGCGGGCAGCTGCCGGTGGTCGGCTCGACCTTCAAGAACCCGGATCTGGCCCGGACGTACGCGCAGCTGCGCGAGCACGGCTCCGACGCGGTTTACGAGGGTCAGCTGGGCCGGGACATCGTCGACACGGTCCGCAAGCCGCCGGTGGACCCGGGTGCGGAGCGGGTTGTACGGCCGGGCGATGTGCGGGCCGATGACCTGCGGTCGTACGCGGTGAAGCGCCAGGCGCCGACGCGGACCTCCTACCGCGGCCTCGACGTGTACGGCATGGCGCCCTCGTCGTCGGGCGGCACGACAGTGGCCGAAGCGCTCAACATCCTGGAGAAGACGGACCTTTCGAAGCTCAGCGACCGCGACTACCTCCACCGCTACATCGAGGCGAGCCGGATCGCCTTCGCGGACCGGGGGCGGTGGGTCGGGGACCCGGCGTTCGAGGACGTGCCGGTGAAGGGCCTGCTGTCGCAGCGCTTCGCCGACTCGCGGGAATGCCTGATCCGCGATGACGCGGTCCTGACCAGCCCCGTCGCTCCCGGCGACCCGCGCAACCCCACCGCCTGCGACGCGGGCGGCGGGGCCGCGCCCACGACGTACGAGGGCGAGAACACCACGCATCTGACCGCCGCCGACAAGTGGGGCAACGTCGTCGCGTACACCCTCACCATCGAGCAGACGGGCGGCAGCGGCATCACCGTGCCGGGGCGCGGCTTCCTGCTCAACAACGAGCTGACCGACTTCTCCTTCGCCCCCGCGAGTCCTGAAGTCCACGACCCGAACCTGCCGGGCCCGGGCAAGCGCCCGCGCTCGTCGATGTCACCGACGATCGTTCTGGAGCACGGCCGCCCGGTGGTGGCCCTGGGCTCCCCGGGCGGCTCGACGATCATCACGACCGTGCTCCAGACCCTGACGGGCCACCTGGACCGCGGCCTCCCGCTCGTCGAGGCCATCGCCGCCCCACGCGCCAGCCAGCGCAACGCGGCGACGACGGAGCTGGAGCCCGGCCTCTGGAACAGCCCGCTGCGCGCCGAACTCGAAGCGCTCGGCCACGTCTTCAAGCAGAACCCGGAGATCGGCGCGGCGACCGGCATCCAGCGCCTCCCGGACGGCCGCTGGCTCGCGGCGGCGGAGAAGGTCCGGCGTGGCGGCGGTTCGGCGATGGTGGTACGGCCGACCGGCGCGGGGAGCTAGTCCAGGGCATGTCCGATGGGTCGGTGACGAGCTCGGACACGGCTCGTGCACGGCAGTGTGCGGCGGGGTGACGTCACCGACGAGGAGTGGGCCCGGCTGGAGCCGCACTTGCCGAAGAACGTTCACCAGCGCGCGGCCGGGGCCCACCCTTCCCTGAAGCTCAGGCGTCTCGAGGGCCAACGTCCACTGGGTGAACCTCAAGCGAGCTATGTACCGCCGAGCGTCCTTCGTCCCTCCTGCGAACCCAGATCCTCACCCGACCATGAACTACACGCAACTACGGCCAGAACTGATGTCAAAGACCCTCATCAGACTGGCGGCGGCCGGGCGGCCGGCCACCCCAAATGCGCCCTTACTAACAGTTTATGTGTGCTCCGGCACGATGTTTCGAGCTCACTGTGGCAAGGAGGGACACGTACCACCGTGCGCGTAGCCAGGCACACGGGCAAGCGCCGGCTCGTCACGGGCACTCCAAGTCCATGCTGCAGCCCACGTTCAGGCGAGCAAGCACCGACCACGGTGGTTACGGCTCCTGCAATCGGATTTGAGGTCATGGCCGGTGTTCCTAAGGGCGCGCAGCAGCCGCCTCCGCCGCAGCCGACGCCTCCGCCGCAGCCGAAGCATCACCCCCCGCAGAAGCGACACAGCCTGCCCTCTGAAGACCCCTGGTATCGACGCGAGTCGCCCAGGGACTACTCGCAACTGCGTCCTACCGTTCGGATTAGGCTGACGTTGCTGTACGGCGGCATGTTTCTGCTGGCTGGGGTAGTGCTGCTTACGATCAACCATCTCCTGGCTGCCCAGGAACTGGGAAATAGCGGCGCGGCCTTGCGTATCCTCAGCGGCTACGACCTGAGGTTGTCCAGCGACGTCTGTCCGGAGGTCAGCCATGCGCGGGACATCGACGAGTTCAACAGCATTCTGGACGTCTGCCTGGACAACCAGCGCGCCGCCACGCTCAACTCACTGCTGCAGCGTTCGTTGTTGTCCCTGCTGGGCCTGACGGTACTGGCCTTCGCCCTCGGGTACGTCCTGGCTGGGCGGACATTGTCGCCACTCGGTCGCATCACGCGTATGGCGCGCAGCGTGGCTGGTTCTGATCTGAACCGTCGTATCGAGCTGGACGGCCCGGACGACGAGCTGAAGGAGCTCGCGGACACCTTCGACGAGATGCTCGACCGGCTCGACCGGGCCTTCAACGCCCAGCAGCGGTTCGTCGCGAACGCCTCTCACGAGCTACGCACCCCGCTCGCGATCAACCGCACGCTGCTTGAGGTACAGATGTCCGACTCGGACGCCTCGCCGGAGCTGCTCCAGTTGGGCAGGACCCTTCTGGCCACCAACGAGCGCAGCGAGCAGCTCGTGACTGTCTCCAACGCCGGCCCGGTCGTCCCGGCATACGAGGTGGACAATCTCTTCGAGCCCTTCAGACGGCTGCGTACAGGGCGCACGGGCAGCGACAAGGGCGTTGGCCTGGGCCTGTCTATCGTCCGCTCCGTGACGCGCGCCCACGGCGGAACCGTGACAGCCGTACCCTGCGAGGGCGGCGGCTTGGAGATTCATGTCAGGCTGCCGACACAGTAAGCCTTCGCCGGAGGGGGGCATGGTGCCGGGCGGGCGGCATGCTGGCCAGCGCGGTGCGCGCGGTGATTGAAACTTCCGCGAGATATCGGCAGGGCCATGGGACGAAACCTTCAAAGCGGGAAACGGCTCAGGCCGATTGACCTGGCGCGCGGGCATGGTCTGTCCACGCAGGCGATCAGGAACTACGAGGAAGCCGGCATCCTTCCGGCCGCCGATCGCACACCCCACGGCTACCGCACCTACACCCCGCTCCACGCACGGGCCCTGCGCGCGTTCCTTGCCCTGGTGCCCGGCCACGGCCACCGGACGGCGACGGCGATCATGCGGGCGGTGAACCAGGGCGTGGCCGAGGAGGCGTTCCGCCTCATCGACGAGAGCCATTTCCAGCTCCTCGACGACCGCCGGACCCTCCAGGCCGTGGAGAGCGCCCTCCGGGACCTGGTGCCCACCACGGCGTCCGAACCCGACGCGGCGGTGTCCGGGCCCAGCGGCACGTTCATCGGGACGCTGGCGGGGCAGCTCGGGATCCGACCCGCGACGCTGCGCAAATGGGAGCGCGCCGGGCTGGTGCGCCCGCGCCGCGACCCACGAACCGGGTACCGCGTCTACGACGAGGCCGACGTACGAGACGCCCGGCTGGCCCACCAGCTCAGGCGGGGCGGCTACCTGCTGCGGCAGATCGCCCCGCTGATCGCCCAAGTGCGGGCAGCGGGCGGACTGGAGCCGCTGGAGGCCGCACTGGGCGACTGGCGCCGCCGGCTGTCCGCCCGCGGGAGGGCGATGCTGACCGGGGCCGCCGAGCTGGAGGCATACCTCCGCGACCGCGGATGAGACTTCGGTCGCCAGCCGAAGAGAACACGGGGCATCAACCGGTTCCGTCCCCGGCTGACCCGTCCGCCGATGCCGGCCTGATCCTTACTCCTCACCGACCGCAGCCGGATCACGCACGGCCGCAGGCCACCGGGCGACTACGCCGACGCCACATGGCTGTCGACCCGGCAGCTTCATCTGGCCCGCAGATGATCCAGAAGAAGCGCCCGAGCGGGGCCCGGCGCCCGTGCCCGGGCGTCGGCGGGCGCTAACCGATGATGGTGTTGAGGAAGACGACCAGGGCGAGGAACGCGCCGGCACCGGTGAGTACGGCCTGAGCCCACGGAGCCCCGGCCAGCACGGCCAGGGCTCCGGCCGCTCCCGCGCCGATGACCCCGGAGAGCAGGATCACGGCGGCTCGCAGGGACAGCAGCGGCTCCGGCCCCGACCCGGTCTGACGTTGATCCACCGATGCTCCTCGGAACCGTCTTCCCTGTCTTCCTTGCCTTCCATGAATGCTTACCGATGTCTGAGTATCTTGTACACGGCGTTCGACAAAGTCTGACAACATAGGACGGTGGTCCTCAACTGCACGGCGTGCAGGGGCACTTGGGCCGTAGGTATTTCGAACACTGTCAGAAAGTGTCAGACGGTGCTGTCAGGCAGTGCCTCGAGGGCGGCAGGTCCTCGGTCGTTCTGGAGATTCGGATGGCCCGCATACGCAGACCCGACGTGACGCCCGGGCCCCTGGCCGATCTCCTGGCGGCTCTGCGCTCCCTGCATCTGCGCGGCGGCGAGCCCAGCATGAGGGAGATCGCCAACAGGACGCGGCTGCTGAGCCATGACACGGTCCATCGCGTGCTCACCCGTCCCGAGGTGCCGCGATGGAACTCCCTGGAGCCGGTGGTGACGGCACTCGGCGGGGACGTCGAGCGATTCCGCGACCTCTGGGTGGCGGCCCGCCTCGCCGAGGAGGACGTGCGCAGCGCGCCCCGCGGGGCAGAGCCCCCGTCCCCTGCCTCCGCACCCGGTCACGCCGGACGCGTCGCCCCTCTGCCCCCGACTCGTACCGATGGCCATGGCCCGGCGGCGGTGCCGGTGCAGGACGCCGCTCCGTCGCCCGCCACCGGTGCGCCGGGCGCGGTGCGCGTGATGGTCGTTGACAGCCATCCGCTGTGGCGCCGAGAGGTCACCGCCGAACTGGCAGGCGCGGGTTACGACGTCGTCGCCACGGTCGGCGACGGAGCCGAGGCCTTGCGCCAGGCGCGCGCGGCGGAGCCTGACGTGGTCGTCATGGGGCTCCTGCTGCCGGATATGCCAGGTGCCCGGCTGTGCCATGAACTGACGGTTGGTCAGCTCGCGCCGCGCGTCCTGATCTTCTCGGCCAGCGGCGAACCGACGGATGTGCAGGAAGCCGTGACGTCCGGCGCCTCCGGCTATCTGCTGAAGTCGGCAACGGTCGACGAGCTGGTGGAAGCCGTACGCAGGACGGCCGCGGGTGAGCCGGTGTTCACCCCAGGGCTGGCGGGCCTGGTGCCCGGCGAGCACGGCCGCCCGCCCGCCGCACCGCAACCCGGCGCGGACGGCCCGGCGAACCCGGGCAACCCGCCACAACTCTCCTATCGCGAGACCGAGATCCTGCGCCTGGTCGCCAATGGCCTGACCTACAAGCAGGTCGCGGAGCACTTGTACGTCTCGATCCGCACCGTACAGAACGTGGTGCACCGCATCATGAGCAAGCTGCAGCTGGACAGCCGCATGGAGCTGGTCCGGTACGCCATCGAGCACGGCCTTGATGAAGGCTAGGCCCGTCCGCTCATCCAGCGTGAAGAATCCGGGCAGAGTGCGAGTCACACCGCCGACCGCGGCCGCGACGCAGGGCGGCGCGGTCACCGGGGATTCGTTCGGCGCCCGCGCCACCTGGCATCCGGGGGCACGTGCAGGCGGTGCCGAGCGCGCTTACTCGCCGGCGTGGGCCTTCTGAAGCGCGGCGATGTCGAACTTGACCATCGAGAGCATCGCCTTGGTGGTTCGCGTCGCCTTCACCGGGTCCGGGTCGCTGATCATGTCGATGAGCCCGGAGGGGATGACCTGCCAGGACACGCCGTACTTGTCCTTCAGCCAGCCGCAGGCGACTCCATGGCCACCTTCGGTCAGCTTGTTCCAGTAGTAGTCCAGCTCTTCCTGATCGTCGCAGAAGATCTGGAACGAGATGGCCTCGTTGAACGTGAACTCCGGCCCGCCGTTCAGGGCGACGAACTTCTGGCCGTTGAGCTCGAAGTCGACGGCCAGAACCGAGCCGGCGGGTCCCGGTCCGGCTTCGGTGTAGCGGCCGACCCTTCCGAGCCTGGAGTTCTTGAAGATCGAGGTGTAGTAGTTCGCCGCTTCTTCGGCCTGCCCGTCGAACCACAGGCACGTGGTAAAGCCGTCGGTGGTCATCGGTACCTCCTGCCAGGTGAGCGTGTTCACGAGTACCGACCGATCTCGTGCCGCAAACTCATCGGTCGTCGGCCGGATCGTCGCGGAACCGGGCGCCGCAGGTCCGGCGCGGCGGTGGTCCGGCGCGGCGGTGGTCCGGCGCCGTTATCCGCAGCGCGTGCGGGTGAGGCCGGGGGTCCCGGGGACCTTCAGTTTCTGGCCGGGGCGGAGGCCGGTGGACTTCAGGTGGTTGACCTCGACCAGCTCGTCCACCGTGCTCACGTACCGGCAGGCGAGCTTCGACAGCGTGTCGCCCGGTTTCACCGTGACCGTGTGGTGGAGCCCCAGCTCGGGGAACGGCAGGCACCCGCCCGCGTACGACACGCCTGGCGTCCCGCAGCCGGCCCTGGGCAGGGATGACGGGAGAGACGAGGGGAGGGAGGAGGGGAGGGACTCGGGGAGCGACGAACTGTTCAGACGGTCCGGAGTCGGGTCGGCGGTACCCGGTGTCGGAAGGGCCGGATAGGCCGTTCCGAGACCGGGGGAGGGGTACGCGGGAGGCGTCAGGCCCCAGTCGGCCTGGCTGTCCACCGGGCGGACCGGAGGCACCGACGGCGAACCGTCGCTCCTGAGGTATCCCGAGAGGAAGACCGCGCTGAGCACCACGGTGACGGCGAGGCCTCCAGCGCTGATCTTGCGTTGCCCCCTCGTGGAGCCGTCCGCGGAGCTGGGGGAGCGCCCGGTCTTCCTGGCCGGCACCCGCAGGGCGGATGCGGCTCCGGCCTCGCTCATGGGAACGGCGCCGTTGACGCCGCAGAGGACGAGGTGGAAGCGCAGCTCCGCGATGTCGGAGGGCTGGGCGACTGCCACGCGTACGAGCTCGTACGCAACGGCGGCGTCGGCGTCCAGGGTCACCAGCTTGCCGGGGCCGGTCCACTCGGCACTCCAGGCGGCCTTGCCCGCCGTGACCAGTCCCTGTCCCACCAGGGTCCAGACGGCTGTGAGCAGGCGGTCCTCGCCCAGGTCGCCCCACTGCCGCTCTCCCCAGCGGGTGTCGCGGAGCGCGCCGGCCAGTTCCTCGCCGCGCCCGGATTCCAGCAGGTCGAGCACCCCGCCGAGGGTTGAGCTCGCGGTGCCGATGAGTCCGATCGCCACCCTCAGGTCCTCGATCGCCCGGATCGCCTGGAGTTCGGCCGCATCGTCCACCCAGTCGCGCCACGGCTGCTGCTCCTGACGCCTTTCCGTCCCCCACCGCGACAGCGCCGCCCAGACGGATGCGGGCACGCGGCCCGACTCGCCCAGCAAGGCGAGCGCAGGCGACAGGTCGCGCGCCGCCGGCACATCCGTACGCCGTGCCAGTGCGGCCAGCCGCTCGTCGAGCGGAGGGTGGGAGTCCAGCCGGGATCTGGGCTGTTCGGGGAGGTCGCGCCGCCAGCGGGCGAGCGCCGCTTCGTACGCGGGATCGGTGACCATCAGCCCGAAGGCGCGTAGCGGGTCGTCGGGTACGCGGCCGATCTCCCGCATGGGGTCGAGAAACCTGGTCCTGAAGTCCTCCCAGGCGGCGCCCAGCACATGCACCAAGGACAGCGCTTCGGACGTGGCCTCCTTGCCGACGACCGCCGCCGCGGCCGCGTCGGCCTCGAACTCCTGGCGGCGGCGGATGGCGAAGGACGCCGCGTCGTACAGCCAGGCGTAGGCCGACAGCAGGCGGTACTGGAAGCCCGAGTAGTACGCGATCAGCTTGTTGCCGGCGGCGGCATCCGCGATGCCCTGGAGAGCCGTGTTCAGGGCGGCCGAGCCGCGGTAGACCGTCGCGCCGAACCTGGTGTGGCGGCGCGCGTAGTGCCCCAGTTCATGGCAGAGCACGGCGCGCATCTCATCGGCGCGCAGCCCCGCCAGCAGCGGCACCCCGATATACATCCGGCGCTGCGCCACCCCGAATCCGAACCGCGTCTCCTCGCTCACCGCCGCGTTGACGTCAAGGGTCAGCCGAATGTCTGTCGGCGCGGGGGCGCCGACCCGCTCGGCGAGGTCCGTGACCGCCTCCCACAGCTCGGGAGCCTTCCGCCGGCCGACCCGGACCGAGCCCGGCTGGGCGCCGGGCGAGGCTCCGCCCGCGAAGAGTCCGCGGATCACCGCCAGGATCGCCGGGGTGCTGAAGGCGACGAGATAGAGGGGCGTCGGCGACTGGAGGGGCGCCTCGGAGCTGAACACGACGTACAGCGTGAGCAGCGCGAACGCGACATAGACGAGGACCAGCGTCCAGGCCAGCGCGTAGAAACCGGCCACCAGCGCCAGGGCGAGCAGCGCCCGCAGCGTCGCGGTCACCGCCGGCCGTCCTTCGCCTCGGGCCGCGGCCCGGTCACCGCATTGTGGACGTGTTCGCGGACCTGTCCGGGGACGTGTTGACTCGTACGTGTGCGGATCCGTTCGTGGATGCGCGCCATGGTCTCGCGCTCCGCCGTGAAACCCCCGCGAAGCCAGACCTCCGTCCGGTGCAGGCGCTCGGTCAGCGGATCGCCGCTCTGCCCCGCCGGGGCTTCGGCGAGCCGGGCCCGGAGCACGTCCGTGGAGATCAACTCATCGCGCGCTCGGCCCAGTTCACCGGCTCCGCCGGTTCCCCTGTCCGGCATGCCCAGCACCTTCTTCAGCTTCTTACGGGCCTTGAACAGGCTGGCCGCGACGCCGCCCCGGCTCAGCCCCAGCTCGTCGGCGATGGCCTCCTGCGACATGCCCTGAAGGCAGTGCAGGACCAGGACGGTCCGCTGGCGGCGGGGCAGAGCGGCCAGCGCTGAGAGCACCGCGCGCGCCTCCACTGCCTGTTCCACGCCGGCGGCCGGCGGATGCGGGATGCTGTCCAGCTCCGCGGGCCGCCACCGCGCTTTGCGTCGCGAGACCGCCGATAAGCGCTGCCGTACGATCCGGTACACCCAGGCGTCCGGTGCGTCGTACCCGCGCAACCGCTCCCACCTGCGGAACGCCTCGGCGTACGCCTCCTGCACCGCGTCCTCGGCGTCCTGCCGGTGGCCGCACAGGATGAGGGCCCGGGCCATCATGCTGGGGAAGGAGCGCTCGAAGAAGGCGTCGAAGCCATCAGGGGCCACGGAGCCATCGGCGCCATCGGCGTCATGAGCGCCCTCGATGCCATGAGCGCCGTGAGCGCCATGAGCGCCGTCAGTTCTGGCCGACTCGGTCGTCACCGCATCCCCCTCGCTCCACGCCGCGAGCGCCGCGCCCCGCCCGCATTGCCAGCCGGGCCCGTTCCGGGCCGCTGTGCTCCATGACGACATCGGTGCGCTCCGCGTACAGCGCAAGGGAAAAGATACGCTCCCGCTCCCTGGCCATCAGCCAGAAGAGCACGACTCTGGGTACGGCCGCCGCCACGACGAGAACGACTGCGACGATCATCGGGTCCGACACGTGTGAAGACACCTCCTGCCTCCGCTCGGTTTCGGGTCCACGTGTCCACGTGGTCCACGTGGTCCACACCCGGTAACAGGCTTTCGGCGGTGTTGTGTTCACCTCCGTTCCGGGATTTCCGGCGCACCCTGGCGGGCAGCCGGGTCTAGGCTCAGCCCCATGACCCCCGCCCCCGCCGCCCTGGACGCACTCGGCCGCAGTCCGTACGTCAGCCTCGTCACCTACCGCCGCGACGGCACCCCCGTGCCGACGCCCGTCTGGGCCGTCTCGGACGGCGAGCGGCTCTACGTCTGGACGCGCACCGACTCCGGCAAGGTCAAGCGCATCCGCAACAACCGCCGCGTCACCGTCACCCCATGCGATGCCCGCGGCCGCACCGCCGAAGGGGCGACGGCGGCGGAAGGCGATGCGGAGCTGCTGGACGCCGACGGGCTCCGCCGGGTACGCGGACTGCTCGCCGGCAAGTACGGCTGGCGGTTCCGGATCGTCGACGGTGGCGGCGCGCTCGTACGCCTCGGTAAGCGCCCGCATACAGGCATTGCCGTCATCTTCTGACGCCTCCCCGTGCGACACTCGAAAACTTCCCGTAACACGATCGCGACACCCGCCTAATCCCAGAGGTGTCGAATGCCATCGGGCCCGGAGGTCTCTGCCGCGGGAGAGAGAAGGGGCCGCCGGGCGAGAGGGGTGGGACATGCTGGACCAGCAACTCCCCGACGACGTCGCGGAGTTCGCCGACTATCTGCATCAACTCCTGGGCGCACTCGACCCGGAGGCGGGCTGGTACGGGGTGTTCGCGCAGCGCGACCCCGACGGCATCCGGGCCTGTCTGGAGGGCAGCGAGGTGCTGCCCTGGGACGTCGTGGAATCCCTCTTCCAGGACCTGGCCGTACGGCACGGCACCCCCGTGGCCGACCGCCAGCGCGCCCGCGCCGAGCAGCTGCACCGCGCCTCGGTCGCCGCGTACGACCGGTGGATCGGCGGGCGGGAAGCGCTGCTCGACCGGCTGGACGTCATGCTCAGGGAGAACAGCTACGCGGCGGCGCGCGAGCGCGAGCTGAGCGCGGCGCTGGCCTCCGCCGGGAGCAGGGCAGAGGCCGAGCGCCTCGAGGCGGAGCTGGCCTGGGCCCAGGATGATCGCGAACGCGCGACGGCCCGCTGCGCGGAGCTCCGGGCTCGCCTGGCGACGCTCGAGGACGGCCGTGCGCACGGCCGCCAACACGGCGGCGAGCGGGAACGGGAGCAGGGAAGGGAGCAGGAACGGGAGCAGGGAAAGGACCCGGGGGCCGTCCCGGGGGACCACCGGCCGGGCCAGCCGCGCCCCGACGCCGCCGGCGAAGCCGTGCGCGTGCCGCATCCCCGCGAGGCCCGCCACCACCATGACCACGAAGAAAGCGGGCGCGAGCCCGAACAGCCGTCGCGCGGCGCTCCCGACCCCGGCAGGCCGCCCAAGCGGGCGGTCGCCTCACGGGGCGCCCGGTTCGCGGGGATCGAGGACACCGACAAGGCCGAGCCCGCCGCCGTACCCGCCACCCCCGAGGCCGCGGCTCCGGCACCCGTCAAGCCGCGCGGCGCCCGCTTCGCCGGTGCCTACGAGACGCCGAAGGAGCCCCGCCCGCCCAAAGAACCCCGCGCGCCGAAAGAGCCGCGGGCCGGGAAGCGGGGCGGACGCGACCGCGCGCCCAAGCGGGCGGAGGCCGCGCCGCAGGACTCACCCGACCTCGCGGCCGCCCGCCGCGCCACCGACGAGGCCGTGGAGCGGCTCGCCGCGCTGCGCGCATCGGAGCGTGGCGGCGAGGCGTACGTCGTGCTGTGCGAGGCCGTGGCCGGGCCCGCCGAGCAGCTGCCGCTGCTGGTCGCCGGGCTCGAGCGGTCGGGCCTCGCGGCAGATGTGGCAACGCTGTTGTGGGAGGCGTCCTGCCTGCCGCCCCAGGCCCTGGCAGCCGCGGCCGCCGCGCTCACGGACGGGGACCGCACGGGCGACTGCCGCACCCTGCTGCGCCAGGCGGTGGCCCGGCCCGCCCCGGAGCTCGCCGACGCGCTCATCGCGCTGCGCGACGCGGACCGCACCGACGAGGCCGACACCCTGCTCGACGCGCTGCTCAGGGCCCGTACGCCGGAGGAGGTGGCGCGCGTCGCGGAAGCGGATCCGGAGGCACTCGTGCCAATGGTGCTCGATGCGGCCACGGGCGTCTCGACGCACCGGCAGCGCGACGTCGCGCATGCGATGCGGATCGCGGGACTGCAGGGCGTGCCCGACGTCGTCTGACCGCACCGCTGCGGGACTCCCGGAGCGCCTCGGAAGGCCTTCCCAAAAGCCCCTCCGAAAGCCCCTCCGAAGCCCTCCGAACGCCTTCCGAGCAGCCCCGGACCACCAGGAAGGACGCGCCGAGCAGGGCACGGACCATGTCCGATGTGGCCCGTTGCGGTATGAAACGTGATCGACTCTGCCGCGTAACGGCGATGGTCTTGCCACGGGGTGTGACGGGGCTTACGTTCTCCATCTACGTCCCGCGTCTACGTGCGTAGAGGGTGGGTAGAGGCGGCGTAGTGGCTCTCTGACGTCAGCGGGGGAGCGGGCCCCGCCGCGCCCGCACAGCGTGGGGGTACCACCCAGGCGAAGCTCTGGGGGAGAAGGAGCAGCTCATGGCCAATGTCGTCCGCGCCGCACTGGTCCAGGCGACTTGGACCGGCGATACCGAGTCCATGATCACGAAGCATGAGGAGCACGCCCGGGAGGCGGCCCGCCAGGGCGCCCAGGTGATCGGCTTCCAGGAAGTCTTCAACGCGCCCTATTTCTGCCAGGTCCAGGAGCCTGAGCACTACCGCTGGGCCGAGCCCGTGCCCGAAGGGCCGACCGTACGCCGCATGCAGGCGCTCGCCCGCGAGACCGGCATGGTCGTCGTCGTCCCCGTCTTCGAGGTCGAGCAGTCCGGCTTCTACTACAACACCGCGGTCGTGATCGACGCCGACGGCAGCGTCCTCGGCAAGTACCGCAAGCACCACATCCCCCAGGTCAAGGGCTTCTGGGAGAAGTACTACTTCAAGCCGGGCAATCTGGGCTGGCCCGTTTTCGACACGGCCGTGGGCAAGGTCGGCGTCTACATCTGCTACGACCGCCACTTCCCCGAGGGCTGGCGGGCCCTGGGTCTGGCCGGCGCCCAGCTCGTCTACAACCCCTCCGCCACCTCCCGCGGTCTGTCCGCCTACCTCTGGCAGCTGGAACAGCCCGCGGCCGCCGTCGCCAACGAGTACTTCATCGCCGCCATCAACCGCGTCGGCCAGGAGGAGTACGGCGACAACGACTTCTACGGCACCAGCTACTTCGTCGACCCGCGCGGCCAGTTCGTCGGCGAGGTCGCCAGCGACAAGAAGGAGGAACTCGTCGTACGGGACCTCGACTTCGGCCTGATCGACGAGGTCAGGCAGCAGTGGGCGTTCTACCGGGACCGGCGGCCCGACGCGTACGAGGGGCTGGTGCAGCCGTGACACCGCTTCCCCCGCCCGAATCGCACCCGGCTGTCCCCCGGCCCGAGTCCGGCCCGGCTGTCCCCCCGCCCGACCCCCACCCGGCGCTGATCGGCCGCCACAAGGCCGTGATGCCCGACTGGCTCGCGCTCTACTACCGCGACCCGCTGGAGCTCACCCACGGCGAGGGCCGCCACGTCTGGGACGCCGAAGGGCGCCGCTACCTCGACTTCTTCGGCGGCATCCTCACGACCATGACCGCCCACGCCCTGCCCGAGGTGACCAAGGCCGTCAGCGAGCAGGCGAGCCGCATCATCCACTCCTCCACCCTCTACCTCAACCGCCCCATGGTGGACCTGGCCGAGCGCATCGCCACCCTGTCCGGCATCCCGGACGCGCGGGTCTTCTTCACCACCTCCGGCACCGAGGCCAACGACGCGGCCCTGCTGCTGGCGACCACCTACCGCCGGTCGAACCAGATCCTGGCGCTGCGCAACAGCTACCACGGCCGCTCTTTCTCCACCATCGGCGTCACCGGCAACTCCGCCTGGTCGCCGACCAGCCTGTCCCCGCTCCAGACGCTGTACGTGCACGGCGGCATCCGCACCCGCGGCCCGTACGCGCAGCTGTCCGACGCCCAGTTCATCGAGGCCTGCGTCGCCGACCTCCAGGACATGCTGGCGCAGACGCAGCGCGGCTCGGTCGCCGCGCTGATCGCCGAACCGGTGCAGGGCGTCGGCGGGTTCACCCTCCCGCCCGACGGCCTGTTCGCCGCCTTCCGCGAGGTCCTTCAGGAGCACGGAATCCTGTGGATCTCGGACGAGGTGCAGACCGGCTGGGGCAGGACGGGCGAGCACTTCTGGGGCTGGCAGGCGCACGCCCGGAACGGCCCGCCCGACCTGCTCACCTTCGCCAAGGGCATCGGCAACGGCATGGCCATCGGCGGGGTCGTCGCCCGCGCCGAGGTCATGAACTGCCTCGACGCCAACTCCATCTCCACCTTCGGCGGCAGCCCCGTCACCATGGCCGCGGGCCTGGCCAACCTCTCGTATCTCATCGAGCACGACCTCCAGGGCAACTCCCGCCGCGTCGGCGGGCTGCTCATCGAGCGGCTCCGCGCCGTCGCCGCCGGGTTGCCGGTCGTACGGGAGGTGCGCGGCCGCGGCCTGATGATCGGGATCGAGTTGGTCGACCCCGACGGCGCGCCCTCCGCGCACGCCGCTACCCTCGCGCTCGAGTACGCCCGCGAGGAGGGCGTGCTCATCGGCAAGGGCGGCCGCGAGGGCAACGCGCTGCGCATCGCCCCGCCGATGTCGCTGAGCGTCGCCGAGGCCGAGGAGGGGGCGGCCCTGCTCGAAGCCGCCCTGACGCGTGTGCAGTCCGAGGTCGCGGCGGAGTGGCAGACCTGACGCGCGGGCCGCAGCTCCCTTCCGGCGAGGCCGAGTTGTCCACTCGGGCTTCGCCGGAGCGCGCCCGCTTCACCGTGGAATCGTGAATACTGGCCCATGAGCTGACGCGCGGCACAACGGGGGAGGCGTCCGTGACCGTCGGGCAGAGACCAGTTGTCGAAGAACCGCGGTTAGCCATCCAGCGCCGGTCGTCCTCCCTGTGGTCGCGGCGCCGCTTCCTCGCCGCCTTCCTGCCCCTGTTGGCCGCCGTCCTGACGGGTGTGGCCGTGCTGGGCATCTCGGGAAACATCCTGGTGCCGTTCGAGCACGTCACCACGCTCGAGGGCAAGATGGCGTCCAAGCGGGACTTCTTCGAGGACGAAGAGGTCCAGCGGATCCTGATGAAGTATCACCTGCGGGTCCACACGACCAGTTCGGGGTCGCGTGAGGTGGCCATCCGGGACATCGCCTCGTACGACTTCGTGTTTCCCTCCGGGCAGCCCGCCGGCGACCTGATCACCACGCAGCGCGCGGCGAAGGGCCGGTACGCCAAGGTGCACCGGCCGTTCGTCAGCCCCATCGTGCTCGCCACCTACCGCGAGTACGCCGAGACGCTGCGGGACCGGGGAGTCGCCGCCCCGCAGGGCGGCACCGGTCAGGACCGGCCGCTCTACTACACCCTCGACATGAAGGCCTTCCTCGGGCTGATCGAGGAAGGCCGCAAGTGGGAGGATCTCAAGATCGAGGACCACGGGGTCACCAACGGGAACAAGGTCCTCGCCCAGACGCCGGATGTCTGCGGGACCAACTCGGGGGTCACCTACCTGGCGCTGGTCGCCTTCACCCGCAGCGACGGCGACGTGCCGGACACCGGTAAGGAAGCGGACACCCTCGGCCGGGACATCAAGCCGTTCCTCACCGGGCAGGGCCTGCCGCCCGACGATCTGTTCCGCACCTACACCTCCCCGGAGGGGAAGGGAATAGGCCCCGTGGTGGTGGCGTACGAGCACCAGTACCTCGCCTACCAGGCGCAGTACCAGGCTCACGCGGGGAGGCTGGACGCCGACCGGGTGCTCCTCTACCCCTCGCCCCAGTTCGTGACCCAGCCCCAGTACATCGCGCTCACCCGTGCGGGGGACCGGCTCGGCGAGCTGATCACCCATGACCCCGAACTGCGCAGCCGGGCCATGGAACTGGGCTTCCGGATCCTCGACCCGACCGGGAAGGTCGCAGGCGACCAGCTGACGCGGTTCCTGGAGGAGCGCGAGATCCCGGTCCCCGAGATGGCGGGCGACACCAGGTCGGCCATGCCCAGGCTGGCCCTCCTGGAGCGGATGATCTCCATCGTGGGCGACTGCCCGCCCGCCGTGGCGGAACCGGGGGACCGGGGATGAGGGCAGGGGGGTTGCGCCGGCGCCCGCGGGCCGTCTTCGCGCTGTGCCTGGCATGGATGACGCTGGGCACGGTCCTCACGGCGTGCTCCACGGACGGCCCCGAGACCGCCACCCTGACGGTGCTGGCCAGCCCGGAACTCGCCGACATGCGGCCGCTGTTGGACGACCTCCGGCGCGACACCGGCGTCACGCTGGAGCTCGACTACCGGAGCACCGTGGACGCCAGCACCGCGCTCGCCCCCGGCGACTACCGGCACGACTTCGCCTGGCTGTCCTCCGACCGCTACTTCCAGCTCAAGCTGAAGGAGGCCGGACAGGGCGCGGAACGGCCGCTGGGCACCAGCATCATGAAGTCCCCCGTGGTCATCGGCATGAAGCAGGAGACGGCCGACCGGCTCCGCCGCGGGACGCCCGGCGGCCAGATCTCCTGGGCGGACGCCGCCGACGCCGCGGCCGCCGGGTCGCTGCGCTTCGGCATGGCCGATCCGCGGCACTCCAACAGCGGCCTGGCCACGCTCGTCGGAGTGGCCACCGCGGCCGCGGGTACCGGCGAGGCCCTGCGTCCCGAGGACGTCTCCTGCGACCGGCTGCGCGGCTTCTTCACCGGGCAGCGGCTCACCGCGGACTCGTCCCGGCAGCTGACCGAGTCCTTCGTACGGCGCCAGGACGACCTCGATGCCCTGATCACCTACGAGTCGGAGCTGCTCTCCCTCAACGACAGCGGGAAGCTGCGCCGGCCGCTGGAGATCGTCTACCCGAAGGACGGCATGGTGCTGTCCGACTACCCCCTGCTGCTGCTCGACCCGGCCAGGCGCGCGGCGTACGACAAGGTCGTCGACTGGCTCAAGAGCGAACCCGTCCAGAAGAAGATCATGGAGCGGACGCTGCGCAGGCCGGTCGATCCCGCGCTGCCCCGCACCGCCCGCCTCCGCGACCCCATCGGCAACGCGCTGTACTTCCCGGACGACCAGAAGGTCGTCGACAAGCTTCTCGCCGACTACGGCGATCCCGGGCGGGACCGGCCCGCCCGGGTGGTCTTCCTGCTCGACTTCTCCGGATCGATGAGAGGCGAGCGCATCGCGGACCTGCGCGCCACCTTCGACGGACTCAGCGGGGCCGATGACTCCCGCTCCGGAAAGTTCGTCAGGTTCTACCGGGGCGAGACGCTGACGGTGATGCGGTTCGGCGGGCGCGTGCTCGACGAGCGGAGCCTGACCTACGGCGGGCGGCGTGACCTGGACCGGCTCCGCGGATTCGTGCACCGTGCGGACTTCGACGGCAGCACCGCGATCTGGTCCGCGCTCGACCACGCCTACCGGAAGCTGTCGCGGAGTGTGCGCGACCATCCGGGCGAGCCCGTCTCGATCGTCCTCATGACGGACGGCGAGAACAACGACGGGATCGACCTCGACACGTTCATCCGCCGCTATCAGTCCCTGCCCGCTGCGGCCCGCGCGGTGCGCACGTACACCATCCGCTACGGCGAGGCGGACACCGGGGACCTCGACCGGGCGGCACGGAAAACCGGCGGTCGCATGGTCGACGCCACCGACCGCTCCCTCCTCAACGCTTTCAAGGAGATCCGTGGGTGTGCTCAGTGAAGCGTGGTGGAGCATCTGGTGGCCGTGGATGCTCCTGTGGTCGGCGACCGCGGCCGCCGCGATGGCGCTGGTATACGTGACCGCCACATGGCTGTCCCGCGGCAGGCGCGCCCGGGACCAGAGAGTCACCGACAGCATCTGCTTCTACCTGAACGACGAACTGGTCATGGACCACTACCAGATGCGCGGCTACGCCCCGGCGCTCCGCAAGGAGGTCGAGCTGCGGACCAGTGACAGCAAGAACGCGAACATCCGTGCCGCCGTCTTCGGCGTCGGCGCGGGCGGCGGCAAGCGCGACAGCGTGGAGGTCGTCAGCAAGTACCTGGAGGTGGCCGAGCCCATCTCGGTGATCGGCCTCATCGTGGACGTCCTGGAGCGGAAGGACGCCATCGTCCACGTCGACCTCGTAGGCCGGGCCGTCAGACGGAACAGGGCGCTGGCCGACGAACTGGCCGCCCGTCCGGGACCAGCCGGGCGGGTCAGGGCCGTACGTCTGCAGGACATGGAGCCGTTCGTGCTGATCAGAGGACGGTTCCGGAAGATCGACGAAACCACCGAGAGCACCGTCTTCCTGGCACCGTACGGGGCTCCAGAAGACCCCGAGCACGGCCGCTACCACGTCCGCCTCAGGTGCGCTACGGAGGGTCTGCGCAACGAGGTCCCCGCGGGCCCCTTCCGGGCGCGCTGCTTCGGCAAAGTCGAGAACTGGAACTCCGAGGAAGGGGTCCTTGAAGTGCTGGCTTTCGCCATCTTCCGGTGACCTTCGGCCGCCGGCGGGGTTGGGCCGGGCGGGTCTCCCGGCACGGGAAACGTGATGGTCTTCCGCGATTAACAGCGGCGGTATTGCCACAGTGGGTACCACCTTCTACGTTCATCACCACGCCGGGGTCTACGTGCGTAGAGGTCGGGGCGGTGGCGCGTGAGCGCAACGCCTCCACACGCAACGGGCAGGCCCGGAGCCGACCGGAAGGAGTGGGAGCATGACCCGCACCGTCATCCGCGGCGGCCTCGTCATCACCGCCGCAGACGAGATCCACGCCGATGTGCTCATCGAGGACGGCAGGATCGCCGCCCTGGCCGCGCACGGCAGCGCGTACGGCGAGAGCTGGACCGCCGACCGTACGGTCGACGCCACCGGCAAGTACGTGATCCCGGGCGGGGTCGACGCCCACACCCACATGGAGCTGCCCTTCGGCGGCACCTTCGCCTCCGACACCTTCGAGACCGGGACCCGGGCCGCCGCCTGGGGCGGGACGACCACGATCGTCGACTTCGCCGTGCAGACCCAAGGGCAGGCCCTGCGCGCCGGGCTCGACGCCTGGTACGCGAAGGCGGACTCCAACTGCGCCATCGACTACGCCTTCCACATGATCGTCTCCGACGTCAACGAGGCCTCGCTCAAGGAGATGGACCTCCTCGTCGCGGAGGGCATCACCTCCTTCAAGCTCTTCATGGCCTACCCGGGCGTCTTCTACAGCGACGACGGGCAGATCCTGCGGGCGATGCAGCGCTCCGCCGCCAACGGCGGGCTGATCATGATGCACGCGGAGAACGGCATCGCGATCGACGTCCTCATCGAGCAGGCCCTCGCGGAGGGCCGCACCGACCCGCGCTACCACGGCGAGGTGCGCAAGGTGCTGCTGGAGGCCGAGGCCACCCACCGCGCCATCCAGCTCGCCCGGGTCGCCGGAGCCCCGCTGTACGTCGTCCACGTCTCGGCCGAGGAGGCCGTCGCCGAGCTGGCCCAGGCCCGCGACAAGGGGCTCAACGTCTTCGGAGAGACCTGTCCCCAGTACCTCTTCCTGTCCACCGACAACCTCGCGGAGCCGGACTTCGAGGGCGCCAAGTACGTGTGCTCGACGCCTCTGCGGCCCCGCGAGCACCAGGCCGCCCTGTGGCGGGGCCTGCGCACCAACGACCTCCAGGTCGTCTCCACCGACCACTGCCCCTTCTGCTTCGCGGGCCAGAAGGAGCTGGGCCGCGGCGACTTCTCCAAGATTCCCAACGGCCTGCCGGGCGTGGAGAACCGGATGGACCTGCTCCACCAGGGCGTCGTCGACGGGCACATCTCGCGCCGCCGCTGGATCGAGATCGCCTGCGCCACCCCGGCCCGGATGTTCGGCCTCTACCCGCGCAAGGGCACCATCGCGCCGGGCGCGGATGCCGACGTCGTCATCTACGACCCGCACGCCGAGCAGGTGCTGTCCGCCGAGACCCACCACATGAACGTCGACTACTCGGCGTATGAGGGCAAGCGGGTCACCGGCCGCGTGGAGACCGTGCTCTCGCGCGGTGAACCGGTCGTCGACGGGGGCGAGTTCACCGGCCGGGCCGGCCACGGCCAGTACGTGCCACGCGGCACCTGCCAATACCTGATCTGAAAAGGGGGCCGCCATGGACTTCGGACTCGTCCTGCAGACCGACCCGCCCGCGTCCGCCGTCGTCGGCCTCATGCGCCGCGCCGAGCGCAACGGCTTCCGCTACGGCTGGACCTTCGACTCCGCCGTGCTGTGGCAGGAGCCGTTCGTCATCTACAGCCGCATCCTGGAGCACACCCAGCGGCTGATCGTCGGGCCGATGGTCACCAACCCGGGCACCCGCACCTGGGAGGTCACCGCCTCCACCTTCGCCACGCTCAACGAGATGTACGGCAACCGCACCGTCTGCGGCATCGGGCGCGGCGACTCCGCGATGCGCGTGGCCGGACGCAAACCCAACACCCTGGCCCGCCTCGGGGAGGCGATCGGCGCCATCCGCGACCTCGCGGAGGGGCGCGAGGCGAGGGTGGACGGCGAATCCATCCGCATCCCGTGGGTGAAGGACGGGAAACTGCCGGTCTGGATGGCCGCGTACGGGCCCAAGGCCCTCGCGCTGGCGGGGCAGAAGGCCGACGGTTTCATCCTTCAGCTCGCCGACCTGTATCTGACGGAGTGGATGGTCGGGTCCGTACGGGCCGCGGCCGCCGAGGCGGGCCGGGACCCGGACGCGCTGACGATCTGCGTGGCCGCGCCCGCGTACGTGGGCGACGACCTGGCGCACGCGCGCGAGCAGTGCCGGTGGTTCGGCGGCATGGTCGGCAACCACGTCGCCGACCTGGTGGCGCGCTACGGCGAGCACTCCGACCTCGTACCGGAGGCGCTGACGGAGTACATCACGGCACGCCAGGGCTACGACTACAGCCACCACGGCAGGACCGGGAACCCGTCGACGGACTTCGTGTCCGACGAGATCGTCGACCGCTTCTGCCTGCTGGGCCGGCCCGAGGCGCATGTGGCGAAGCTGAAGGCGCTCCGGGACCTGGGCGTGGACCAGTTCGCGGTCTACGCGATGCACGACGCCAGGGAGTCGACCATCGACGCGTACGGGGAGCACGTGATTCCCGCCCTTGCCGGAAAGTGAACGGTTCCCCGGACGAATGGCCCTGACATGACCGACGCCCCGCCCGCCCAGCCACCTGCCGCCATAGCCCAACTCACCCACGCCGACGGCCGGGTGGAGCTCCCGCCGGGCACGCGGCTGCCCGACGGCCCCTTCTCGAACGACGACCTTCGGCCCGTCCCGGTCGCTGACCGGCACTGGACCACGTACAACTTCGCAGCGCTGTGGGTCGGCATGGCCCACAACATCCCGTCCTGGACGCTTGCCTCCGGGCTCGTCGCCCTTGGCATGGACTGGAAGCAGGCCGTTCTCACCATCGCCCTCGGCAACGTCATCGTCCTCTTCCCGATGCTGCTGACCGGACACGCGGGACCCAAGTACGGGATCCCGTTCCCCGTCCTGGCACGCGCCTCGTTCGGGCTGCGGGGGGCCAATCTGCCCGCGCTGATCCGGGCCGCCGTGGCGTGCGCCTGGTTCGGCATCCAGACCTGGATCGGCGGCCAGGGCATCTACATCCTGCTCGGCAAGCTGTTCGGCGGCGGCTGGGCGAGCGCCACGGAGGTCGGCGGCTACCCGTGGACGCTGTGGCTCTGCTTCGTCGTCTTCTGGGTGGTCGAACTCGCCATCATCTACCGGGGCATGGAGACCCTGCGGCGCTTCGAGAACTGGGCCGCGCCCTTCGTGCTCGTGGGCGCGCTGGTCCTGCTGGTCTGGATCGCGAACAAGGCTGGCGGCTTCGGGCCGCTGCTCGACCAGCCCTCGAAACTCGGCTGGGGCGGCGACTTCTGGAAGGTCTTCTTCCCGTCCCTCATGGGCATGATCGGCTTCTGGGCCACGCTGTCGCTGAACATCCCGGACTTCACCCGCTTCGGCCGCGGCCAGCGCGCCCAGGTCTGGGGCCAGTCCCTCGGCCTGCCCACCACCATGACCGCCTTCGCGCTGCTGTCCGTCCTCGTCACCTCGGGTTCCCAGGCCGTCTACGGCGAGGCGCTGTGGGACCCGGTCGCCCTCGCGGGGAAGACGGACAACGCCTTCGGCCTGCTCTTCGCGCTGGTGACGGTCCTCGTCGCGACGATCTCGGTCAACATCGCGGCCAACGTGGTCTCGCCCGCGTACGACCTGGCCAACCTCGCCCCAAAGGTCATCAACTTCCGTACGGGCGCGCTGATCACGGGCGTCGTCGGCGTAGTGATCTTCCCGTGGAAGCTGACGGCCACCCCGGAGCTGTACATCTTCACCTGGCTGGGCGTGGTCGGCGGGCTGCTCGGCACGGTCGCGGGCATCCTCATCGCCGACTACTGGATCGTCCGGCGCACGGTCCTCGACCTCGCCGACCTCTACCGGCCCGGTGGCCGCTACTGGTACGCCGCCGGCTGGAACTGGCGGGCGATCACGGCCTTCGCGGCCGGCGGCGCCCTCGCGGTCGGCGGCTCGTACTCCGCCCCGGGCAAGGGCCCGTTCCCGGAGGACGGCCTGATTCCCCTCCTCCAGCCGCTCGCCGACTACGGCTGGGCGGTGGGACTGGGGACGTCGCTGGTGCTGTACGCGGTGCTGATGCTGCCGCGGCACACCACGGCAGCACGGCCCTGACCGCCCACACTCGTTAACCTTGTAACTGCGCCGACGGCGCCCTCAACGGGCGCCGTCGGCCGAGCTGTTCTGCTCGGCCGCTCAGCGACCGGCCGCAGGAGCGCGGGCCGCGAGGACGGGGATGGAAGCGATCTTCTCCGCGTCCAGGTGCTCCCACACCAGTCCCTCCGGGCGATGCGGAGACCGGCATGTGATGACCTCATCGGGCGTGACGATCAGATCCACCCCGAAGTCGTGGCCAGTGGCCGGTAGCTCTTCGTCCAGGACCTGCACGGCATGGACCGTGGTCACCACCACGGTTCGCGAGCTGATCAGCCCGGCCTCCATCAGAAAGGCGAACTCCAGATCCGAGTACCCGGCCCCCTTGCCGATGCGTACGCCGGACCGGTTCACCGCGACACTGCCGACCACCACCATGTCGACGGGCCGCAGAGCTTCCACGTCCACCTTCGGTGTGACCGCCGCAGCGATCTTGCTCGCCGCAGCTTCGGCAGGCGGGACTGCCAGCGCCGCCGGGTCGAGGAGGTAGAACGGGTGAGGGTCGGCGAGTTTCGGCACGGCCATGAACACCGTCTTGCCCTCGACGAGCGCGCGGGCGCGTACCGGAAGCTGCGCCTTGTCCGGCACGGCCTTGATGACCCGGGTCTCGTGCCAGGCTGAAAGCTCCGCAAGGCGGTCCGCGGCCTGCTCAGAGCCCTTGAAGTTGGGGATACGGCCATGGACTGAGGCATCGTGGACCGAGTTGGCGGAGTCGAGCAGGTCCCACACACGCTCACGTACGTGCTGCATTCTTGATCAATCTGCGGGTGCACGTCAGTCCTTTCACGCCGCTTCCACCAGAGCCATCAGCCTGTCCTGCGCCTCCTGCACCGCGGGTCGGTTCCGCCAGGCACGGAGTCAGGGAGCGTGCGGCGAGCGGACCGAGCCACCTTGATGGACTGCCATCTTTGCCTTCGGTCTCCGGCGGTGGGTCACCTGCCGCCATCAGGTTATGCGCCTGGATCCCTTTCTGGGGCGTCAAGGTGCAGGCGGGCCCAGACCGTCTTGCCGATGGGAGTGCGGGGGTGGTGGCCGGTCTCTTCAGTCAGACTGACTACGAGTTGGAGGCCGCGGCCATGCTCGTCGTCCGTGTCGGGATCGACTGGTCGTGGCGGGCGGCGGCTCGCGTCGGATACCTCCAGGAGGCAGTTCGCTCCGTCGGCGGTGAGGCGAACTTCGAAGAGATGGCCGGGTTTCCGGGCGTGCAGTACGGCGTTGGTTGTTAGCTCGCTGCAGACCAGGATCACACGCAAGACGTCGTCTTGGCTGTAGCCCCAGTGGGTGAGCGTCTTGCCGACCAGTCGTCGAGCCAGTGAGACACACTTGGGGTTCGAGGCGAACTGCATCTTCCACTGCTGTTCAGTCGCCCGGTTCTGCGTTGTCATCGGGTGCATCGCGTCCCCTTGTCGCTTTGTCGTTGGCGGTACGGGGACAGCTGATCGCAGCGAGCGATTACGGAATCAGGTCCAGGGGGTTACCCAACGTGGATAAGATCGAGGACGGTTGAGCCATAGGGTCGATTCGCCGCTCATGTGAGGAGGGGCCGCCAGTGTCGGGACCGCAGTCGCATCAGGCGCTTCCGGCCGACTTATTGGCCAGGCCTGAGTGGCAGGAAGCCTGTCGCGCTCGCGACTTCAGCCGCATCTTTCGCCTGGTCAAGCTCAAGGCCGGGATCTACCCTTCGCGGATCGCGGCCTTGTGCGGCATGACGCCCAGCCGCGTCGGGGAGATCATGGCTGGACGCCGGGGGCTGGCGCACATCGACGTGATCGAGCGCGTTGCTGACGGGCTACGGATCCCGGGCGCCATGCTCGGACTCGCGCACCGTCCCTGGGAGATCCCCGTCCCCGTCCGTACACGCGACCGCGCCCCGGAAGCCCAATCGGAGCCCTCGCACGCACAAATCGCCGACAGGACCCCGTCCGGTGACCTGGATGATCTGCTCGCGCTGGCCGACGGGCAGGTCACCCGCTCCACCCTCGCTGCACTCCGCTCCTCCGTGGAGGACTACTGGCGCCGCGACGACCAGCACGGCGGAGCGTCCCTACGCCCCGCTGTCGTTGGACACTTGTGCTACGTCGAGCAGTTGGCGCGCAGTGCCGATGGGAGCCTGCTGAGCGATCTGCAGTCGCTTGCCGCCGAGCTGGCCCGCCTCGCCGGGTGGGCGTACTTCGATGCGCGCCAGTACAGCACCGCTCGCACCTACTTTTCCCAGGCCCTCAAGCTGTCCCACGGCCAGGGTGACCGGCTGTTCATGGCCAACGTGCTGTCCTGCATGAGTCTTCTCGCCACCTACGACGGCAACCCCTCTGACGCCGTCGCCCTCGCGTGCAAGGCCCAGGACGCTGCCCGGGCGGCGGACGAGCAGCCGCTGGTGATGTCCATGCTGCACATGCGCGAAGCCTTCGCGCACGCCGCCCTCCGCGACGCCCCCGCCTGCCACCAAGCCATCGACCGCTCCCGCGATCAGTACGAGCGATCGCGCGGCCGCGAGGACGAGGCGCCCTCCTGGGTGCGCTACTTCGACGAGACCAAGCTCATCGTCGACACGGGCATCGCCCTGGCCCGCCTCGGCAAGGCGTCCCGCGCCGAACCGCTCATTGTCGAAGGGCTGCGTCGCGAGAAGGCCGCCCAGCAGCGCGGACGTGCCTTCCACGCCTTCTGGCTCGCCAGCACTCAGCTCCAGCAGGGCAAACTCGACCAGGCTTGTCACAGCGCCGAAATCGCTCTCGACCTGACCGCTGCCATCGACTCGCCCCGCGTGGCGGGCCATGTACACGAATTCCACCGCCGCTTGGTTCCGTACGCCCGCGAGGCGCCGGTGATCGCGTTCGAGCAGCGGCGGCGCGAAGTACTCGGCTGATCACCTGTTAGCCGACGCGCTTCGCGGTTTCGTCGAGCAGCAGATAGAGCAGTCCCACAAGCGTGCCGCTGCTGACGATCTCCCGACGGTCGATCATGCCCCGGACCTCCGAGAGCGGGATCCACTCGATCCGGTCCGCCTCGTTCATCTCCGTCGGCGGGCCCACGTACGTAGCGCCGTCCGCGCGGAAGACATGGTGCTCGGAGTCGGTGATGCCGTTCGCGGGCTGGGCGTACACCAGCGGCTTCATCGTCGCCGCTCGCCAGCCGGTCTCCTCCTCCACCTCCCGGGCAGCGGCCTGTTCGGGCGTTTCGTCGGCCTCGATCAGGCCCATCGGGAGTTCCCAGCCCCAGGTGTCGGTGACGAATCGGTGCCGCCAGAGCATCAGGACCCGATGCTGGTCATCCACCACAGCGGCCACGGCGAGGTGCCGCATCCGCACGACGTGGTGCTCCCAGCGGCGGCCGTCTGGTTGCTGGACGTCCACGAGCCACAGGTTGACCCACGGGTTGCTGTAGATCTGACGTTCGCCATGGACGGTCCACTGCATGAGCCAACTCCCTCTCGCCAGTGCGGACTCCAGCATGTCATTCCGACGAGAATTCGTCCGGATCGCGCACGCCACCGGCCCGGCCCGAGGGCTGCCTGAAGGGCGATCGTGGCCTTCGCGGCGGTGCGTCCTCGCTGTCTGCGGCTCGTGCTCTGCCCCCGCCGAGGGCAGCCTCACTCCTTACGCCGCGGGGAGGTCCGCCCAGCGGGTGATGCCGCCGGGGTGGATGTGCACGCCGCAGCGGGCCGAGAGGGTGGTGACGATGCCGATCCCGCGGCCGTGCTCGTCGGGGTCGAGCTCGTCGGCCGGTTGTCCGGCCGGATGTGCGGGGCCCGCATCGGTGACTTCGATGCGCAGGGCGCTGCGCCCGTCGAGCCAGGTCCAGGACAGCCGTAGCGCGGTCGGGGGCAGGGCGTGGACGACCGCATTGGTGAGCAGCTCCGAGATCACCAGGAGCGCGTCGTCGGCGACGTCCGGGGACAGGTTCCACTCGGCCAGGACCGTGCGCACGCATCGGCGCACGGCCGAGACGGCTCCAGGGGCATGCGGCAGCGGGCAGACGTGCTCCGCGCCCTCCTGCGGCGTCGTATGGAGCTGTAGTGCCATCTGCCCTCCTTCCGTGAGCCTGCCGAGCGGTCGTGGGTCGACGCAGGTCCTCGAAGACTATGGACGGCACCTGAGAGGGTCAATGAACAGGGGTCGACATTATCGAACGCTCGTGTCGGGCGTGCGAACGATTCGGAAACCGTGCGTGATGCCGACCGGTGATCGCGGTACTAGGATCGCTGCATGGCCGGCCCGGTCCAGTCCATCGAACGGGCGGCGGCGATCCTGCGTCTGCTCGCCGGCGGTCCCCGTCGGCTTGGGCTGGGCGAGGTGGCGGCTGCGCTGGGGCTCGCGAAGGGAACCACGCACGGCATCCTGCGCACCCTGCAGCACGTGGACTTCGTGGAGCAGGACGAGGCGACCGGAAAGTACCAGCTCGGAGCGGCCCTGCTCCACCTCGGTACCAGCTATCTCGACGTCAACGAGCTGCGGTCCCGCTCCATCAACTGGGCCGACGCCCTGGCCGCCCGCAGCGGGGAGGCGGTACGCCTGGGCACGCCCCTGGAGGGGAAGGTGCTCATCGTCCACCATGTCTTCCGGCCGGACGACACCCTCCAGACCCTCGACGTGGGAGCGCTGCTGCCGCTGCACGCGTCCTCGCTCGGCAAGGTGCTGCTGGCCTTCGGGAGCACGCCCGTGGAGCCGGTGCTGGAAGCCGGTCTCGAGGCGTACACCCGGCACACCCTGATCGCCCCGGAGGATCTCACCCGGGCCCTCGCCGAAATCCAGGAGCTCGGGTGGGCCGCCGAGGTCCAGGAAATGAGCATGGGCGATGCCGGCGTCGCCGCGCCGATCCGGGGGCACGGCGGCCTCGTGGTGGGCGCCATCGGAGCATCCGGCGCGGTCGAGCGGATCTGCGACTCCAAAGGCCGTCCCCAGCCCGCCCTGGTCACCCTGGTCCGCGATGCCGCACGGGCGGTCTCCCGAGACCTGGGGGCAGCCCGCTGGTGAGCCCCACCGACCTCCTCGAACGCATCGGAAGGCAGGCACCTGATCATGGTTGAACGGTATGTGATGTCCATCGACCAGGGCACCAACTCCACTCGATGCATCCTGTTCGACCACGGTGGGCGGCTGGTGTCGGTCGCCCAGCGGGAGCACCAGCAGCACTTCCCCAGGTCCGGCTGGGTCGAGCACGACGCCGTCGAGATCTGGCGGAATCTGCAGCGGGTGGTGCCGCAGGCCCTCTCCGACGCCGGCGTCGGCGGCGAGGAGATCGCCGCCGTCGGCATCGCCAACCAGCGGGAGACGACGGTGCTCTGGGACCGGAGGACGGGCACCCCGCTGGGCAGGGCAATCGTCTGGCAGGACACCCGTACCGCCGCGCACATCGAGAACCTGAGGAACGACCCCGGGGACGACTTCTTCCTTCAGCGCTGCTGCCTGGCCCCCTCGACCTACTTCTCCGCCCCGAAGATCCGCTGGCTGCTGGACCACGTCGAAGGGCTGCAGCAGCGCGCCGAAGACGGCGAGGTGCTGTTCGGCACGATGGAGAGCTGGGTGATCTGGAATCTCACCGGAGGCCCGGACGGCGGCCTGCACATCACCGACGTCACCAACGCCAGCCGCACCATGCTGATGAACATCCGCACGCTCACCTGGGACGAGGAGCTGCTGGATTTCTTCGGCATCCCCCGCGCGATGCTCCCGGAGATCCGGCCCTCGTCCGAGAACTACGGCGCCGCCCGTGCCGTCCTCCCCGGTGTCCGCATCACCGCCGCCCTCGGCGACCAGCAGGCGGCCCTGTTCGGACAGACCTGCTTCGCCCCCGGCGAGGCGAAGTGCACTTATGGAACCGGCAGCTTCCTGTTGCTCAACACCGGCACCAGCCTCGTACGGTCCCGGCACGGACTGCTCACCACGGTCGGCTACAAGATCGGCGACCAGCCCGCGGTCTATGCGCTGGAAGGCCCCATCGCCGTCACCGGCTCGCTGGTCCAGTGGTTCCGCGACCGTCTGGGACTGATCAGCAGCGCCCCCGAGATCGAGACCCTCGCGCGCACCGTCGAGGACAACGGCGGCTGCTACATCGTCCCGGCGTTCTCCGGCCTGTACGCGCCCCACTGGCGCAGTGACGCACGCGGCGTCATCGTCGGCCTCACCTCGTACATCACCAAGGGACACCTGGCCCGAGCCGTCCTGGAGGCCACCGGCTGGCAGACCCGGGAGGTCGTCGATGCCATGAACGCCGACTCCTCGCTCGCCCTGAAGGCGCTCAAGGTGGACGGCGGTATGACGGCCGACAACCTGCTCATGCAGTTCCTGGCCGACGTGCTCGACGTGCCCGTGGTGCGGCCCATGGTCGCCGAGACGGTGTCGCTGGGCGCCGCCTACGCCGCGGGGCTCGCCGCCGGCTACTGGCCGGACCTGGAAGTCCTGCGCCGCAACTGGCACCGGGCCGCCCAGTGGCTGCCGGACATGGACCCCGGACGGCGGGAGGCGGAGTACGACAACTGGAAGCGGGCCGTCGAGCGGGCGCTGGGGTGGATCAGGCAGCCGGGGGCGTCCTGAGCTTGTCGAAATGGGGGAGCGGCATCTGCTCGCTACGGCACCCGCGCCGTCCACTCCGCCGAGGTGAACTTCTCCGCCGCGAGCCGTTCCGCCCGCGCCAGCTCCTCCGCCGTGACCTTGCCGTCGGTGAGGCCGTAGCGGTCGCGGAAGGACTCGGTCAGCCGGTCGATGACCGCCGCGCGGGAGAGGCCCGTCCGGCGGCGCAGCGGGTCCACGCGCTTCTCCGCGCTCCGCGTGCCCCGGTCGGAGAGCCTCTCGCGGCCGATCCGCAGCACCTCGAGCATCTTGGCGGCGTCGATGTCGTACGCCATCGTCACGTGGTGCAGCACGGCCCCTTCGCCCGCCACCACCCGCCTCTGCGCCGCGCCCGCGATCTTCCCGGCGTCGGTGGCGATGTCGTTCAGCGGCCGGTGCCGGGCCTGGATGCCCATGCCGCCGAGCGCGGCGAGCACCCAGCGGTCGAGAACGGCGTAGGAGTCGGCGAAGGACAGCCCGCGGACGAGCGCCCGGGTCGCGTACAGCGAGTACGTGATGGTGTTCTCCGGCTCGACGAACATCGCGCCGCCGCCGCTGATCCGCCGTACGACGGTGATGCCGTGGCGCTCGGCGGCCACCGGGTCGATCTCGTTGCGCAGCGACTGGGAACTCCCGATGACCGCGGCGGGGGAGGCCCACTCCCACACCCGCAGCGTCGCCGGCCGCCGCGCCATGGCGACCTCGAGGGTCAGCACCTCGTCCAGGGCCATGTGGAGGGCGGGGGACTGCGCGCCCTCGTGGATGAGCTGCCAGTCGTAGTCCGCCCACGGCACCTCGTACTCCCCGTGCACGGCGCGCCTCCATCCGCAACCACCGGCTACCACCGGTCGCCTGCCGCCGCCGGTCCACCGTACTCCTCAGCCCCCGGGCCCCGATTCACACGCGGTGGCGCCGGAGCCGCCGGTCGCAGCGCGGCGACGGCCTGGCGGGGGTCATCGGCGCAGAAGCGGGGTCCGGGCCCTGGCGGGTTTGCCGAGCGGACGCAGGAAGGGGGCGACCGGCTCGGTGAGGTCTGGTATGAGCCGGGGCGCTCTCGGCGATCGGCGGGGAACCCGGGATCCGCCGGGTGATGCCTCCTACGCCAGGGGGAGCCCGGCGGGCCGGGGCGCGGTGACCGCATCGGGCCGGACCGTATCGGCCCGCGTCTGGCCCGGGATCGCCGGCTGGACCGCGCCGACGTCCATGACGGTCTCGGTGACCGCGATACGGCCGCCCAGCCTCGGCGGTTCGAGCGGGCCGGGGTGGCCGGTGAGCAGCATGCGCACGGCGGCCCACGGAAGGTTCACCCCGGTGAAGGCGGTCTGGAAGATCCCGCCCGAGGCCCTGGGGTTGGCTTCCAGCAGGACCGGCCGGCCGCGCCACTGGCGCAGCTGGACGTTGGAGAGGTATGCCAGCCCGAAGTGGCCCACCAGGCGCCGCGCGATGGCGGTCACGGCGGGGTCGTCGAGCAGGTGCCGATAGCGGCCGTCCTTGGACCTGGCGATGCACGTCACCATGGAGCCGCCGGGTGCCGAGAGGCAGTCGACGCTGACCTCCGGGTCGTCCAGGTAGGGCATCACGATGAACTCGGGCACCGTTTCGCCCCGGTCCGCGGCCCGGTTGAGCGCATCCGCCACGGCGCCGACCGAGGCGAGAGGCCGCGCCGGTGCCAGCAGATCCTTCATGTGCAGGGGCGCGTCGTCCAGGATGCGGAAGCCGAACGCGGAGTACTCACCGGCGGGTTTGATGCAGGCCGTGCCGCCGCCCTCGGTGATCTCGCGCGCCGCCGAGCGCAGCCCGTCGCCGTCCGAGACCACCAGCCACGGCGGCACCGGGACGCCGGCCGCCCTGGCCACCTCGTACGTCCTGGCCTTGTTGGTCAGCACACCGACCGCGGCGGCCGGTGAGCACATGAGCCGCGTACCGGCCTGGGCGAAGGCTTCGGCGTGCGGCGCGAGTGCATCAAGGCGCCTGGGCGGGATCAGGACGTCGATGGCGTGCCGGCGGCAGAAGTCCAGGGCGAACTCGGCGTAGGCCTCGTTGCTCACGCGGTGGGGTTCGACTTCGCTCACGTCGCAGGCGGCGAGCGCCGGAGCGAGCGGGCTGATGTTGGTGCCGTAGACGTGCACCTCGGCTGCGTCGGGGTTCTCGCGGAGCATCCGGATCACCTGGGTCGTGGCGGCCCCCGCGCTGCTGAGCCAGATACGAATTGCCAGTGGAAGGCTCCCCTCCCCACAGGGCGACACAGCCCTGCGGCGCGGCGGACCAGGCCGCCGGGCCGGAGAAGACACGCCGGTGCCAAGGAGTCCGCGACCTGCACGGCTGTGCGCGATCACGTGTGTGTAAGGCGGATGATAGCCCGGATGGGGAGGGGGATTTCTACGGCCTCAGGAGGGCTTTTCCGCGGCTTTTCCGGGGCCCGTTCTCCGGCCGGTCGACGGCCCTGGCGGAGGCGCCGCCAACCGGCCCGTGCGCCGGGCGAGTTCACTGATCCGTACACCGTCGAAGCCGAAGACCGCGCTGCGGACGCGGTCCTCGAGCGGTGCGGTCCACTGCGGCGGGATCGCGGCTGCGCCGCACAGCACCCCCGCCACAGACCCGGCCGTCGCACCGCTGGAGTCGGTGTCCAGGCCGCCGCGGACGGTGAGGGCGATCGTGGCGGTGAAGTCCCCTTCACCGTAAAGGAGTCCGGCCGTGAGAACGGCGGCGTTGGGGACGGTGTGGATCCAGTGGAGGTGGCCGGTCTCGCGGTCCAGCTCGCCCAGGGTCGCCTCCCAGGTGAGGCCCGCGTCGTGGAGGGCGGCCGTGCGCCGGACCGTACGGGCGAGGCGGCAGCCCGGCGGGATGTGCTCGAGCGAGACCTCGAGGGCGGCGCGGACCGACGGGGCCGTGAAGGCGGCGGCGATGAGGGCGGCGGCCCACATGGCGCCGTACACGCCGTTACCGGTGTGGGACAGGACGGCGTCGCGGCGGGCCAGGCCTGCGGCGCGGCGCGGGTCGCCGGGGGAGGTCCAGCCGTGGATGTCGGCGCGGATGAGGGCGCCGATCCACTCCTGGTAGGGGTTGTCGACGGTCGCGGCGACCGGCGGCTTCAGGCCGCGCGCGAGGTTGCGGTAGGCCGCCCGCTCGGCCGTGAACGTCTGCAGATAGGGGAGGCGGAGCAGCCACAGGTCGCCGACCTGCTCCGTCGTGAAGTCGAAGCCGTGAGTCTCCAGCAGGTGCAGGCCGAGGATCGAGTAGTCGACGTCGTCGTCGCGGGAACTGCCGTGGATGTTGCCGCGGGTGCACTCCGGCCACTCGGGGCGCAGCTCGAACTCCGCTGGATCCAGCGGGCTTCCGGGCGGCGGCCCGGGGATGTAGTCGGTGAGCGGAAGCGCGTCCATGCGGCGCAGGTAACGATCGATCCGCTGCCGCGTCCAGTGGTCGCCGCGCTCGACGGGCTTGCCGAGCATGTTGCCCGCGATCCGGCCCAGCCAGCCGCCGAGGATCTTGTCGTCGAGGTCCTGAACGGGGGCGGCGGCGGTGCGTTGCGCTGTCATGTGTCCGGTCTACTCGACGGAGCCGCGGGCGGACCGCATTTCGACAGCACGGCCGGGAGGCGACACTGTGACCGGGCGCCGACCGAGCCCGCCCCCTCGACCGTACGCGCACCGGCTCATCGAGGGACGCCCCGAACTGGCACAACGACAGCTTCCCCGGCTCGTTCTTCCCGCGCGGGATGCGGCCGGGCTCCGTCACGGTCGAGGGCCGGGCGGGGGCCGAGGTCATCGAGGGGCCGCGGAGCCGAGGCCACGAGGTGACGGTCGGAGAACCGTGGTCGGAGGGGCGGCTGTGCGCGGTGGCCCGCGACCCGGAGACGGGCGTGCTGTCGGCAGCCGCGAACCCGCGGGCCATGCAGGGGTACGCCGTCGGGCGCTGACGGCGTACGCGGTGCGGGCGGGGCTCCGGACAGGGCGTACGCGGGCGGACGTACGCGTGTGCGCGGTGCTGCCGGACGGCCGTACGCGTGCGGGCGGGGGGTTCATCCGCAGGTCACCGGCTGTCCCGCTGCGCGAAGGGAAGGGTTTCGGCGGTGCGTGGTTCGATGGGGGGATGATCGATGATTTCGTCTCCGGGCCCGATGCGGGCCGGCACCTGTCCGATGTCGAGGAAGCGGTGCGAGCGGCGGCCGCGGTCGAGGTGATGCCGCGCTTCCGGCAGCTCGCCGCGCACGAGATCGTCGAGAAGAACGGTCCGCACGACCTGGTCACGGTCGCCGACCGGCTCGCCGAAGAGCACCTGTCGGCCGCCCTGACGAAGCTGCTGCCCGGCTCGGTGGTGGTCGGCGAGGAGGCCGTCCACGCCGACCGGGGCATTCTGGGCGCGCTGAGCGGGGACGCGCCGGTCTGGATCGTGGACCCGGTCGACGGCACACGGCAGTTCGTGCACGGCGACCCCGGCTTCGCCACGCTCGTCGCGCTCGCCCACCGCGGCGAGCTGCTGGCCTCCTGGACGCACGCCCCGGCGCTGGGGCTGATGGCGGTCGCGGTGCGCGGCGGGGGAGCGCAGCTGAACGGAGAGCCGCTGCTCGCGGGCAGCCCGGAGCCGGGCGCGGTGCTGGAAATCGCCACCTCCCACCCCGACTTCAGGTCGCTGGAGGAGGACGAGGCGTTCGCGCGGCTGGTGGTCAGCGGTGTCGCCCCGCGGCCGTGCGGCTCGGCGGGGCTGGAGTACCTGCACGTGGCGCAGGGCGCCCTGGGAGCCGTGGCCTTCGGCTGGGAGAACCCGTGGGACCACGCCTCGGGGCTGCTGCTGGTCGCCGAGGCGGGCGGGGCGAGCGCGACGGTCGCGGGCGAGCCGTTCCGGATAGCCGGGGGGAACGCGCTCCCGTTCACGGCCGCCCGTGACGCGGCGACGGCCCGCCGGGTCCTCGACCTCCTCAAGGGCGCCCACCTGGGCGGCGAGCCGGCCGCCCACCCGGGCGAGGGCCCCTGGAACGACCAGCGGGGGACGGGCGCGTAGAGCGTGTGGAGCGTGTCCCCCCCGAGGCTGACCGAAGGAACGGAACCCAGGCCTTTTCGGGCAACCGGTCGAGACGGTCGCGGTGGGACGGGGCCAGGTGGAGATGTGCCGCGGCGAGATTCTTCTCCAGGTGGCCGATCCGGGCGGTGCCCGGGATCGGCAGGATGACCGGGGAGTGGCCGATGACCGGGGAGTGGCCGAGGAGCCACGCGAGCGAGACCTGCGCGGGGGCGGCGCCGAGTTCGGCTGCTACGAGGGCGATCTCGGCCGTCGCGCCCGACACCGCTCCGGCGACCGGCCGCAGCGCCTCCAGGTCGGGCTCGACCCGGTAGTACACGCCGAGGTCCCAGTCGGAGTCCGCTCGGTGCGTGCCGCGCGCCCGGCTCCCGCCGAGCGCGACGGCCCTGACGCCGGGGATGCGGACGAGCCGGTCTGCCATGGACCGGATGACCGCCTCTGCGGGCGACTCCGCCTGCGCTCCTGCCCCCGATCCAGGTCCCGGCCCGGGTCCATGTCCCGGCCCGGGTCCCGATTCCGTGCTCACCGCGCCGGTTCCGGCGCCTCGTCCGCAGTGCGCAGGCCGAGCGCGCTGAGCCGCTGCGCGGCCTCGGCGCCCTGTCTGGCGCCCTGCCCGGCGCCCGCGCCGCCGCGGAGCTCGGTCAGCCGCTGCCGCCCCGCCCCGGAGCGCTCGCCGAGCAGGACCGAGCCCACGAGGACCTCGAGCATGACGGCGTCGTACGCGTCCGAGGTCCGCCGGTGGCGGCGCGGGTCGCCTTCGACCAGCGCCCCGGAGATGATCAGCCCGTCGCCGTGCCGGCCCCGGCCGTCCCCGCCGTCGGCTCCCGGAGCGGGAGCGAACACGGCCTCGTAGACGCGGTGTCCCGTCCAGCTGCTGTGCAGGAAGAGCCGATTTCCCTCGGCGAAGGCGTTCCACCGCTCGTCCATGCCCTGGGCGCGGTAGCCCAGCTGGATGCGGTCCCACTCGGCGGCTGTCCAGACGCGGGCGGGGAGGAGGGGGAGAGCGACCGCCTTCGAAAAGCCATGCAGCTTGCGGAAGTCGGTGCGGACAATGCGTTCCATGAGCGAAGAGGGTAAGGCTTTTCCGGAGTCCGTCAGTAGCTCTCCGACATGGGCCGTTACGCCTGTCCGGAATCCTCCCGTAGGCTCCCCCGCGATCTTCGCCCGGGGTGGCCGCGCCGCAGACCACGGCCGCAGGACCGGGCGGATGGGACGACCGGATGGGACGACCGGATGAGGACGGACGCAGGAAGGCCGTCACATGCGCCGCATATCCTGGGCGAAGCCCCGGCGGCCGCGCGAAGCGGCCGGCCTCGGGGACCGGCCGTCGGATGACGAAGGAGTCTCGCGGTGCCATCGATGCTCGATGTGGTCGTGGTGGGGGCCGGGCCCAACGGGCTGACCGCCGCTGTCGAACTCGCCCGCCGCGGCTGCGCGGTGGCGCTGTACGAGGCGGGGGACACGGTCGGCGGCGGCGCCCGTACCGAGGAGCTCACCCTCCCCGGTTTCCGGCACGACCCCTGTTCCGCCGTCCACCCCTTCGGCGCGGGCTCGCCCGCCTTCAACGCGATGCCGCTGAGCCGCTACGGCCTCGAATGGGTGCACGCCGAGCTGCCGATGGCGCACCCCTTCCCGGACGGCACCGCCGCCGTGCTCGCCCACTCCGTCGGCGAGACCGCCGCCTCCCTGGGCAGCCGTGACGCGGGCACGTACCGCCGCCTCGTGGCCCCCTTCATGGGTCACTGGGATGCGCTGGCCGCGGACTTCCTCCGCCCCCAATGGCTCGGCCTGCCCGGCGACCCGGCGCGCTTCGCCCGCTTCGCGCTCCTCGGCCCGCAGCCGGTCGCGCTGCTGAACCGCCGATTCCGCGACGAGAAGGCGCGCGGGCTGCTCGCCGGGCTCGCGGCGCACGCCGTCAGCGGGCCGGGCAGCCTCACCACAGGCGGGCTCGCCGTGATGTTCGCGCTGGCCGCGCACGCGCACGGCTGGCCCGTGGCGCGCGGCGGCTCGCAGGCCATCTCGGACGCACTGGCCGGCTATCTGCGCGATCTGGGGGGCGCGATCCACACCGGCACGGTGGTCAAGCGCCTGGACGAGCTGCCGCCCGCCCGCGCGTACGTCTTCGACACCTCGCCCACCGCCCTCGCCCGGATCGCCGGGCTCGGCAACGCCTACGACCGCTTCCGCTACGGCCCCGCCGTCTTCAAGATCGACTACGCGCTCTCGGGGCCCGTGCCGTGGACCGCGAAGGACGCCCGCCGGGCGGGCACGGTCCACGTCGGCCCGTCGGCCCGGGAGATCGCCACGGCGCTGAACCGGGCGGCGCGCGGCCAGGCGCCCGAGGTGCCGTTCCTGATCACCGCCCAGCCGACGGTCGCCGATCCGGGCCGCGCTCCCGAGGGCAAGCACATCTTCTGGGCGTACGGCCACGTCCCGAATGGCTGGGACGGCGACGCGACCGACGTGATTGAGCGTCAGATCGAGCGCTTCGCGCCCGGGTTCCGGGACCTGGTGCTCGCCCGCGCCGTCGCAGGCCCTGCCGAGCTGGCGGACCGCAACGCCAACTACGTCGGCGGCGACATCGCCTGCGGCGCCTTCGACGGCCTCCAGTCGGTGCTGCGCCCCAAGCTCGCCCGCGTCCCATACGCGACCGCCCACCCGGCGGTGTTCCTGTGCTCCGCGGCGACCACCCCGGGGCCGGGGGTACACGGCATGTGCGGCCACAACGCGGCGCGGGCGGTGTGGCGCAGGCTGCGCGTGGCCGCGCGCACCTGAGGCGGCGTCAGGGCTTGCCGAACAGCCGCCCCGAGCATGCGCTTACGCCGCCCGCCCCAAGTCCGCGAGGACATCCGCCCGTACGGCCTCGGGATCCGTGCCCAGCCGCCGCAGCACCCCCGCCGTAAGCCGGTCCTCCGGATCCAGCAGCCCCAGCAGTACGTGTTCGGCGCCGATGTGACGGTGCTTCATCGCGAGCGCCTCGCGCAAGGACCGCTCCAACGCCCGCTTGGCGCGCGGGGTGAACGGGATGTGCCCCGCGCGTTCGCGGCCACCGCTCCGCCGGCGCCGCCGGAAGGGCAGGATCCGCCGCGGCCCGGGTTCCTCCCGGTGCGGCGGCATGTCGAGGGCGCCGGGCCCGAAGGTGTCCTCGGCGCGGCTGCGCACCTCATCCAGGTCGATGCCGAACGCCTTCAGGGCCTCCGCGTCATCGGTCCCGATCCCGCTGCCGCCCCGGCCGACGACGGCCGCGACCGCCGCCAGGCAGGTCTCGGCGGTGATGCCCCGGCGGTCCAGCGCGGCCGTACCCGGCGCGCCGGGCTGCGACACCACGCCGAGCAGCAGGTGCTCGCTGCCGACCCTGGTGTGCCCGAGTTCCCGGGCCTCCTGCTGCGCCTGCACCACAACCGCGCGCGCCTGCTTGGTGAATCGCTCGAACATACCTACCTCCTGGCGTGCTTCTTGTGGACGGCCTGCCTGCTCACGCCCAGCGCAGCTCCGATCTCCTCCCAGGACCAGCCCTGCCGCCTGGCGCCGTCGACCTGCAGCGCCTCGAGCCGCTCGACCAGCCGCCGCAGCGCGGCCACGGCGCGCAGGCCGATCTGGGGATCACGGTTCATGGCGGCCTCGGCCGCGTCCACGGCTTCTCTCGCGTCTGCTCCAGCCATGCTGTCAACCTAAGATGACAGCCCGAGCTTTGTCAACCTTCATTGACATAGGATGGTTGCGCGCGCACCGGGCTACGGCCAGCCGTTGTCCCCGGTGACCAGCGCGGCCAGCTCCAGGTATGCGTCGAGAGTCCGGGGCTGCAGCCGGTCGAGGACCAGCTCGCCGTCCGTCTCGAGGTGCCCGTCGTGCGGCACCGTGATCACCGCCCGACAGTGCGCCGCCACATGGGGTACGGGGCGCTCGTCCCAGGTCCGGCCGTGACCAGTGACGACCGTGATGCTCTGCCGGAGCAGATTCTCGAAGCCGCAGGAGAGCATCCGGTCGACAGTCGACCATCCGCTGCCCGTACCGTCCCGTCCGGGTGCAGTGACGATGATGAGCTGGTCGGCGAGATCGAGGCCGAGTCCGCCGCCTGGGCCGAGGGAACCGCTCACAGCGTGCTCGGACAGATCGCCGCCCAGGTCAATGAGGGTGATGGGGTAGTGCACGCCGAGCATGCTCAGCAGGCGGCGGTAGTCCTCGCCGCTCAGGCCACCGGAATCCCCCAGGGCACTGTCGGGGGCCAGAACGTCGAGTCCGTAGCGGCTGCGTGAGGTGAGCTGGCGGATGTTCGCGTAGGTTCCCAAGGCCGGGATCGCGCTCGCCACTTCGTGGAAGTACGCGCGCGTCTGCCGACGCATTCTTCCACGGAGGGCGGACGCCGTGGGGCCGGTGTCGACCGCGATGGTCCGGTGGGCGCGTACCGAGGCGAGGACGCAGCCGAGGACTGCGACGGTCGAGGTTCTGTCGGCCCGGTCGTCGAGTCCGGCCACCGCAATGCGGTAGGGGGTGGGCAGCGGCGACCGGATCATCGTAATGCGGCGCTCGCCCGTCGGCCTGGCTTCCCCGATCCCTAGTCGTGATGCCCATCCCTTGAGGCGGCGCGCCACCGGTCCCGGCTCGGTGGCCGCTTCCGGAGCACTGGTGGGCTGGAACCGCGAGACCGGGGGCGGTGGCAACTCAGGAGGCAGGATCAACTTGGCTGCGGGCGGGGGCGGCGGAGCGCTCCCGTAGAGCCGGAGCCCGAAGGTCTCCGCGACCTCCTGCGCCGTGGGCCGGGAGCCGGGTGTCGCATGGAGGCACGCTGTAACGATGGCGTGCACTCGTTCCCACTCCGGCCCCTGCCATCTCGGCAGGGCGAAGGCGTGACTGTGGCCGCCCTTGGGCCACCACCGGTCGGGGGCGCCGCCGCCCAGGGCGAGGAGGAGCAGGCCGAGCGCGAAGACATTGCTCTCCGCGGTAGGAGGCCGCCTGCGGGACAGCGTGGACGAGCGACCGTCGATGACCGTCGTCTCCCAGCCGGTGAGCTTGGCGATGCCGTCGACGACGAACACCGTGTCGCTGGTCAGGTTGGAGTGCACCATGCGCCGACCGAGGCACAGGGTCACCGCGTTCGCGACGCTGGCGCCGATCTTGGCGGCGGTGACGGCATCCAGATCCCCGTGCGCGCCGGCGAGGAGACGCGTCAGGCTCGAGGCAGGTGAGCCGTCGGAATCGAGGAGGATCTCCTCGGCGATCCACGGTGGGTCGTCATCGAGGCCCTGCCCGAGCAGTTGGGGCGCGTGGCGGCCGTCCATCCGGCGGAGCGCCTCTGCCTGGTTACGAATCCGTTTGACGGCCGAGCGCGAACCCGAGGGGCTCGCCAACCGCACCAGCACGGGCTCTCCGTCGGGTCCGTCGGCCAGATACGCGTCCGAGCCGGACCCGGCTGGCCCGCGCAGCTCGTAGCGGCCCAGCGACTCCGGGATCCCCGCTTGCGGCGGGGCCTGATGGGGACCTGACGGTGCCCCGAACCGTGCCAACAAATGGCGGCCGACCCCGGCGAAGGCGCGCTGCCCGGCGGCAAGCGACTCGGCCCCGTCCGATCGGGCGAGCCAGGCAGGGAAATCCGGTGACCGGCCCGCGACTTGTTCGAGCCGCCGCCCGACGTGGCGTCCGGTATTGATCAGCTCGGCGGTCGGGACCGCGTCGAGCAGTGCTCCTCGGGCAGCTTCCGTGAAGTCGAAGACGCGGTGCTGCAGGGGCAGCGGCCTCCTGGCGGGAGACCCGACAGCCGGATGCATCAGGCCGCCCAGGAAGACCTCTGCCAGGTGGCCGGTGTCCGCACGCCACGGAACGGCGGACTGCACCAGCCGCATGACCGGTACGGATACGGGCGCGACCGCCGCCAGGTGAGCCGCCAGCCGGAAAGCCTCGGGCGAGGCCGCGTCCCGGAAGTGCTGCACCTGCCGCACCTCGTCGTCGGCGGTACGGATGCCCGAACGGTCACGCGTGGCGTAGCGGCGGAGACCCGGGTTGCCGAGCAACGGAAGCAGCGCACCGGCGCCACGCGAGCCGAGGAGACGAGCCCACGCCCCCATGGGCCCCGGACTCGGTTCGAGCACCGGAACAGGCACCGGCAGGCCGTTGAACTCCGCCAGTTCCGCCGGCAGCACCGGATCCGAGACCGTCCAGTCGACATTGGCCGAGCCGCGCCGCCGACTGGTGACATGCCATCGCTCCGCCCGCAGGCCGGAGCCACTCCACAGCCGGCGCGGCAGCGCGTGCACGACCGCGGTGGGCCCGCAACACGCCCATCGGACCAGCGCGTTGTGCATCCTGCCGTCCCGCCACGCCGCGCCCATTCCGTCGCTCAGCACCAGAACCAGCGTCCTGCCCGAGGGATCCGCCAGCAGCTGCGGCGGCAGCGCAGGCGCATCCGGGTCGAAGGGCCGTCCGCGTACCAGGGGGGCGTTGCCTCCGCGCGTGTGCAGACCGAAAGTCCGTACGACCCGGAAGGCCCCCAGCCGCTGCATCATCGTGCGGAGCTCGGCAGCCAGCCGCTGCCACAGCAGCATCGACATGCCGTCGTCCACGACCAGGGCGAGGTCCAGCCAGCGTTCCCGCGCAGGCCGCAGCACCACATACGGCAGCCCGGTCTCCGCATGGCTCGCCGCGGTCGCCTCTTCGTCGAACTCCAGCCGGGACACGCTGGGCCGGTGCTGCTTGAGGGCACGGAGGGCCCGGCCGACGGCCAACTCGCTGCCCAGCGCCTTCCCTTCGGGAAGGACCACCGGCACGGCTCGCTTGCCCGCGGGCTCCGATGGGGGCCGACCGGACGGGGCGGGACCAGGTCCTCCCAGGGCCGCGTACAGATCGGTCGCTGCGGTCCTGGGGGCAGGCGGTGGCGCCGGCGCGGAGGGGGCCGGAGTGCTCCGCTGCGTGCCCCTCGGCCCGGACGGCTCCGGGGGCCCGGCCGGTTCGGCGGGCTGAGGTGACGGCCCCGGTGCGTCGAGGGGGCGAACGGACCCCGGTGCCGGATTCAACGACAGCTCGGGCCGATGGCTCGCCGCCCGCATCAGCGGGGCGTCCCCGTCCCCGCCCGGGATGAGGCGGGCCAGCCACAGGGCGTCCAGCAGCTCCTGATGAGAGAGGTCGACGCCGCTGTCGCTGAGGACCGCACGCACGTCGGTGATCAGCCCCGCCCGCGCCCCCCACGTACTCACACCGCCCCGCCCAGCCGGTGCAGCACGGCGTCCAGCAGCCCGTCCGCGTCCAGATCCACTCCCCCTGCACGCAGGAACACGGCGTTCAGCAGCTGATCGGTGGCCAGCTGCCCCGGCACGCGGCGCTGCAGGAACGCCCGCAACAGGTCGTCCACCTCCGCCATCGCGTCCCCGCCGAGGTGAGCGGTGACGATCGCCCTGAGCCGGTCCTCGTCCGGGACCGGCAGTTCCAGCTGTACGCAGCGGCGCAGGAAGGCCGGAGGGAAGTCGCGTTCCCCATTGCTGGTGATGACCACGACCGGGAACTCGCTGCAACGCACCCGTCCCCGCACGACCGTGGCCTGCTCGTCGGCCCGCGCGGTCAGCACCTCGACGATCGACTCCTTCTCGGGGAGTCGTGCGAGCTCCGGAATCTCGAACTCCCCCTCCTCGAAGACCGTGAGGAGATCGTTGGGCAGATCCACGTCGCCCTTGTCCAACTCGTCGACCAGGAGCACACGCGGCCGCTCACGCGGCACCAGCGCCGTCCCCAGCGGGCCGAGCCGTACGAACACACCGATGGAGGGCTCTTTCTCGCTCCGGTCGCGGCTCAGCGTGGTCTCCCGGAGCCGCCCGATCGCGTCGTACCGGTACAGCGCTTCCTGCACGGTGGAGCGGCTGTTGACCGGCCACCGCAGCACATCGCCGAGACCGAGCTCGTGGGCGATCGCCTCCGCCAGCGACGACTTGCCGGTGCCGGGATGCCCGGTGACCAGCAGCGGCCTGCGCAGATGCAGCGCCGCGTTCACCACATCCGCGTGCTGCCGCGAGATGAGATACGGCGACGGCAGGCGGCCGTCCGCCGCCCGTTCGCTGAAGCGCCGCCAGGGCGGCGCCTCGGGTAAGGGCACCACACGGCGCTCGCCGTCGCCGCGGAACAGCCGCCACTGCGCTTCCGACGTCATCGGACCCTCCGTCCGGATTCATGCCTCGGGTGATCAGAGATCGGTCGGGTCTGCCAGCTCCAGCTGCGGCATCCGGCGGTCCGCATCGGCCCACGCAAGCACCGGCCGGCCCACGAAGCGCTGCGGCTGCCGCAGGCGCCTCGCCCGGTAGGTGCGCACCGCCTCCGGCAGCCGCCGCGGTGGAATGCCCGCCAGGGACGGGACGGCATCGGAGGACGGGTCCGTCGTCCTGTCCCACAGGACGACCGGGATACCCATCGCCAGGCAGAGCTGGACGATCTCGATGCGTGCCTGCGGCGGTACGTCGTCGATGCTGACCCGTGCCGCGTCGAGCCGCTCCATGAGCAGCCCGTACACCTGGTCTTTGCCGCCCGTCGACCGGTCGATGTGCACCGTCGCCCCGTCGTCCAGCCGCCGCCAGCGGTGCCGCCACGAGGCCTTGTACCGCTCGCCGCCGCGCTCGACGAGCTCCGGGCAGTTGACGATGAGCGGATACTCGGCGCCGAGCACGCCCGGCAGGAGACCGGCAGGCCCCGGCCACTCCCACTGATCGACGGGCAGTTCCAACGCATCGCGGTCCACGAGCACTTCGATGAGGGGACGGGGGCTGTCGGGTGCGGCCCGGTGGAGCGGTTCGAGCACGCCGAGAATCTCCTCGGCGGCCTCCGGGGCGGTGCGCGTACGATCCGGGTCGCCGGAGACGCGGCGCGGCCCTGCTCCCTCGTCGCACCAGATCTGCACCCGGTACCGGTCGGCACCGTCCCGGTCGCTGTGCGCGGCCAGATGCACCAGCACGCGAGCCGCCGCCTGCCGGTGCCCGTCCTGCCGGGCCGCCCACTCCTCGGCATCCGCCCGGCGCTCCTTGAGCGCCGAGTCATGAACGCCCAGGCGCCCGGCGGTCGCCGCACTCCACTTGCGCAGCTCCTTCTGCTGCTGCGGTGGGCAAACGGCGGCCACGAACTCGACGGCGCGCAGCAGACCCGGGACTCCGGACGTGCCGTCCGGAACCGGCTGGCTGTCCCTCTGCAGGGCCTCCAGGTGCTCGACCACCGCCGCGATCCGGGCGGACCGTTCGGTGCCGTAGCAGTGCGGGGAGCTCTCGGCCGGCTCGGCCCCGCACAGCCCCGAAGGCAGCCCGGTCAGTGGCAGGGCGGCGCGTACGGCCGAGAGGAGGCGCGCCGCCGCATCCTCGGGCAGAGTGTGGAGGACCTCCGTCAACTGCCGGTGTTCGCGGGGTGAAAGCAGCGTCGCCGTGTCAGACAGTCGTCCGACGGCGAGCAGCTCCGTCACCGCTCGCGGAGCGGTGGCCTGGAGGATTTCGGTGAGTGCGGGAATGGCCCGCTTCTCGGTGGCGAGCAGCCGCGCGAACTCGTCCACCGACGGCAGGTTGCGGCCCTGCGGGTACGCCGCCCCGCACCGCTGCGCGACCGTCCGTGCGCAGTCCGCCCGGTGCGCGGGGTCGGGCAGAGCGCGGCCGAGGATATCCGCGAGGTCGCGCCGGATCGCGTCCGGCGGAGCCGGGACACTGGGGCCGAGCCCCTCAATGATGTACTCCCCGCCCGCGCGCGCCAGTTCCTCCTGGATGCGTTGCCAGGGAATGCCCCAGCTGCGGCGGGCGACATGCTGGGGCGAGTAGGGCTGGAGAACGCCCGTGACGGGGTCGTGAGGAGGCGTCAGCGTTGCAGCGACAAGGCCGACCACAGCGGCGTCGCCGACCGACCACAGGGGACCGCCGCTGTACCCGTGATCGATCGCCACCCCGGTCGGCATGCCGTCGACATACCCGGTCCTGCCGTCGCACGCGGTTACCCGGCCGTCGGCGACCGTGGCAGCATGTCCTCCGCCGTGCCAAGCTCGTACGGTCTGTCCCTCGGCCATCGGCTGCCAGCGCGGCGGAAGGACCGTCGCGGGCAGGTCCTCGGCCAGCTCGAGCACGGCCAGGTCGCCACTCCACTCGACAGCGCCCGCGGTACAGGAAGGGCCGGGCGGAATCCAGACCACGGGCCGGGCCGTGGTCTCGTGGAAGCCGCTCGGGTGGAGCACGAGCACGCGCACTGCGGCAGGCGCCGGGTCGTCCGCGTCTTCCGGCCGGTTCCCGAGCGCGCTGTTGACCACATGGGCGCACGTCAGAAGGCGGCCGCCGGGCAGCAGGACGCCCGATCCGGCGGCGCGGCGACCACCCCGGGGCAGGATCGACACAGAGCTTGGGCGCGCCAGGAAAGGCGCGGTGTGGAAGTTCTCCACGGCTCAGTCCGTGCGTGCCGCGTCCGTAGCCGAGGACAGCCGCCAGGTGGCTGAAATGGTCATGCTCGCCTGGCCGTTCGCACCGACGATCCCGAGTTTGAAGTCCTGGCCGATGTGTACGCCGAACTGCACGCTGATCTCCTGGGGCGGGTCGGCCGCGGTCGCGACCGAGTCGTGCACCTGCTGCAGCAGCGGCCCGAGCGGTCGCAGCGCCGAGCGCATCGTGTCCGTGGCGAGAACCGCTGCGGTCTCGCTGCGGCGCCCTGCCGGGACCGCGCCGGCGATGCCGTCGGGCAGATCCTGACCAGCGGTGTCCGCAGGGGCCGGCGGGCCCGCGGGGCGGGCGCCAACCGCTTGCGCGACTCCCGGTTCCGGCGGTATGCCCACGGGAGCCAGCTCCAGGCGTACGGATGTGTCATCGGCCAGGAGCATCTCGGCGTAGTGCGTCACCGCACACATGATGCAGATCAGCACCCCACCGGTCTCCCGTTTGCCGCAATCGGATCACACCCGATGCACAGCGCTCGTTCGACATCGATGTCGGATTCTCGCCAGCCCCGCCCACTCCCCGTACCCGATGCTTGGACCCATGCACACCGACACCGACCGGTGCGTACGCGCCGTCCAGGCGAAGGACGCACGCTTCGACGGCTGGTTCTTCACCGCCGTCCTGACCACCGGCATCTACTGCCGCCCGAGCTGTCCGGTCGTGCCGCCCAAGGTCGAGAACATGCGCTTCTATCCCAGCGCGGCCGCAGCGCAGCAGGCCGGGTTCCGGGCCTGCAAGCGCTGCAGGCCCGATGCCAGCCCCGGCTCCCCGCAGTGGAACGAGCGCGCCGATCTCGTCGCCCGCGCGATGCGGCTGATCGCCGACGGCGTGGTCGACCGGGAGGGGGTGCCGGGGCTCGCCGGGCGGCTCGGGTACAGCGCGCGGCAGATCGAGCGGCAGCTGCTGGCCGAGCTGGGCGCGGGCCCGCTCGCGATCGCCCGTGCACAGCGCGCGCAGACCGCCCGGCTCCTCATCGAGACCGGCCAACTCCCCATGGCGGAGATCGCCTTCGCCGCCGGCTTCTCCAGCATCCGCACCTTCAACGACACCGTGCGCGAAGTCTTCGCCCTCTCGCCGAGCGAGCTGCGCGCCCGCGCCGCGCGCGGTACGAGCGGCGACGGTCGTACGGCGGCCACGGCCGCGACCGGGACGATCTCGCTGCGCCTGCCCTACCGGGCCCCGCTCTCCCCCGACAACCTCTTCGGGCACCTCGTCGCCACCGCCGTCCCCGGGGTCGAGGCGTGGCGCGACGGGGCGTACCGGCGCACGCTGCGGCTGCCGTACGGGCAGGGGGTCGTCGCGCTGCGCCCCCAGCCGGACCACATCGCCTGCCGGCTGGCCCTCACCGACCTGCGCGACCTCACCATCGCGATCAGCCGGTGCCGCCGCCTGCTCGACCTCGACGCCGATCCGGTGGCGGTGGACGAGCTGCTCAGGACGGATCCGCTGCTCGCGCCGCTGGTCGACAAGGACCCCGGCCGCCGGGTGCCGCGGACGGTCGACGCCGCGGAGTTCGCCGTGCGGGCCGTCCTCGGCCAGCAGGTGTCGACGGCAGCCGCCCGTACGCACGCGGGCCGCCTCGTCCTCGCGCACGGCGAGCCCGTCGACGACCCCGCGGGCGGACTGACCCACCTCTTCCCCGGCCCCGAGCAGCTCGCCGCCCTCGACCCCGGGCAGCCGGCCCTGCCCCGCAGCCGCCGTACCACGCTCACCAGGCTCGTCGAGGCCCTCGCCGCCGGGGACATCGACCTCGGCGCGGGCAGCGACTGGGACGAGGCCAGAGCCCGGCTCGCCGCGCTGCCCGGGATCGGACCCTGGACGGTCGAGGTGGTCGCCATGCGCGCACTGGGCGACCCCGACGCCTTCCTCCCGACCGATCTCGGGCTGCGGCGCGCCGCCCAGGAGCTCGGTCTGCCGTCGACGCCTGCCGCCCTCACCGCGCGGGCCGCGGCCTGGCGGCCTTGGCGGGCGTACGCCGTCCAGTATCTGTGGGCGACGGACGACCACCCCATCAACCACCTGCCCGCCGTCTGACCGGCGATCTGCCCGGTCGACGATCCGACCGTCGAGGAGCACGCCATGCCCGAGCGCACCCACACCGTCGTCGACAGCCCCCTCGGCCCGCTCACGCTGGTCGCCACAGGCGGGGTCCTCAGCGGTCTCTACATGACCGAGCAGCGGCACCGGCCCCCGGAGGACACCTTCGGCACCCCCGACGACGCGCCCTTCGCCGAGGCCGTACGCCAGCTGAGGGCCTACTTCGCGGGAGAGCTGACCGCTTTCGACCTGCCTCTCCGCCTGGACGGCACGCCCTTCCAGCAGCGCGTCTGGGAGGTCCTGCGCCGGATCCCGTACGGCGCGACGGTCTCGTACGGGCAGCTGGCCGACCGCCTCGGGAACCCGTCCGCATCGCGCGCCGTCGGCCTCGCGAACGGCCGGAACCCCATCGGGATCATCGTCCCCTGCCACCGGGTCGTCGGCGCGAGAGGCAGCCTCACCGGCTACGGCGGCGGGCTCGACCGCAAGCGCCGCCTCCTCGACTTCGAGTCCGGGACGGGCTCCCTCGAGGGATTGCTCAAGACAGGTCAGTGACCTCGCCGGAGTCGTTGCCGAACTGGGCGTAGGCGTCGGGGACTTCGCGGTGGGCGACGAGGTTCTCGGGTTCACCCACGGGCGGGCGAGTCACGCCGAGTTCGTGCTCGCCGACGCCCGCGATCGAAAGGCGCCACACCCGCGGCAAGATCGTGCTCAAGCCTTAAGCCACGTGGAGAACTCGGGCTGCAGCGTGCTCCCCCAGCCAGCGGTATCCGGGGGGAGCGGGGGACGGCGGGTCAGGGGAGAAGCCGCTCCAGGAGGGCGGGCAGGGCCGTCCCGATCGGCTCGCGCACCACCTCGTCCGCCACATCGTCGTACGGCGTCGGCTCGGCGTTCATGATGATCAGCCGTGCGCCGTGCTCCGCCGCCAAACCGGCCAGCGAGGCGGCCGGCTGCACCTGGAGGCTCGTACCCACCGCGATGAAGATCTGGCACGCCTGGGCGATGGCCATGGCCTGGGCCAGCACGTCCGGGTCGAGCCGTTCGCCGAACATCACCGTCGCCGACTTGAGGATTCCGCCGCACTCCCGGCACGGCGGGTCGTCCTCGCCCGCCGCCACCCGGCCGAGGGCCTCGGCCATCTCCGAGCGCGCCGTGCAGCGCGTGCACATCACGGCCCGCGCCGTTCCGTGCAGCTCCAGCACCTTGCGGGGCGGGAGCCCGGCGAGCTGGTGCAGCCCGTCGACGTTCTGCGTGATCACCCGGACCGGCACCCCTGAGCGCTCCAGCTCGGCCACCGCGCGGTGCGCAGGGTTGGGCTGTGCGCGGAGTGCCGGGCTGTTCCGCCGCATCTGCCAGGAGCGGCGGCGGATCTCCGGGTCGGACATGTAGTACTCGTACGTCACGAGCTTCTCGGCCTCCGGATCACGCCGCCACAGGCCGTTCGGACCGCGGTAGTCGGGAATCCCCGAGTCGGTGGAGATCCCGGCACCGCTGAGGACCGCCACGAGGGGCTGCCGGGAGCCGTTCCGCGCGCTCGTCTCGCCGCTGCTCATGCGGCGAGCGTACGCACGGGGGAGGGCCGGGGGCGAGCGGCTTTCCGGAGCCTTGCCGCTGTCCGGCGCCGCTCTGCGCGTCGCTAGCGGGACGCGACGCCGAGCGGCGGGTATCCGTTCTCCAGCTCCGCCGGACCCGTGCCGCCCGCCAGCGCGCCGAGCGCGGCGCGGACGCGGCGCCCGAGCCCGCCGTCGAGATAGCCGTAGGCCGCGTCCGGGTGCACCAGCTGCCAGGACAGCAGCTCGGCCTCCTGGAGGCGGATGGCGGTGAGCTGGGCCTCGTCGAGCACTCCGCCGTCGTAGAGGTACGACACCAGCGGAGGCCTGGCGGGCCCGGGTACCCAGTCGACGGCGAGCAGCGGCCCGAGCTCGACGTCGAGTCCGATCTCCTCCGCCGCCTCGCGCCGCGCGCCCTGCCGCGGTGTCTCGCCGTGGTCGGACTCCACGGTGCCGCCGGGCAGGATCCACTTCCCGTCGTTCCGGTAGTTCGGCTCCACCAGCAGGATCCGGCCCCGCGCGTCGCGGAAGATGACGCCCGCACCGGCGAGAACTCTCGGCAGTCCGGCGATGTATGTGGCGTAGTCGTCGATGGTCACGGCCGCGAGCCTAGCGCCCGCGCCCGGCACCGGCGGACCGCTCTGGTTCGCCCCGTTCACGCTGGGCAGTGCGGCTCACCTCCGGATAGGGTCGCAGCGGCGCGACCGCGTGTTCGATAGCGAGGGGTAGTAAGTGGCGGACGCAGCAGTCAAGGAAACCGGGCGCGTGCTGATCGCCGCGGACAAGTTCAAGGGCTCGCTCACGGCCGTAGAGGTCGCCGAGCGCGTCGCCGCCGGGCTGCGGCGGGTGGCCCCTGGCGTCCGCGTCGAGTCGCTGCCCGTTGCCGACGGTGGCGACGGGACGGTCGACGCCGCGGTCGCCGCCGGGTTCGAGCGCCGCGAGGTACAGGTCACCGGTCCGCTCGGCATCCCGCTCATGGCTGCGTACGCGCTGCGCGACGGCACCGCCGTCGTCGAGATGGCGGAGGCCTCCGGGCTCCAGCGCCTGCCCGCCGGCGTCTTCACGCCGCTCACGGCGACCACGTACGGCACGGGCGAGCTGCTGCGGGCCGCGCTGGACGCGGGCGCGCGCACGATCGTCTTCGGCGTCGGCGGCAGCGCGACGACGGACGGCGGCGCGGGCATGCTCGCCGCGCTCGGCGCGCGCTTCCTCGACCGCGACGGCGAGCCGGTCGCGCCCGGCGGCGGCCCGCTCCGCGAGCTCGCCACCGCCGACCTCTCCGGCCTCGACCCGCGGATCGCCGATACGGAGATCGTCCTCGCGAGCGATGTCGACAACCCGCTGACCGGGCCGAAGGGCGCCGCGGCGGTCTACGGCCCGCAGAAGGGCGCGAGCGAGGAGGACGTCGAGCTGCTGGACGCCTCGCTCGCTCACTACGCGCGTGTTCTGGAGCAGGCGATCGGGCCGGAGGCCGCGGCGTACGCGCAGTCGCCCGGCGCGGGAGCGGCGGGCGGCATCGGCTACGGCGCCCTGATCGGGCTCGGCGCGAGCTTCCGGCCGGGCATCGAGGTCATGCTCGACGTTCTGGGCTTCGCGGCGGCACTGGAGCGGGCGGACCTCGTCATCACGGGTGAGGGCTCGCTCGACGAGCAGACGCTGCACGGGAAGGCCCCGGCGGGGGTCGCGGCGGCGGCGCGGGCGGGTGGGCGGCGGGTGGTCGCGGTGTGCGGGCGCCGCGTCCTGTCCGACGAGGCGCTGGAGGCCGCGGGCATCGCCCGCGCGTACGCCCTGACGGACCTGGAGCCTGACCCGGCCGTCTGCATCGCCGATGCCGGGCCCTTGCTGGAGCGCGCGGCAGAGCGCCTGGCGATAACGGAGCTGCGCTCCTAGCCCCCACGTTGTGGGCATGCGTTCCGCGGGGCGATGGGGGTCCCACCATGCCGTTCAGGCTATGGGGGAGGGTGGGCACAATGTGGCCACCGGCGTGCAGCCGCGTACGGGGCGGGAGCTCCCGGCAGGGGTGGCGCACCGTCGCCGGGTGCGGCCCGGTGGCCGGTTTGTGCCCACCCGTTCCGC